>NZ_JAMAUK010000028.1:0-60123 GCF_023714395.1 Niallia sp. MER 6 | reverse complement strand
TTACATCATTTTTTGTTGGAGAGTTATCGTCTAACTCCTTACTATGCTTGACGTGTAATGGGTTGACCGTAACGAACTTAATCTGTTCCTCCTTTAGAATATGAGCTAAATTAAGCCAATAATGGCCTGTAGGCTCCATTCCAGTTATGACAGATTCCATTTCGCATAACTCTTTTATTTGAGTAATCCAATTAATAAATGTCCTAAATCCTTCTTGAGTATTATCAAAAAAGCAAGTAGATCCAAGCTCTATTCCACGATAATCCTGTGCTCTAGCTACATGATGATGTTTGGCAATATCAATACCTATTACTAAAGTTTTAGGTGTGATTTGAGCTATTTTATGATTTTGGTTATAATTCATAGTGAGACCTCCGAGTAGATATTTTGTCCCTTTTAGCTGGCCAGCTTAGGACACATTTATCTTATCAAGAGGTCTTTTTTCTTTCAAATCGCATTTTCACTTATTACAGGAATGCTGCCACGTTTGTGACACAAGAAAGGGATATCTATTACAGGAATGCTGACAATTTTCTTTAATAAGAAAAACCACAGTAGCGATTCCCAAGGTGTTTTCTTTACCACTCTCTCCATGGTTCGGTAATGTCTTCATAGGTTTGTAAACCAGCTATATTGGCTGCTTGAATAATATACTCACACAGCTCTTCTCTCTCCATTGTCTCAATAAAATAATCATTGTTTTCATTTAGTTCATTTATGCTGATTACAACATCTTTAACAAAATGCATTATTTCTTTCTTTTTAGGATTAACTCCCAGTTTTATTAGGTTGTTAATATATGCCTCAAGAACCTTGTTGGTGGATTCAATATTTTCTGGATTAAATATCTCATCTCCATCAGCCAATCTGCTAGTCCACTCATATGTAGGTTTGGTTAAGTCATGAAGACTAACTTTTCCACCTGAAATCTGCTTTGTTTTAAGTTTCTGTTTCGTATAATGAACATACTCAATTCCATTACAAACTGTTAAATTTTCATCTAAGATATTTGTTTCCGGGAACACTAGACTTTTAAGTTTTGTTAATTTTGGAACAAAGCTAAGGGATTGTATATCACCACAGGATATTATTTTAAGATCTTCAAGTTTCTTTAAATTTTGAATAGGAGAAAAATCCTCTATTTTTTTACAATTCTCAAAAGACAATTCGTAAACTGGAGCAATTAAATTTTTCAATGCTGTTATATCAGCTAATGTTCTTAGGTAGTACAATCCCAGGCTCTTTAAATTTACTAATTCTTCAATACCATCAAGTGTGTGGAGGTTTGATTGTGTCAAGCTAAGTTCATTTAAACTTATCAAGTTTTCAAATTCATTAAGACTCTTTGATTTAGGTTTATAACCCCACAATGCAACCTTTTTTAATTTATTTAACTCCTTAATTCCTATGGTGTTTTTCGGTAATGTACCATATAACTCTTCTAAGTTTTTTATCTCGTGTATTCTGAATTCTACTTTTGTAGTGGCTTCACTAATTGCCAACACTCTTAATTTTTTCAACTCATAAATACCACCTAGATCTTTCACAAAATGATTATGTACCGACAGCTTTTCAATATCTGGGCAATCACTCAGGAAATTTAAATCATAACAATCAAAGTCCTCTATATCTACGTTCGTTACATTAAACTCATTAATATAATTAATACTTTCTTTTATTGCACTAAATTCGTTTATAATTACCGTATCTCCGTTTGAATTCCTATTTACACAAACATTTCCTATTTTTAAAGTTGGCATAGATACCTCCATATTAACAATTATCTTATTTAGGTTAGCTCATATAAGTTTATTTCTATATTTTGTGTGATTTTCCTTGTTAAACTAAACTGCCCTATTAACACCATAAGAAAAAGCTACCATTACGGTAGCAAATGTATATAAATATAGTTATAGTTAGGATAAAAATAAGGTGGTTATATAACTTTTTAAAAATTTCCTATATAGACTCTATTCATCATGCGGACTATCGTAAGTGTCATGTTCATATCCACATTCTTGGCATATTAAATGATAAGTAGGTATTAATTTTTCTTTTGACCTTAGTATACTTGAATCTGCATTTATGTGGATATCTTCTTTGCAGTTATTACATACAATAAAGTATGCATCACTTAAAAAATCTTCAATTCCAGCTTCATCAATTATCATAGCCGTTTTATCTGGATCTACTATGTTATTCACTCTTCCTAAATAGTTCATATATTCTACATCAACTTCATCTAAATATTCTTTAAGATCAGGATGAATCATAGTTGTGTTATCTGTTTCAGCAAAATCACTCGAGTTCGAAGAGACGAAAAATACTCTTGAAAATTCCCCTCTATACTCTTTTAGATAATAATAAGAAGAGAAAAATATGATTGCATCAGCCATTTCATTTTTTACTCCTTCACCTTTTTTCTTTTTGGTTGTAGTAAAAAATGGATCGAACTTATTTAGTGATAAATCAATTATCTTACTATCTACCAAATTGTTTCTATCAAATGTAATTGTTCGATAGTCTTCTTTAATAATTCTATCAATATTCCTCATTCTAAGACCATAGTTATACTTGTAGTTTCTTTTTTCAAACTTCCTTATTTTCTCTGTTTGTGCGAGAAATGTATCCCTTTCGTCACCTTTTAAATAAGATGCAAATTCATGATATTTTTTTATTTTTTTATTTATTTCATCAAGATAGGATAGATATTTTTCTTCTCTATGCTTCTCCCATTCTTCTTTCACTTGTTTTGGCAATAATATTTTGATAAATCCTAGCTTAACTAAAGATAAGAAATTCGAGTAATCAGCATGTTTGTATACAGCTGGCTTCATTAAGTCAATTAATATATTTGTATCTAATATCACTCCAATAGGCTTCAAGGTTCGAATATTAATTCCTGTATCTTTACCAAACTCTGCTTTTAACATTTGCTTTCCCCTTTTTTTTACTTCACTTTCCTTTATATCTATTCATAACTCTTGCCAGTATCCTCATTGTTTTATAAACATCTATAATGCCCCATTAATTCCATTTTTTATTAACTATAGCTTTATTTTTCTTTTGTATTAATTTCACCATTTCATGTAGTTCATCTATTGTAATTTCACTTTGAATTATTGCAGTTACATCATTTGATATATATTTTCTGCCATCAATTCTATATCCTTCTTCATTTATCTTAATTGCAACTTTGTCCGCTCTTCCTATTAAAGCATAATACTTAATAACCAACTTTTCCGGGGTATCAGCATTATAATTCTCAACTAAGCTAATAAACTTCTTCAAATCAGCTATATATTGTTCTGACTTTTCAATTTCCTCGGATGCTTTTTCAACGGTTAAAAATGCTTTCAATATCCATCACCTTCTAAATAGAGTCAAAATCTTTAATTAATCTAACTGTCCCATTATAAACTTAATTCCAAAAATTTATATCCAAATACCATACTATTAGAATCAAGGAGTTCATTTGCTTTTTCCTACAATCAAACCTCTAACTTTTTAATTATAAAGATTCCCTCCCTTCAATTATCAAAGATAGGAAATAATTGGGCAATCCTATTATTTCGTCAAATAACGACATCGTATGACAGTTCATAAAAAAGGAGACTTATTAAGGATTGCTTAAGGTTCAAATAAATCTTAATACCTACCTCATTTTTAGTCGCTATTTTGTATAATTGTACTTATATAATCTTACTTTGTTAGTAACATTAGGATAAGGTCATATATCATAAACGGAATGCTTATAAAACGCAGTTTTACGCAGTAAAGGAGCGTTAACTCCTAAAACAAGCGTTAATCCTTCTTAGATTGATATTGAATATAATAAAAATACGTCTAACCTCTTACATACCAAGGGATTAGACGTATTTTTAAGCAAGAATATTAAGCGTTAATGAGAATTTAGCGCACACTTGGTCTATGATTCTATTTCTATGACATAACCTTAACATTATAATGAAACTGCTGATTAACAACTGCCTTTTTAAGTTACCCTTAAACTATATATTCATGCATCTCTTAGTACAATGTTCTTGCTTTGGTAATGAGACATCACGGGATATACTCGAGTCGATTCCATTCCCCTAAACTCTTATATGAAGGTTGTCTATTTAAGAATGGGTATTTTTGTAGTTGATAATCGTTATTCTTTCAATAATATATTATTGTGAAAAATCCTATATAAGTGTTATATATTTAACTTCCCTTATCCTAACCACTCTTGACAAACTGTGACTTAATAAACCTCTTTATTCAACAAAACTGCACTTATTATTATAAGAGCAAGCTTTTTCTTTTAGAAAGGAATACTGTCATAATATTATCACCTTTAAGAGGTTAGTATGTAAAAAGGATGCACGATAGTAGTACATCCAAAAGAATAAACAATAAGACTATTTAATTATGATTATGTGATTTTAATGCTCATCTCAATTAAGCATTAAAAAATATATAACCCTTTATTTAAAGAAAGTGCTTTTGGGATCTATTTCCACTACTTACATGAGCGGAAATCTTATCTCCCATTGGCTAATATTTAATTTTAATTAACTATGGTGATAACCCTGATGTGACATTCCATAACCTGGTTATCCTCTATGATAACCCCCGTGTCCCATTCCATAACCTGGGTAGCCCCCATGATAACCTCCGTGTCCCATTCCATAACCTGGATAGCCCCCATGATAACCTCCGTGTCCCATTCCATAACCTGGATAGCCCCCATGATAACCTCCGTGTCCCATTCCATAACCTGGATAGCCCCCATGATAACCCCCGTGTCCCATTCCATAACCTGGATAGCCCCCATGATAACCCCCGTGTCCCATTCCGTAACCTGGATAACCCCCATGATAACCTCCGTAAACCATCGCACTGTCAATATTCTGTCTTTCCATTTAATCCCCTCCTCTAGATGTATTTCCTAAACATTCTATGTATTATTCACAAGAAAGGATAGGTTATTGCCTAATGTTTGGTGATTTAAAAAATTTCAAAAAGCAAAATAATCAGGTTGTATTCCATTATTTGTGAAACGCAGACTCTCCCTAAAAGGTTTAAGCTTTTACTAACTTGGACTCGAACTATAAACTTCCATTAGAATGAAATCTCCATTACTTCTATTATCTGCAGTTTGGTCTCTAGCATCCAAATCATTAAAATGCCACCATTCCGAAGCTAAGGGTGTAAGACCTGCTTCCGTAGCATATTTTTGTAACAACTTAGCTGCATCATTCATTGAAACTGTATATGTTGCATGCTTCCATGCTGTAGCATTACTCGAGGTGACTGGAGTAGTAAATATAGCCGACTTTCCGCTCAACTCATGAATTTGTGAAGGCATATCATACTCGGTAAATTCCGTAATATTATTTACTTTGTATTCACCTATTAATATTTCTTTTTTTGTAATCACCTTTACTAAACTAATATCTGCTCCATATCCCACTTGATGATTTGAAACACCATCCGTAATAAACCAAGATATTCCCCATGGCGGATCATTAATTCCTTTCATAACTGATGAATCATTTTTGGCTAATTTAGATAATCCTTTGACTACAGCTTTTTGGGTAGAATATGGCCTAAATCCCTCATGAAATTTTAGTGACTTCCCTTCAGACATTGCATTTTGTTGGGCTTTATATATTTTTTTTGACATTGAATATAAAACTGGCATGATAAACTCGTCTTTTTTTAGCCTTTTATTATATGTTTTGCCCCAATACAAGGCTCTTCCCGTAATATTAGGAATAGATTTTTCAGAGGAAGTAAATTTTGAAGAATAAGTATTGGTATTATCATAAATAATAGACGGGATGACATCTGGAAGATTAATAAAACAATATTTATTTGGCAACCATCCCGTTATATCTCCTCGTCTAATTAACCACCACTCCCCTTCTTCTCTTAAGATCTCAAAAGCAGTACCTGCCTCTAATAAATTAATAGTATTAGAATCTACAATGGGAGAAGCTTTTAATTCTAAACTAATAGATGTATATCCTGTGGAACCATCAACAGGTAGTTCAAGCTCTCCTTTATACGTAATACCTATTATGTTTTTAGTGTAATTGCTCTTTTTAGAGTTTGAATCATTAGCATTATCTTTTTCATTGGTTGGAGGTGCCTCATTATTAGTAATATTTTCACTATTATTAACACATGCTGTCAATAATACAATTATCATTGATAACAGAAATATAGGCATTTTATTTAATTTTCTATATCTTTTCATGATCACTCTCCTCCTCGTTTTATTAAATAGAAATATAATATTTTAAAATATATAATAATAACAAATGAAGTGGATAAAAAAAGTAGAATCCCCATTTGAAAACCTTTGATTTTCTGCCTTGCTTACCATTATATAAAGCCAATAACGGAATTACTAATAAGAAACCAAGGCGAAAAACAGAATTGAGCCCTGACGTATAAATGCCAGGAATAGCATATAGAAAAATTCCAATTAATACAAAATTAAGAATCTGTAGCTGAAACCTTCCCCTAAATACACCAAAAAACATTATCCATAGAACACCTATATAATTCCAATCAGCCATCCAGGCAAGGAGACAGCATAAAGCAACAAACATAACTTTATCAAACACTGATATACTAGGCTTTTGTACAATAGTCAGAGCTACTAGCCCTAAGAATAGAGTCCAAATTACACTTGTTCCTTGAAACCATGAAATCCCAAAATACATAACAAATGGAAAGTGTGAAATTACGGCAAAAATAAATAGTCGTTTTAAATATTTTTTTACGTTTGAAGTATAGAAATACCCTTCGGCTATTAAGTAAAATATTATTGGAGCTGCTAGTCTGCCAATAGTACGTAAAATAAGTTCCAAGGTAGTGCCTGAGGGTACAAAGCCAACTGCGATATGGTCCACAACCATAGAAAGTATAGCTATGAGCTTAAGAACGTTTGAATTAACTAACTTTAAATTTTCACTCTGCATACTATCTACTCCAATTCCCTCTATTAAATTAATTTTCTTATTTTGAATTCAAAATAACTATTAGATGTTAAAAACTACGTGTTTCACCAGTGAGTATTTAATTTCAAGTAAATTTATCAATAAATAATGCAGAATCCATGGATAAATCCAATTGGCTAGTTTAGAAAAGGAAAATAGGAAAAAATTAGTTTCTAATTCCAATATTTATAGGGATAAGACCAAATTAGGAAATATCATCAGGAATACCGAACTCACAGAAGTGGAATAACTAAAAAAATCAGGACTTTAAAATTTCTAAGTGAACTCCCAGAAGTAGTTAAGTAGTTTACTAATTCTTTGGTATGCAACCCGAGTCATAACTTGATAGTTTGAGATAGATAAGGAATTGAGTGGATAATACTTGGTCATGCTTATCTATCCATAGCTAAAATACCTATAATTAAATAAAAAAAACACAAAGGGTTTCCCTTTGTGTTTCAAGCACACTTTTTTTAAAAATTACTTTGCAAACCTGTGATTACCAATTCTTACGGTAACTTCTTTTGTTAGAATCCACTCACTTTTTGCTGTTTGAGGATTGTAAAAATACAGGGATCCACTCCCTTTCCCTCTATATGCTACTGCCTCATCTACTGCTCTATAATCTATAGTGGTTGGATTATTATTTATTTTGCCATTTTGAACTGGAGAAAAAGCATAATAGCCATTTGAACGTTCATAAATTACTTCTCTTATTGTTTTTGGGAAAAGGTCACTATCTACACGATTTAAAACTACAGTCGCTACTGCAACTTTTCCAGCATAAGGTTCTCCCTGTGCTTCGGCAAAAACCAATTGAGCTAATAAAGTTCTTTCGCTTGCAGTAATTGGTTCTGGTAAACTTAATCGTTGTCCTACATTTAATTTATTATCTTTTAAATTATTTGCTATTTGAATAGATTCTATAGGAACTCCACTTTGCTGACTTATTTTCCACAGAGTATCTCCTGATTTTACTGTGTAAAGAGACGCTGCTTCTGTATTTACTCCAAAAAAGGATGACAATAATATTACTAGAAACACAGAAAATAAAAATTTACTCGATTTCATACAAACCTCTTAATATTAATGTCCACAGGAATCATATTATCAACGAAACTATCTATTTACTACCTCCAATATTTTCAAATTCACTTTTAGTCGATAGTATAAAGGTTTTTTAAATGTGGCACATGTTTCCACTTGCACAATTACACTTATAATAAATCAAGAACCTTTTACCTCAATCATACTTTAAGGAAAGAGCTTGACTCCCCATTTGTTTCCACGCATCTATAAAAGGACCTAATGGTTCTTTTTTGTTTTTTTCACCACTAATGGGATCATTAAAATATACAAAAGATTGATCATATCCTGTAATTAACACAGAATGTTCTTTATATGTTATTTTAACTTTTCCATTTGGCGTCTCCCATTCTTGAAAGGAAGAGTTAGGCAATTTTTTATAGGTTGTATTGGTTATTATCCACACAGGCTTGTCGTTTGAAAGATATAATTTTAGTTCCTCAAACTGTTTCCCTGTTAGATTAACTATTTTGTTTGGTAAATACTCTTCCGCCAACTTTATTATAGGTTTGTGATAAACTCCATAGCCTGGTTTACTATAAGAATACATATCTCCAATGTATCCATCATTTGGATCTCCCCAATGTATCATTCCATTTTTGGTTGATAATGGGGTCTTATCTTTTTTTATTTTTTTAGCAAGTTCCATTTTATCTGTTTTAACTTGATAATATTGTAAGAACATTGCTAAACTAGTCACTTCACAGCCCCTAGGTAACTCAGGAAACTGTTTTATTATAGGTGCATCTAGTAAAATTTCCTTCTTAATTGTATCAACTTTTTTAGATGGTTGATTTACTTCCTTAATGATGTCCTCAACTTCTTTAGGCTCTTCTTCTCCCTTTTTCATCATAAATTCCGGTAGTGGTATATCTACAATTACTTCTTTACGTAATATCCTCTTTAGTTTGCCATTATCAATACTAAATAAAGAAAATAGTATAATTAAATATAAAGTAGTAAGAGAAATTATAACTATATTAGTTCTTTTTACAAGTAATATTATTAAAACACTTGTAATCAACAAACTTATCATAATTAAGATAATAAACTGAAGTTTCATCGCTATTCTCCTAATAAATTTATAAATTAATAACTTAGTAATTTAAGTTTATAATCAAATCATCAAAAAAGTATGGAGAAAGAATGTTATCTTAAATCTGCACAATTTCTTCAATAATGACTTCTATAATAGAAAAAAATATTATTCAAGAGAAATTAAAAAGGTGTGGAAATGACTGTGTATAAAAGGAGAATTTATAATAATGGACAAATTGCTGTTCCTAAAAAATTACAGAAACAGTTGAACTTTAATGCTGGAGACCTTTTATTTATATATATACTAGACAAATCCATCATAATAAAAGCAAACCATGATAATAAAGATTTAAATCAATGTTATTTAAGTGGAAATCGTATTTCTATACCCAAGGAAATAAGAAATATACTGGGAATAACAAGTGATACACCACTTATTATGGGTATTACAGATGATAAAAATGGAATTTTTATAAAGATTGAATTATAATACAATAAATTTTTATCCTTCAATTTTTTCTTAATCATTGAGAAAACAAAAAAGAACACCTTAAGTGAAATCAAAACTAAGGTGTTCTTTTTTATATTACATATATCATCATTTAGGCGAAAGTTCATTTAGTTTCCTATGCAATTCCCTATTTTCATTTTCTAATTTAATGACTCTTTTATCTAATTTATTATTATTCCTATTATGACTATGTCCTCCATGACTTTTCATCATAAATAACATCATAATTGGACATACAAGTACTAGCAAAATAGATAACCATTCCATTTTTATCACTCCTTTACTTTTTATTAGAATAATGTTAAAACAAGGATTTTTTATCGAGAAATTATGAACATATTTTTAACTTTCATTTTTATTGAGTAGCTAATTTTAATGTTGCTAAATTTTCTCGCATTACCGAAAAGTAATCATCTCCTTTTTTTATTTCTTTATTTGTTAGACCTTCAATGGGATTTAATGTTAAAGATTTTGCACCAATAGTATCTTTAACTGTTTCTGCTACTTTTGGACTTACTAAAGTTTCAAATAATATATAATTTATTTGCCGTTCATTAGCAAAACTTATTAATTCTTTAAGCTTTTTAGGAGATGGCTCATCGGATGGAGAAATTCCTGTAATCGCTATTTGTTCCAATCCATATCTATTAGTCAAATAACCAAATGCATTGTGCGAAACTATTACTTCTTTTCGAATAGGATTAGATAATGCTTCAGTATATTCTGAATTTAATTCATCAAAGTTAACAGCAATTTTGTTAAAGTTCTCTTCATAAACAACTTTTCCATCTGGGTCCAGTTTAATTAGCTCTTCCTTAATAACTTCAGCTATTTGCTTAGCTCGTATAGGATCTAGCCAAAAATGGGGATCGTATGTTTTATCTTCCTGGCCTTCTTTATCATTTGGTTCCGTACTCTCACCAGTTTCTCTTAAAGTCAATAAATCAACATATTCACTAGAATTAATAATCTTTTTATCTTTCGTATCAATACTTTTTATCGTATCTGTTACCCAACTTTCATACCCAGCACCATTGTATATAAATAAATCAACTTCATTTAGATTTGCCAAATCTTTTGGTGATGGTTCATAATCATGTGGCTCAATACCCGGTTGCACAAGATTTATAACTTTAGCTCGGTCCCCTGCTATCTTAGTTGTAAAATCATATAAAGGGTAAAAGCTGGTCATTATTTTTAAACTTTCATCAGCAGTTTTTTCATTTGTGTTTTGGTTGTTATTACAAGCAGCCAAAAAAATAACCGATACAACAAACAAGATAAAAATTTTACTTTTAAACATGGTTTCTCCTCCAAGATTCAATCTTTAAAGTAAGTAATTCTAAAAAAAACATTAACCTAATTAACACTTCTTTAATCAAGTTAATGTTTAAAATAATTTAATTGTATGATTGGATTGATGATTTATATTGAAATATAATCGAGTGGGTTAATAGCATTCGATTTGGATGTATTCCACTGACCTTTATGAAGTTCAAAATGCAAATGCTGACCAAAAGATTGTCCAGTGTTCCCCATAATTCCTACTTGTTGCCCTTTGGAAACAGGTTCCCCTGTCTTAACTACTCTACTATCCATGTGCGCATAAACAGTTGTATAGACCTGACCATTAATTGAGTGAGAGATAAAGACTACATTACCGTAACTTGTGGAATAATAAGATCTACTAACAACCCCATTAGCAGCAGCAACAATTGGCACATCAGCACTGTTAGCAATATCTATACCAGCATGAAACTTGTTCCATCTTTCACCAAGAGTGGATGTTAATCGTCCTTGAGCTGGAGTTGTCCATACCCCTTTGGTCTTTTTAGAAACATTTGTGTTCGCTTTAATACTACTAGAAGTACTATTTGCTTCATTTTCTTTTTTAGTAGCTACTTGAGTTTTCTTCTCAGATTCTATTTTTATAGCTTTTTCGATAGCTTCCTCTTGAGAATCAAGTAATGAATTTTGTTCTTCTAAACTTAGTTTTTCATTTTCTAAATCTTCTTCTTTGTCCTTTAGAGATTGCATAATATCATCTTTATTTTTCTTTTGTATATCTAATTCGCTTTTTAGTTTCTTTTGAGACTCTCCATAATTTTCAAGTTTCACTAACAGATCTTTTGCTTCATTTTCCTTATCTTCTAACACTTTTTTATCATCCATATGTTGTTGGATTAAATCCTGATCTGCAGTAATTATTGTTGTTACCGCACCCGCTCTATCTAAAAAATCACTAAAACTCTGTGAGCCTATTAAAACATCCAAATAGTTAATAGTCCCAATCTCTTGATAAGATCGAGCCCTTTCTTTTAACAACTCTTCGCGTTGTTTTATTCGTTCCTTAAGAGTTTTTATTTCTTCATTTAATTTTTGAATTTTTATATTTGCATTTTTTATATTTTCATCATTTTCGCGTATTTTACTATTCGTTTCTGTTATTAACATATCTAAACGTTTAATCTCATCATTTATTTTATCTTGTTCTGTTTTTATGTTATCAAGCTCTTCCTCTGCTTGTTCTAAACCATCTTGGACTTTACTACGATTTTCTAGTATATTGAGTTTTTTATTTTGTAAATCTTCCTCAGAAGATGCTAATGCAATAGAAGTTGTATTAGTTAATGCTAATGAGGCTGCAATTCCGAACGTTATAACAGATGTCTTAATCAATAATTTACTCATTCGAATGTCCTTTCTTTATCAATCTCTAATAACAAGCAAAATTATAACATCACTTTTTGTCGAATTTGGAGATGAAAAATATTACAATTATATTTCACTGTAATATTCTGATAAAATTCAAGGAGTAATTTACCACTAAGAAGTTCATAATAAAACTTTATTCACTAACATAAACGTTTGGTGAATCACACATTTAACTCCCTGCATAATTTCTTCATATAATTGGAGTATTATAAAAAATATAAAATAAATTCAGGTGACCTAATGAAAAAACTTTCCATAAAACTAGGGATTCTATTTTTCATAATCATTTTTGGCTTAGAAGCATTTATGTTTTCTTATCTTCATAGCTCTTTAGTTAATGTGAGAATTGAGGAAGAGCTATCCGCTTTACAAGCAAGGGGTAATTCTCATAGAGATATTCTAGAGAAACATTTTGAAGAAGATTCCATTAGTCACGTTATTTTAATGGAATCAGAAGCTTTTACTGATGTAGTAATTGTTAATCAAAAAGGTGATATTTTGGGAACATCTTTTGACAATAATAATTACAAAAAATATTTAATTCAGCAAAAAAAGGAACTAAAGAGTGAAGGGAAAGTTGTTGAAGATGACTGGAAAAATAAACCTTACATTATTACTTTAAGTCCGATAATGCAAAAAAATGAAACTATAGGATATGTCTATATGTACCAAGAGACAGCATCCATTCATGCTTTAATTGGAAGGTTAAATGAACATTTTGTTCTTGCTGGTATAATTGCCCTTCTTTTAACTTTTGTTGTGATTGTACTTCTTACTAGAGCATTGACTAAACCACTCGTAAAGATGAAGGAAGCGACTTATCAAATAAGTAAAGGTAATTTTTTAGTGGATCTCCCAAGGACAAGTAATGATGAGTTAGGTGAACTAGCAGTTTCCATAAAAGAATTAGCTAGAGACTTAAATTTCTTAAAGAAAGAAAGAAATGATTTTTTAGCAAGCATTTCCCATGAACTTAGAACACCATTGACTTATATAAAGGGTTACGCAGATATTTCTCTAAGAAAAAATATTGAAGAAGAAGAAAAAGAAAAGTACTTACAAATTATTGTAGAAGAATCAAATAGACTTTCTTCTTTAATAGAGGACTTATTTGAGTTAGCCAAGATTGATAAAAATACATTTCTCATTCAGAAACAACAAATAAATTTAAATGAACTATTAGTAAAACTACAAATAAAAATGTTGCCCGCCTTTAAAGAAAAAGAAATTGATTTAACAATTTTTTGTCCTAAAACCACTTCTTTTTATGGAGACCCAGCAAGAATGGAACAAATTATATTCAACTTATTGGATAATGCTATGAAGTATTCTCCAGTGAGGAGCAAAGTAGAAGTTATAGTTAGATTCAGAAAAAAAGAAACGGAAATAACGATAAAGGATAATGGAAAAGGAATACCGGAGGAAGATCTCCCTTATATTTTTAATCGTTTTTACCGTGTTGATAAATCAAGAACAAGGTCACTAGGTGGATATGGCCTAGGATTATCGATTGTCCAAGAATTGGTTCAAGCACAAGAAGGAACAATAAGAGTGGAGAGTAAGCTTAATATCGGAACTACATTTATTCTATCTTTTAAAAATCTTGGAGGGGAAATCAAATGAAAAGCATCTTAATTGTAGATGATGAACAGCAAATGCTTGATTTAATTGCTCTATATTTATCACCACTAGGCTATAATTGCAAAAAAATAAGTTCTGCGATGGATGCTTTACTTTATTTAGAATCGAATACCGTTGATCTTATTTTATTAGATTTAATGATGCCTGAAATGGATGGCTGGGAAGCATGTATAGAAATAAAAAAATACTGGGACACTCCAATTATAATGCTTACTGCAAGAACAGATAAAAAGGATGTTGTAAAAGGCTTAAATACAGGGGCCGATGATTATATATCCAAACCTTTTGATGGGGAGGAACTTGTTGCTAGAATAGAAGCAGTATTAAGAAGAAAAGGTAATAGGTCGGAACTAATACAGTTTGACGGTCTAACCTTAGATCAAGAGTCCTTTGAATTACACTATCATATGAAGAATATATCTCTTACTCCTAAGGAATTTGCACTCATGAAGCTTTTTCTCCAAAACCATAATAAGGTGTTCACAAGAGATCATCTTATACACTCCATATGGGGGCATGGGGTAGAAACAGAAGATAGAACTATAGATTCTCATATAAGAAACTTGCGTGATAAACTTAGGAAGGCTGGTTTTCCATCAGAGGAATATTTATTAACAGTATGGGGCGTAGGATACAAGTGGATTGGAAAAGAATCTGATTGAAGAACCTCTTTATAGAGTATTTACCAGGAAATCCTATAATAATAGCCGCTGTCACTATAATTGCAAATATTATAATAGCAATTTCTGGAGTTCTTCCTAGTGCTTTTCTTACTACTATAAATATTATTTATTTTGATATAAAATTAGCAATTATTATTTCAATAATTGGTGAATCATTAGGTGCTATAGTAAGTTTTATCTTATATCGTAAAGGGTTAAATCGCTTTACCACTAAGTCTAAGAAAAAAAGTCACTTCTTAAAAAAGTTACAAAGCACAACTGAATTTAAAGCCGTAATACTTATAATCCTGTTAAGAATTCTTCCTTTTATTCCTTCGGGTGCAGTGACATTAACCGCAGCATTAAGTAGCATTAGAATTATCCCTTTTACTATAGCTAGTACAATAGGAAAAATTCCATCGCTTCTAATTGAAGTTTATTCCATTAATAAGGTATTCAGTATCAATTCATCTGGATGGAAAGAGACAATAATATACACCTCGCTAATCCTGTTATTACTATATATTTTAAAGTATTTTAGAAACAAAAGGAAATTAAAGCAATAAGTTAAAAATGGAGATAAAGACACTTATCATATAAAAAACAACAAAAATAGGCTTCCGAAAACCAGGAGCCTATTTTTCATCTTACATTATCTCACTTTTTTAAATTCCTTCCTTCTTCTATACCAGAATAATAGGACAGCGGCAATAAAGAATATCAAAGAAATTACTTGTGCAACACGTAAGTTAGCTGTAAGCATTAAGCTATCCGTTCTTAACCCCTCAATAAAAAACCTACCAAAAGAATACCACATTATATAACCTAAAAATAGTTCTCCTTTTTTAAGGGTAATAATTCTTCTAATAACAATTAATAAAATAAATCCAAGAATATTCCATAAGGATTCATACAAAAAAGTGGGTTGATAGTATGAACCGTCAATATACATTTGATTAATAATAATATCCGGCAAATTTAAATTCTCCAGAAAATCTCTAGTAACCTTGCCTCCGTGAGCTTCCTGGTTCATAAAGTTCCCCCAACGCCCTATTGCCTGACCTAGTATTAGACTAGGCGCTGCAATATCAGCCAATTGCCAAAAGGATAAACCTTTCTTTTTTGCAAAAAACCAAGCAGTTAATGACCCTCCAATAATAGCTCCATGTATGGCAATACCACCTTCCCATATTGCAATGATATCCCCTGGGTTTTCTGAGTAATATTCCCACTTAAATAAAACATAATAAATTCGCGCACTAAGAATGGAAATAGGTATAGCCCATAATAAAAGATCCGAAAAAGTGTCTTTAGGTAGTCCTTGTCTTTTAGATTCTTGGGTAGCAAGAATCCAACCAAGAAGTAAACCAGCTCCAATAATTATGCCATACCAATAGACAGTGAAAGTTCCAAACTCAAAAGCCACTCTATTAAGCGGTTGAATATTCTCCACAAAGATTCACCTCGTTTTTATTTTTAGTTAATAAATTTTTTTAACTTTCAGGTATCTTCTTCCTTCTTATACAAAGAAAATACGTCATGCTGATTGCGAACACACTTAACCAGAAAGTAAAATAGCCTATTTGCGGAATATAATTGTCTAATACGCTGTATCTTGGCATCATTTTAAATAGATAATCAATCACATCATTATGAAGAGTCCAAATTGCAGCAACTACTAAATGCCAACCTTTTATTTTATAGGAATTTTTATATAGTAAACCTTGGATTGCCATTGCTCCATGGGAAAAAATCAGCATGTAACTAGACCAATCTAAATAACCTATTTCTATCAGAACTAATAAATTCATTACAACTGCCCATATTCCATATTTCATTAGTGTTACTATAGCTAGTGCCTCAAACAGAGGTAAATTAGTTTTCAAAAATAAAGCAATTAATACAAAAACAAAAAACAAACTAGCTGTTGGGCTATCAGGAACAAAAATTAGATATTTATTAGGTGTAACTGATAGTTGGCCTCCATACCATATAAATCCATATAACGTGCCTATAATATTAACAGCTAACAGAATAAACAATACCTTTCTATTTGTAAGTATTAAAGTAAAATTCAAATGATTCACTTCCTTTCCAATAGGTTATTATCATTAATTAGCAGTAAAATGCGGCCTTTTAAAGGCCGCATTTTACCCTGTTTTATATCATTTATTCTGGCTGATTATTAGCATTTTCATCTGGAGTAAAATTAGGCTGAAATCCTTTATATTTAACCATTGTTACCATACCTGCAGAAGCATGATGTAAATCATGGCAATGGAATAGCCAATTCCCAGGGTTATCAGCTTTGAAAGCTATCTCATACTCATCACCGGGTTCTAGATTTACAGTATCTTTAACAATTGATGCACCCTCAAGTTTTTTACCGTTTTTACTTAAAATTTGAAAAGATGTACCATGTAAATGCATAGGATGGTCTTCACCATTAGAGTTATTGACAATCTTTACTTTTACAAGGTCACCTTCTTTAACCATAATATTTTCTGTATTAGGGAAAGCTTTTCCATTAATTGTGTAAGCCATATTATTATCTAATACTTCTGTATTTAGGTTCATTGTATATTCAACATCATACTTCTGATTTAGAGTGAACTTACCGTCTTTTGAAGAACCATAATTTGTGTATGTGAACTCTGGAAGTTCTATATCCTGATTCGGTTTGTCAGTAGATAAGGAACTACCTTCATATTGTAATTTCACTTTCATTCCAGCTGTTCCTTCCATATTTCCATGACACTCCAGATACCATTCTCCTGGGTTATCTGCTACAAACTCAATATCATACCGTTCACCTGGCGATATAGAGATTAACTGATTTTCTATTACTTCAGGGTTTTCTATTTCTTGCCCATCAACCGCAACTACCTTAAATTTCTGACCATGCAAATGCATTTTGTGTGTCATATACCCGATATTAGCTAAACGGAGTCTTACCGTCTCACCCTCCTTCAATTTTAAAGGCTCAATACTCTCACCACTTTTCCCATTGATTGTAAAGATGTCATATGCGCTCATATCATCCATCGTCATGCTTGCGCCATCATTACTCGAATCCATATCCATACCTTCCATTTCATCACTTTCACCCATGTCCATACCTTCCATATCGCTCATATCCATACCTTCCTCTGGATTACTCATCCATTCGTCGAGCATTAACGTATAATCACGATCGTATGTTTTTTCTTTGGGTTCAACAATTAAGGCACCATATAGACCTTTATCAAGTTGATTAACACCGTCTTGATGAGTGTGATACATATAAGTACCAGGAGTTTGAGGTGTAAACTCATAAGTAAATGTCTCACCTGGTTGTACAGCATTTTGAGTAACTCCAGGTATACCATCCATATTATTTGGTAGAACAATACCGTGCCAATGTATAGTTACAGGGTCGGGAAGTTCATTTATCAAGTTGATTTTTACTTTTTCCCCTTGCTTTACACGAATTTGAGAACCTGGTACCGAACCATTAAAAGTCCAAGCATCTACACTAATATCTTTTGTTAATTGATGAGTTGCCTCTTTTGCGACAATGGTAAACTCATTCCCTTTTAAGATTTCTGTCTCAGTTGTTTCTTCTGAAGAAATCTTCTCAGCCTGATTTTCAACATCTGCTCGATTTATACTCTCGTTTTGTTTATTTGAGCATGCTGAAAGGATTAATAATAGGAATCCAATTAATGCTAGTATTTTTAATTTCATACTCTCTCCTCACTTTCATGAATTATGATATTAAAAATAATTGAAGATTTTATGCATTTTATATGAACAAAAGTTCATAAATTTTAGAAGTTATAGTCTAACAATAACTAGAATGTAAAGGTAGAAATATAAAACAGCAACAAAAATGCAACAGTAGTTGCCCCTAAATAAAACAAACAACCTGCAGATTATTTGCAGGTTGTTTTTATCCATTTATTTATCTAATAGGTCTCCATTTGCGAAGAAATAATGTATTTCCTACAACGGACACGGAGCTAAAAGCCATAGCACCACCGGCGAGTATTGGATTTAATAATCCAATGGCTGCAACCGGTATGAGGATGATATTATATGCAAATGCCCAAAACAAATTCTGGCGTATTTTTCTCATCGTTGATTTGGACAGAAGAATTATATCGACTATCCCCATTAAATCCCCGCGCATTAGCGTAATGTCCGCTGCCTCCATTGCAACGTCTGTACCAGTTCCAATTGCAATTCCTACATCAGCAGCAGCAAGTGCCGGAGCATCATTAATTCCATCTCCAACCATCGCAACAACTTTTCCTTCTTTCTTTAGTTTTTCTACCTCGGCAGATTTATCTTCTGGCAGAACTTCTGCAAGCACTCGGTCTACACCAACCTGGTTGGCAATTGCTTCTGCTGTAAGTCGATTGTCCCCCGTAATCATTATGACTTCAATTCCTAATTTCTTTAAAGCCTTAATGGCATCCGAGGATGTTTCTTTAACAGTATCTGCTACAGCAATTATGGCTGCTAGACTGTCATCAATAGCCATAAGCATAGCAGTTTTTCCTTCACCTTCGAATTTTTCCATAGTATCAATAGAAGCATTAATATTTACATTATTTTGGGCCATAAGCTTTTTATTACCGATTAATATGTTTTGATTATTGATACTAACTTCAATCCCATGCCCTGGAATAGCATTAAAATTGTTAGCTTTTAATAAATCTATTCCTTTTTCTGTTGCACTGTTAACAATTGCCTCTCCAAGTGGATGTTCCGAACCTTTTTCAGCAGTTGCAGCAATTTGTAATATTTCATCTTTAGAAAGGTTACCGTAAGGAACAATATCTGTTACATCAGGTTCACCCTTAGTAATAGTACCGGTTTTATCTAACACTACAGTTGTTACTCGCTGTGAGTTTTGAAGGTGTTCAGCACCTTTTATAAGTAGTCCATTTTCAGCACCTTTACCAGTACCTACCATAACAGCAGTTGGCGTTGCTAATCCCAATGCACACGGACATGCAATAACAAGTACAGCAATAGTACTAACTAAAGCCGGGGTAAATCCAACAAGTGCGAATGTAATACCAAAAGTAGCTAGAGCTATCACAATGACAATAGGAACAAATACTGCTGAAATTTTATCTGCAACTTGCTGAATTGGCGCTTTGGATCCTTGAGCTTCTTCTACTAGCTTAACAATTTGAGAAAGGGCAGTATCTTTCCCAACTTTCGTTGCCTGGAATTTAAATGAACCATGTTTATTCATAGTGGCACCAATAACATTATCCCCAGCTTTTTTACCTACAGGCATACTTTCCCCTGTTAACATGGATTCATCAACTGTTGTATTTCCTTCTATAATTATTCCGTCAACTGGTATTTTTTCGCCTACCCGAACAATAATAAGTTCTCCTGTTTGAACATCTTCTAGTGGTATATCTATTTCTACACCATTTCGAATAACTCTAGCCGTTTTTGCCTGTAAACCCATTAATTTTTTTATGGCTTCTGAGGTTTGACCTTTAGCCCTTATTTCAAGTAGCTTTCCTAATACAATTAGAGTCATAACTATAGCTGCTGCTTCAAAATAAAGATATTGCCCAGTTCCCATTATAGTAACAACTAAACTGTATAAATAGGCTGCAGACGTTCCTAGTACTACTAGGACAGCCATATTAGCACTACCTCCCCGAACTGAGTTATAAGCATCGCGGTAATAATGACCCCCAACATAAAATTGAACTACAGTGGCTAGTAAAAATTGAATCCAAGGATTTAAGTGAAAGAACCCTCCATTTCCGTACTCCATCATAAAATCTGATATCATCATGACTAAAAAAGGTATGGATAAAATGGCACCAACAATAAATTTTATTTTTTGCTTTCTATAAGCTTTTTCTCGAGTACTCTGTTCATAATCTCCTTCATTTTCACTAACTAATTTTGCATCGTAGCCAGCTTTCCTTACCATATTAACTAATTGATCTACATTGGTACTTCCAGGGATATATTCAACACTAGCTTTCTCTGTAGCGAGGTTAACATTAGCATTTTTTACTCCGTCTACCTTATTCAATACTTTCTCAATACGAGTAGCACATGCAGCGCATGTCATACCTATAATATTTAAATTTACTTTTTCTTGTTCAACCCCATACCCTGTTTTGTTAACTTTTTCAATTATCTCTTCAATTGATACTTGCGAAGGATTATAGGTCACTGCTGCCTTTTCAGTAGCAAGATTTACATTTGCTTTTTGAACACCTTGCACTTTTGATATGTTTTTTTCGATTCTAGTAGCACATGCAGCACATGTCATTCCAGTAATATTTAGTGAAACACTTTCATTATCATTAGTATTAGGTTTAGGCTGTGCTAATGAGCGATTATCTGTTTCCATTTTATACCCTCCTATAACTTTCGATTTACCGTTATCAAACATTTTCTTAATGTTACACAAACTAGAGTTTATATTCTTATTTAATTTGTCATAAAACATTTATACCCTACGGGGGTATAAATGTTTTATAAAGAGAGGGCAACCGTTATTTTAAAACGTTCGCCCTTGTTGCATTATTGTACATCATAACCTTGATCATCGATTGTTTCCTTAATTTTATCTAATGTTAATACTTCTTTATCAAACTCTACAAGAACAGTTCCGGTTCCAAGGTCAACTTTTACATTTGATACACCATTGAGCTTACCTAAATTGCCTTCAATTGAGTTAACGCAATGATTACAAGACATACCTTGAACATTTAAAGTTACTTTTTCCATATTTATCTTCTCCTTTTACTTTTTCATTAATTTTTGTATTGTAATTAATACTTCATCTACTACTTCTAGGTCACCTTCTTGAATACGCTCAACAACACACTCTTTCAAATGGCCCTCAAGTAAAATTTTTGCAACACTATTCATAGCTGCTTGTGTCGCAGAAATTTGAGTTATAACATCATCACAATAAGTATCTTTCTCTATTAATCCTTTTATACCTCGTATTTGACCTTCAATCCGATTTAACCTGGTGATAAGATTTTGTTTAACCTTATTGGAGTGATGGCTTTTTCGCTCACTTGAAGTGGAACAATGAGTTTCCTCTAAAGATTCATCATTATCTAAAACGGATGCCATTAACTATTTCACCTCCACAAGCACATTATAGTATACCCCCGTATCCTATGTAAAGCCTAAATTTAAATTTTTCCTTTTTTCTTCTCTGTTTACTAATTATTATGTTTAACAATCATGTATTTTTGCTAAAAAAATTCAAATACATATGCAATATACAAAGCATTTAAGTGGATAATATATAAAAAAGTACGCTCTGAAAACCGTTTAAAGCGTACCCTTTCATTAAATTTTATTGTTAAACATTAGTATGTGCATTTAATTCTGATGTCAAACAAATTTCCTTGTGATGGTATCCGATTAATATATTACTAAAACCGTTTAAATCTTTTGCATCCATGAAATTGACAAAAATTCCATTATATACTGAATGTCCTACTTCCTCTTCATAAATCTGTACATCCTTGTTATTATTGGGTATCTCTATTTTATCTGGAATATCAACCAGATTCCAATTTTTACTTGTCTTTTTATTGTCACTTATAAGAACTACTTCCTTTAATTTTTCTTCACTATTAACTGCTGTATTTGTTTTTTCACTTAGAGTGGACATACATCCTGCTAAGATAATGATGATAAATGAAAGAAGTGTTGTTATTATTACCCGTTTAACTTTCATTCTCTTTACTCCATTCGATTATTTTACTTGCTTAATATAGATTAAAACATTGAAGAAAGTGTGGATTTTTTATCTAACACAAAATAAAGTGTTTTACAGTAACCAACTAGCTACTAAAAGCTAATTAATTATTTACTTCCTCTACTTCTCTATAATACTCACTAAACACCTCGGCAAATTCATCAACCGTGTTGAAAAGTTCCTGCTGCTTATTATCCACCCCTCCAAATTCTAAGAGGATAGAATTACTTGATAAATCTTGATTATATACCCCATTCCCTTCATCTTTACTTTTCACAAAGACTCCCCTACTAATTCCAGGAATATCATTTTCTAATCTTTCATTTAGATCTTTTGCCAATTTGAGATTTCGTTCATAGTTTTTATTTTCCTTTCCAACTACAAAGAATAATCTTGCATATTCAATACCATTAAACTCTAACGTAGTAATCTTTCTTGCCTGTGAATCCCTATGTATATCAATAAGATAAACTAAAGACTTTTCCTTAGTAGTAGCTTCTTGGACGATTTCTCTTGTTAAACTATAGGATTGAGCGTAACTCCAACCCTTTTTTTTAAGTTCTGCTGTTACATTGGTAGTACTATGTTCAGCTCCTATCCCCCTCTCTAATAATTCATTTTGCAATTGGGTACCCACTTGGATTACATTTTTCTTTTCGTCCAAACTAGACGCCTGATTTGGATCTGTAATACCTGAAAGTTGTGGTAAAAATGCTTCCCAACTATGAGAATGGTATATATATACAACATTTTTATTAGAAGCTTCGTTCTTTGGAGATTCTATTTTGTCTTCATTGGAACTGCTATTATTTTCATTTGTAAGAATATCCTCATTAGGAGGCGGAGACTCTATTGGTAGCGTTGCTAGATTAGTCCCTTTCCCTGCAATAGCTATCTCAGTATTAAATTGCGAAAATCCTACTAATTCTCTTCCTAAAAAAGTCCTTATATCTTCAGGCCAAATATTTGAAGTAAGCCAAACTACGCCGTTTAAAATAGATGGTTTTTTAATTTCTTCGTTAACATCTGATAGTTGAAACTGTCCAATTTCAAATAAAGAAGAAAGAATATCTGCATCTAGTTGCTTAGTAGAAACAGAAACAATGTCTGATGAAAGTTTTATATCTGATTTCAGATAATTTATTAGGAAAATACTAAAATACATGACAATAATAATAGCTAGTAGATAACCATTTAATATTCGTATCATAATTTTACCTCCCTATTTGATAGTGGTATCTACATATTTATATGTAATAGTTTCATCAGTAGTCTGCATGTTTTCTGCACATTCAAAGAGACAGGTATTTTAAAGATTATATAAAAAATGGCTACTCATTATGGTAGCCATTTTTAAAAGTTTCAATATTCTTCTGTTATAATAGGGCTTCCAATTGTTAAATTATAAGTGTCTTGAAGCTCTTTATTTGTCCTTATACCAAATTGAATGTTAAATTTGTTTTTTTTATTACTAGATAAATAATCCTTCCACGACTTGTTATAAGCAGTAATTGAAACAAAATCATCTTCAACTAATTTTTCAATAGAGTTTGCTGTAAATTTTTTCAAAAGTAGCGTTGAAATTTGTTTAATATTTTCTTTCTTTCTTACTAAAGCCTTAACAGTAAAAAAGTAGTTTTCTTTCTCATCTAGTGATTTCAAAACATTTTGGTATTCCTCTTTATTCCAATCTGTGCTTTTATAACTATAAGTTTCTAAAATGTTATATTTATCATTTTCATTATATGCAGTTAAGGTAATTAACTGCTGGATATTTTGGTCTTTTAATGTACCAGTTAACTTAATATGATGATTTTTATCTTTCTCAACTTCCCAATTAAACTGTTGATATTTTTTCTTTAATTCAGATTCTCTTTGATAATATATATTTAATGAAGTATTACTCTTCTTTTCTTTTTTCGTGTAGATAGACCATTGAGAAATATCAGCATTAATTGATTGAAGATTAACTATGGTTTTTAATAATTTATCCTCTTTTCCAGAAACCTTATAATTAAAATAAAAAAATAAAGAAATTAAAAGGACAGAAGCAGTTATATAGATAATTGTTTTCTTCATAAAATATCCCCCTTTAGTTTCATAGTGTCCTATATTAATTACTTTTATACCTTAATATCTTTTAATCTATAAAATTAAGTAAACTAGAAAAATATAAAAAAGGTAATAGAGTCGCTCTATTACCTTTTCTATCAAAGACGTTCCTTGATCTGATCTATTCCAATTCGGTTAACAAATTTATAAAACTTTTCTCTTTTCTTTCCTTCATTAATATATAATTCTAATATTTCCTCAACCTTTCTATATAGTTCCTCTGGTGAAAGTTCCTTCATTAATAATGTTCCTATTTCTGCATCTTTTCCAGTTGCTTTACCTCCTATATAGAGGGAGTAAGTATCTTTTATTTTCATTATTCCTATATCGTTAACTAATGGTTCACCACAACCAACAGGACAACCAGTATATGCAGCTTTTAAGGTAAATGGTACCTCTCTCCCTGCAATTATTCTGTTCAATTCCTGTGCTATAGGCATCCCTTCTTCCTCAGACCCTTTACAAAAATTACATGTACGTAAGCTTTTTACATAATTACCTACAGGATAACAACTTAATCCACTCAGTCTAAATTCCTGCATAATTTCAGTAGCATTACTTTGGGGAATCTCCAAGTATATTTGTTGAAAGGTAGTTAATTCTACCTCTTGATCCTCATCTAAATATTTAGCCAAAAGCGCTAATTGTTTTGCATTTAATTTAGCTCCAAACTGGATACCACCGTTGACTGCAATTTTTATCTTTTCAACGCTCATATTTTCCAACTCCCACATTATTATAAATGTAAAAAAGGCTACCAAAAGATAGCCTTTTTTATTATTCTACTGGAGATAATTCACTTTCCGTAATCCATTGGTGGTTCGTTACTTTTTCTCCACCTGTGGTTGGGGTATAATCTACCATATAAACCGTTGTTTTTTCTGCTGAATCGATTGTAGCCTTTGCCCCCTTCATGCCTTCCATATGGTCTGCGTTGACTATAACTTCTGTACCTGGCTCAATTGCTTCATCTCCAGCGTCTTCAATTTCCTCTTGAATTACCCATTTATGATTTGTTACTTTTTCTCCACCTGTTGTTGGAGTATATGAAATTGTGTAAACAATTGTATCGTAAGCACCTACGATTGTCGCTTCTGCTCCATCCATACCTTTCATATGGTCTGCATTGATTATTGCATTACTTCCAACCTCATATTTAGGCTTTTCAGCGACTTTTAGACCCTCAGGAACTTCTCCTGAACCCGACATATCCATGCCTTCCATATCATGAGAAGACATATCCATTCCCTCTTCACTTTTGTTTGAGCTATTTTCGTTGTTATTGTTTGAACAAGCAGCTAATAATAAGACCAATAGTGTTAAGATTAGACTGCTTTTCATGAAAGTTTTTTTCTTCATTTGAATTCTCCTTTTTTTCTTGTTCAACAATTAGATGTTCCTCATAAAAAGATGAAAAATATTTATTGGTATATTGACTGTTTCTGCTCCTTCCTATTTTATTTTCCCCTATTTTACAAAGAAAAAATGCAAAAAATATGCAGAAATTTAATATATCTTAAATCAGGAACATTCTTATAATACTAAATAAGAGCAATAATGGAACGACTGAAAAAATAAAAGCCCAAATTCCTTGTGTATCTTCTTTCCTTTGTAGCTTTGTATATTTCTTAAAGGAAATTTCTCCTTTTGCAAATTTCATTCCATTTTGATTTGGCTTTATTACGTATTCTTGATCGTAGTTATCTTTCAAGACAACATTCGTAATAAGGGACTTTTCATCCCAATTAGAATCTAGGAAGACATCTATGTTGTTATTTGAGTAGATTACTCGGTCAAATTTATATATGGAACTTTCCTTTATCGTTTTACTTACTTTATAAGCCTGTTCTTCAACAAAATTGTTTGTTAAGCACATATTTGAACCACACCTCTTAATTAATTAGGTTTTTTGGAAATGTTTAAAAAACTTTTTCACCAAATAATGTTACATATATTATATGTTTATTAATGTCCCATTTACACTATGGAATTTAAAATAGGTACAGTTTCATGAAAAGCTTTTATTAGCCTTTAATGCTAAGAATTACCGAAAACAAATTTGTTAACCATTAGAGGATTCAATCAAAGAGTCTAAATTTTTATTTATAAAGGAGTTATATTATGACTTTTACTTTACTTAAAGCAATTGATGAATATAAAAATGACCCAGAATCTGTTTACCAAACCTGGTTTATAAATAACAACGATAGACTAAAGGCATTTCGTACGATAAAAAATGCTATAAAAGTAGTTATTAAGGAAATAGAGAATAACACATTTCCTTGTGATTTTAAGGGTTCATCCCTTGAAGTAGCTATTTCAGCAATTGCGGAACAAAAGCAAATCTTTGAGGGCGCAGCTCATGCTTTTTATTGGAAGCCAAAGTTAAGAATACCTGATATTTATGAAAATGAAGATAATAAAAAAGCCTTTGGTCAATTTTTAAAGGAAACATTGCTCTATAATCAAGAAAAACAACTAATCTATAATATTATGAAACTTCAAGAAAAAAATATAAAAGGACTAGGTCCTGCAGTAGGTAATATTTTATATTTTCTTCACCCTACTATTTTCCCGCCTTTCAACACTAGCATTGTTAAAGGTTTTAATATGATATTCAAACAAAAAATTAAATTAGGATCATGGGAAGATTATTTAACGATGCGGGAAATTATGATGGAGTATAATAATAACCATAACCTAGTCCTATCAAAAGATTTAGGTGCACTAGCAGGATTACTATATGAGATAGGTTCTGGCAGACAAGTTATTCAAGAAAACCACACTCTACTATTACAGGATATAGATAAAGTTAATAAAAAGCTAAAAAAAAGACATGAAGAAATTCAAAAGGAATTAGCCGAAGAGAATGAACATACTGAAATGCAATATTATTTAGCTAAAATAGGGACGACTCTTGGTTATAATGTGTGGATAGCAAAAAATGACCATAAAAGAGAATGGAAAGGATATAAATTAGGCAACTTTTCTATTCCCCATTTAAACTTAGAAACAATTTCAAGTGCTGTTAGTGAAACGATTTCTTTTATCGATGTTCTATGGCTTAATGGTGAAAATAAAGTTATAGGTGCATTTGAAGTAGAAAAGTCCACGTCTATATACTCTGGAATTTTACGCCTACAGGATTTGTCTATGTCCTTTAACAATGATAAGTCCAGATTTTATTTAATTGCTCCAAATAAAAGAAAAAAAGAAATTAAAGCACAATTATTAAGACCATCCTTCCAACATGACAGTATGTGTAAAATTTCTTATATTCTATTCTCGGATTTAAGAGAAGACTGTGAAGCTATGTGTAAGTTTGGAGTTAATATTTCTGTATTCGATAAGATATCAAACTAAATCATAATCCTATAAGTTATACTTGTATGTATAACTTATAGGATTTTTTACATTTTATTAAGAAACCATTTTTCTACAGAATTCTGCACATTTAAAGCAAGATTCTGCGCATTGGAGACAATGTTCATGATGACTGTGCTTTTTACATTCTTCCCCACACTTTTCACAGATATCCGCACATAACAAACATATTTCCTTTACTAATGGGCTATTAGACTGCATTGCTTTTGCGGCTAAACTACAGATATCCGCACACTCTCGATCTAATCTAATACAACGAGCCATCATTTTAATATCTTCTTCATTTAAACAAGCATCAAAACAAGAATTACATGCTTTCATACATTCCAAACACGCTTTAATACATTCTTCGTAGTTCATATTCATTCTTTTCCCTCCTATTAATTTATACAAGAATATTATTCCCATGGATTTAATAAATAAACTGCATAAAAAGTGCAAACTTTTTATGCTTAATCTGCAAAATTTCTACATACTTCACTTATATAATCCTATTTAAAACCTAATTCAAGTTAGAATAGGAGAGTTTTAATGAATAACATTTTGTTAATTGGAGCAAGTATTGAAGAAAAGTGGAATACTCTATTAACAAGAAATGGATATAATTGTATCGGACCGATAAATATTGAAGAAATTCCAAATTACATTTATTCTCCATTAATTGATATTGTTTTAATATATGATGAACATTTATCCATAACAGTGGAATCAATTTGTATAAGTATTAATAAAATTTCTCCTGCTTTTATCATGGTAATAAGTAGCAATATAAATTATTCACTTGTTAATATTTTAAAAAGTGGGGCAGACGTTTGTTTATTTGAACCAATATATGAGGACGAGCTAATTGCCAGAATCAACTCATTATTGAGGCATAAGAATAAATTAACAAATGATATATTTACTTACAATAACTTAGAATTAAATATAAAAAAACGGAAAGTACATTACAGAGAGAAAATAATTCCACTAAGTCAAATAGAGATAAAGATTTTAGAAATGCTGATAAAAAATGATAACAAAGTTTTGTCCACTGATTTTTTAATAGATAATATTTGGGAAGATAACAAAATAAGTGCTCAAACGCTCCGATCTTATATTCGTAATATTAGAGATAAAATTAGAGATGCTGGTTTCCCTGTAGATAAGTATTTAATTACTGTTTGGGGAATGGGTTATATATGGAAGTTTGATTAATAATTTCTCAATATATCCTTTTAATTGAACAGGAAAATAAATTCGTGTGTCTTGACATTATATATAAATAGCAGATATGATTATTCTAACAGAACCCACCACGCCTCTTAACGTATGTTAACGCGAACCAAGGTGGGTCATTTTATTTAAAGGAGAAATTTAATTTGAATACTGAAATTAATAGACCTCAAATTAAGTAACCTACTACATATAAAGAACAAATTGAATTGTTTAAAAAGAGAAATTTGCACATAGACGATTCTTAAAATACCGAAAATATACTACAAAGAATAAATTATTATAGATTAACTGCTTACGGACACACCTCTAAAGATCCACATAATAAGGAACAATATCTAAAGGAATCAACAACTAGTAAAATGTACTCATTTTATGAATTTGATAGAAAGTATGGGAGTTTTGGAATCCATTGAGATTGCATTTAGAACGCATATCTCTTATGAGATTGGTCACAAATTTTGCTTTCTTAGATACAAACATAAGGATAATTTCATTAATGAAAAGTTCTATCAAGATTCTTTAGATGAACTAAATTCACTAACTATAAAAAGTTGAAAAGTCGAATTATTTATTGAGCATCATTTTAGGAAATATGATGATAACCTTCCTATTTGGGTAGCTTTGGAAATGACCTCATTTGGTTTTCTGTCAAAATTTTATAGAAATCTAAATGAAGATCTAATAAACCATTTAGCAAAGATTTATTTTAATGTCCCATACCTTTACTTAGATAGCTGGTTACAAACATTATCAAATGTCAGAATTGTTTGTGCTTTTTATGGACAATTATACAATAAAAAATTACCCTTTAACCCCCTACTGTTCCGAGAAGATATAAAGACAATAGATAACCTTTTTATTTTTGCTGCGATATATATCACACAAAGATTGTTAACGGAAACAGATTTATTACAGATCTAGATGCACTTGTATCTGATTATGAAGAAAATTTAGACTTTTATTGAATTGGTTTTCTGCCAAAATGGAAAAATATTTTAATAAAAGTGAATACTAAAAAACAAGCGATTTCTTCCATATTATTCGGAGTCTTTTTATTTTCTAATTTTTGTTTTTAACTAAAACTCTCTATAAACAAACGCATATTTCTTAAATATACGAAGAAAATGAGCGTTAACTCCTAAAACAAGCGTTAATCCTTCTTAGATTAAAAATATGATATAATAAAAAAAACGTCTAATCCCATATATACCAAGGGTTTAGACATTTTTATTTTTAAGAAAATATAAGCGTTTATGTTAATTTAACGCAGACTTGTAGATTGATAAACTTTATTATAACTCCCTCTTTCGTCTTAGGAAATTTCTATTTATAGCCGTCATTTAAACCCACAATAAAATAACCTATCTTAATTCAATCGAGAATGATTTGAGTAAAATCCTGCAAAATCTCGATATCTACAAGTTCGACCTCTTAGCTTAATATCATATTGATTATTATCTTTCATAAAATTTATTTAAGCTAATTTATATTTTCATGGCTAAATCAATTTTTGTTAGAAATTATTATTAATATACGTAGATAAAATTGCCCTACTACAAAGTAATAGGGCTAGAAGTTCTTAGCTGTAAAGGTTTATATCCATCCACTTTATTTTATGTAAATACCTTAGAAAAAGCAAGCTGGTCTTTTTAACCTTTCTGTATGTGACTAAACATTTTCTTATTCTTTCTATTTACTGATAGATCAATTGTTAAGAAGGCTACTACTTGGAGCAAGTGGACAAGACTTATTCAAGGGATGCTGTACTACCACGGGTTTAATCCTAAAGGCATTATGAAAAGACACAGTAGCAGCTGTGAAGGCTTTTCAGAAGACAAATGGTCTTATTGTAGATGGTGTTGTCGGGCACTGGACTTTTGAAAGATTATTTTAATACAATATAAGAACGAAAAATCAACACTTGTTTCGCGTGGATTTTTCGTTCTTATTTAATTTATTCACCATCACCGTAAATTTCTTCTAACTCAAAGTTGATTGAGTCAGCTTCAATTAAATAAGGTTGGTTATTAGCATTATAATGTAGAAAACCACTCACGAAAATCAATTGATTATAAACATCTTTTTGCTCAATTGAGAATTCTTCTTTATTTAATCTAAGTTCTATTTCATCTAAACTATTGTTGTCGTATTTAAAGGATCTTGCAATTAAAGAGTAGTAAGTTTTATCACTGTCAACAGTGTACTGTTTAATAAATGCTGTTCCTTCAATAAATACTTTATTTTGTCTCAGTCTTTGTGCCCTTTGCTTTAAATAACTACGTGTATTTTTATCGGTTTTCAATTCTTTAAAATCTCTTATCTGATTACCTTCAAAGGATATAAAATCAATTGACGATCGAGAACTTGGAGCCAATTCTTGTGCGTAATGAATTAGCTTAATTACGTCATCTTCATCGTATTCTTTAGTTAGCTCACGGATAAACGTATCATCGTTTGCTGATGCTAAAGCTTTAAAAAGAACAGTAATACTTTTATCAGTTATATCATTAATTGTTTGAATCTGTTTTAATTGTTCTAAAGTGTTATCTTTATTTTCAACGTTGAATAAAGTCGGCTCTATGATTTGATCTAAGTTATTTGATACATTATTTTGAAGACCTAATTTTAAACTACCTTTAGCTGTAGCAGCTAGTTCGAAGGTTGGGAAAAAATTATTTAGTTCATTGGCAACTTCAAATTTCTTTTTTACTAATCTTGCACTATGTCTAACAGCAGTGTTTAATTTCTTTAAGTACGAACCAACAACGTTAATTGGACCTGTACCATTGTGGAAACTTTTACCTTCTATTCTTATCCATAAATCAAGAGGGTCTATTTCACTTTTAATTGAAAGTTCAGTTTCAGTTTCTAATTTTAGTAGGTACTCTAAATGGTTCTCAAGATTACTGATCATTTCTTTTGCTGAGTAACTATAAATTTTTAATAATATAGGTTCTTCTGCATATTCTTTTTCAATTCTTTTTAAGTTTTGCTTTGCTTCTTTTAAACTATTTATTGCATCTTTAATGTCATGTTCTCTTTCGGATACCATTTTAGACACCCCCTATATAACGTAGTATATCACTTTTATTTACTTTTAGTATTCCTTTTTCTTGTGGCCGGGATACCCATGAAGGATCTTTTTTTGGATCTGGTTCTCTTAATTGTCCATTTTGGCCAAATCTAAAGAAGCGGGACCAGCCATTAAACATGTGCTGTCCATCTGCATATAATAAATGCGCACCAAATAAATTTCTAATTGCACCCTGATTATCTGGATTTAAAAAAAGCTGAACCCCACCAATATCATGGTCATCATCTGTTTGTAGAGCAGCTCTAATTGTATCAGGTAGTATCAAAGCACAAAAATCAACATCTCCTGGTTCATTTCTCCCGGTGACAAAACTACCGTTTACTAAAACTGCTTCAGGAATTAATTTAAGTTCATTCAATCTTTTTAATAAAGCAATAAAAGAATCCCAACGTTTTGTTCGAATTTCTGTAGACAAGAAGCGTGTCTCTATATCTTCAAATGTACATTCATGTTCGCCAGGAGGCAAATGATAATCATCAATAAAATTAGGGATATTTGTCATTGTTCACCACACCTATATATGTAATAGTAAAATATTACAACATGTATTGGATTAATACTAGCTTTTAAAAAAGTTCCTTTTAATAAAACTAAGATAAGCGCATTATATTAATAAGCATACTTTATTTAAAGAAGCGAGACAATTTGATGAAATTTGAAGATAAATGCAAAGGGTTAGCTTGTATGATAACAGGCTGATGTACACTGTTTTCCTTTAAGCCGTGGGATAATCCTGAAAAAATACATTGGTATTGCGAAGATCATTATAATCAAGCTAAGTCCTTTGATGAGAAGGAGAAATTAGCATTCCTAGAATACTACTCTGACTCAAGAAAGAGAGAATGGCTTCCAGAAAAGCATTTAAAGCTTTATTATCAATATGCAAAGAAGTAAAAAAGCCTAATCGAATGAGTGGCTTTTGCTGTTCTATTTTCCGTTTTTCCTTCGTTTTACTAATCTTATAATACCGTAACCTCCACCTAGGATTGCTGCTGCGCTTCCAGCTCCAACTGCGGTATCATTTTTCATACCTTCAATTTCATTTTGTTTCTTATCTGATTTTTCTTCCATTACATTAATTTTGTTATCATATATAAGATAAGTGAGCGTTTAAACAACGAGGATATCTGTTATTTAAAAGACACTTTCATAATTACTTTATTCACTATTCCAGTCGGTACAAATTCAAAACAATCTGTTCCTAAACGACCACGAGTGGCTCCAAGGATCTCCATATCAGTACTAGTGATATCCAAATTATACTTTATAAGAATTTCAGGATAATTGGGCCTGTTTTTATTGGGCAAACGATTCATCAACCCAGGGAATAGTTGACCTTGGATTTCATAATGCTCTTCTAAATCTGGAAAAATCGGATAATTTGTGAAGCCAACCTCTACTGCCTTTTGTAAGTTATCTGATGAATAAGAGAATTGATATTTTTTATCCTCTCTTCTATAGGTTAATTTCCCAACCACAAACCTCTGGAGAGACTGAGGATCTTTCCAAACCAATAGCAACTTGCATATTTTACTGTTCATTTAATCACCTATCTTTTAGTTCTAAGCTTTATTAATAAGAAGGAATATTAAAAGAGGTAGAGGATTAATCCCCTACCATACTAAAGTTCTTATTCTTTCACAGCATCCTTCAGGTTTTTTCCTGCTTTAAATGAAGGTACTTTGCTTGCTGCAATTTCAATTTCCTCGCCAGTTTGAGGATTACGGCCTTTTCTTGCCGCACGTTCACTAACTGAGAAAGCTCCAAATCCAATAATCTCCACTTTATCACCATTTTTCAATGCTGTTGTGATTGTTTCCATTACGGAGTCAACTACTCTAATTGAATCTTTTTTCGATAGTTCAGAGCTTTCGGCTACCGCGTTAATAAGATCTGTTTTGTTCATAAATATGTACCTCCTAAAATCAGTCCTTAAGTAGAACTCTTTTAGTATTCCACAAACTTTTTTAATTCGCAATTATAAAGCTAATTGACTTGTAGCCTCAACAAAAGGTAGTGTAAGATGTAAAATAATATATACCATTTAGGAAGTTCTCTTATGGAACAAACGCCCCCTATTGTTTAAGTGTTATTTTTCACAAACTTATTCACTAGGTACTTTATTATTTATTATTGGAATGCAACCCCGTTTGGACTTCATAAAATATTTTATGAAATTCCTTTGTTTTCTAACATATACATCATTTTTAGAAAACTGACCTAGGATATTTGTTTTTTATTCTATTGAAGATGATAAAGGGCTTCTCTGTATCTACCCTTGCTTATATTTTTGATTTGTTCCTTGTTAAAAAAAGGCATTCCTGCTAAAAACAGGAATGCCACCTAATAAAGTTATTAATTCTTTACCTTTAATAACCTTAAACTATTTAATGTTACCAAAAGGGTTGCTCCCATATCAGCAAATATGGCTATCCATAATGTTAACCAGCCAGGAATTACTAAGACTAAAGCTAATAATTTTATAGCCAAAGAGAAAGTAATGTTTTGCTTGATAATGGTTAAAGCTTTGCGGCTTAATTTAATCGTATACGGTAATTTACTTAAATCATCAGACATTAGAGCAATATCTGCTGTTTCTAGTGCTGTATCAGTTCCAGCACCTCCCATAGCCACACCTACTGTTGAAGCTGCTAGTGCTGGCGCATCGTTTACACCGTCTCCAACCATTGCAACACTTTGATGTTCGCCACGAAGTTCTTTAATATAATTTAGTTTATCCTCTGGAAGCAAATCAGCTTTAATATCCGAAACACCAACTTGTTTTCCAATGGCTAACGCAGTCCTTTCATTATCACCAGTTAGCATAACTGTTTCAATTCCGTATTTGTTTAACTTGTCTATTACTTCTCTGGAAGATTCTCTAATTTCATCAGCTACAGCAATTAATGAAAGGATCTCTTGATTTGTTCCTAGAACCATAACAGTTTTACCCTCAGTTTGCATACGGGTAATATGTTCTTCAGTGGAACTTTCAATCTTGCCATGTAATTCTTGGAATAGGTTAGGGCTTCCAACATAGTACATTTCATTACTAACTCTTGCTTTTACACCCTTTCCTGTAATGGATTGAAAATCTTCTACAATCACTTCATTTATATTCAATCCTGTTTCTTCTGCTTTTCTTAAAATGGCGGAAGCAAGGGGATGCTGTGAACCTTTTTCAATAGCTGCTGTAACTTTTAATAATTGTTCTTTATTTCCGTTAAAAGTAACTAAATCCGTAACAGCTGGAACACCTTTAGTTAAAGTTCCTGTTTTATCAAATGCAATTGCTTTTAAGTGTCCTGTTTCTTCTAAATGAATTCCACCTTTTATTAGAACGCCATTTTTTGCAGCATTCCCTATAGCAGTTACGATGGAAACAGGAGTAGAAACAACTAATGCACAAGGACAACCGACAACTAGTACAGCCAAACCTTGATAAATCCATTCACTCCAATCACCACCAAACAACGGAGGAATTACTGCTATTAAAACTGCCAGAATAACAATTGCAGGTGTATAGTATTTGGCAAATTTATCAACAAACGCTTGAGAAGGTGCTCGTTCAGCTTGTGCTTCTTCAACAAGGTGAATAATTTTAGATAATGTCGTGTCTTCTACTCGTTTCGTTACTCTTACTTCAAGTAGTCCTTCTTCATTTAATGTTCCTGCAAAAACCTCATCGTCAATAGTTTTTGTCACAGGAACACTTTCACCTGTAATGGCTGCCTGATTCAGTGTAGATGTTCCTTTGACAACTGTCCCATCCATCGCTAGTTTTTGTCCAGGCTTAACAATCATGATGTCTCCAACTTGTATATCATTTACATGAATTATCATCTCTTCATTTCCACGACGAATTAACGCTTCTTTTGGAGCGATATCCATTAGTGATTCAATAGATTGACGTGCTTTATCCATTGAATAGCGCTCTAATGCTTCACTAATTGCAAATAAAATAACAACTGTTGCGCCTTCACCCCATTCACCAATAATAGCAGCACCTATTATCGCAATGGTCATCAGTGTATTCATATCAAAATTTAGCCGAACAAGATTTTTTAGCCCTTTTAAGAATAAAGAATATCCTCCAATAACAATAGATGCTGCATAGCCAATATTCGTAAGAATATGTTCTTCTCCAAATTGCTCTCCTATAAACCAACTTATAACTAGTAATATGGCGGAAATATACACTTTAATGTTTTCTTTTTGTTTCCAAAAGGGTTCTCGTTCCACTTGTTGTTCTTTTTCATCACGAATTTTTAGATTCTCAAAAGCTCCGGCTTTTTCTAATTCTTCAATGGTTGTGTTTCCTTGAACATAAACCTTAGATGCTCCAAAATTTACTTTTGCATCCTGTACTCCAGAAAGATTTTTAACATTGTTTTCAAATTTGGCTGCACAGTTCGTACAAGTGAATCCTTGAACACGATATGCTTTCATTTCTTGTTCGGATAGTTTTCCTTGCTGATCAGACATTTACTTTCACCTCATTAATATTAGTTAGAGCAATCATCATTATTTGCCGAATATGTTCATTACCTAAGGAGTAAAACGCTAATTTCCCTTCCTTCCTATAGTTAACAATACCTTGCTTATGAAGAGTTCTTAAATGATGAGAAGCATTAGCAACGCTTGCACCAATAATATTAGCCACATCACAAACGCATAATTCTTCATCTTGGCACAAGGCATAGGTAATCTTTGCTCTATTTTCATCAGCAATGGATTTTAACAATTGGGACAAACTAGAGAAATCAACCTTGTTCAAATCTCCTTGTATTCGATTGACTTTTTCTTCGTCATAACAATAAATTTCACATATATCCTTTTTAATCATTTCTTTCCCCCTATACTCGTTCATTCAAATATACATTTGAATATAGTATACCCCTTACTCATCTTTTTATTCAAGTCAATATTTGAATAAAGAACAAACAAAATGAGAAGCCAACTAATCAAAATATTTATAAATGGATAATAATCCTAACTATTCAATTTTAAAAATAGTAATCTAGTATAAATTGTCTTTTAGTTGGCTATTCTTTTTTATAAGGGGAGTTGAAAAAAATGAAAAAATCCATATTAATTTTATTATGTCTTTTACTACTAGTAACTATTACAACCAAGGAAACTAAAGCTTTTTATGCAGATAATGAGTTAAGTCAGATTACAAAAATAGCTAATAAAAACAATATAAAGGTAACTACATGGAGTATGTATATAAAAGAACCAATTGGACAATTTACTAAAATGAGAGATCTTGATCAAGCAATTTCCACTTTCATGAGAACGGAAAAAGATTATACTTGGTCTAAAAAACAAGCTGAGAAAGATCATTATAAAATTGAAGGGAATAAAAAGTCTTCCAATTTAGAAATGGAAGAGAAAATCTTAATCATTATTTATTCTCAAAAAGGTAAATATAATTTAAGTATTACTTATGATGTAAAAGGTGATTGGAATGAAAGCAAATGGCCAAGAATTTTCAATATGTATAAACAAAAAATAGAGAACTATTCTACATTTTATACGGTTCAAGGAACTACAGATATAGAACAACCTTTGTATACAGAAGCATCCGAATTATTGGTTAGTTTTTCGGGAGAAGAATTACAAAGTCTTAATGAAGATAATTTTATTTCGCTATCTGCATATACAAAACGTTTGGAAACTAAACTTCCTCTTGGTGATAATCAATATATGAACCTTCATATCGCATACAGATTGACTAATGAATCGGCGGATCAGGTAAAAGTAACGATTGGTACCCCTATTATTACGTCAGAGTATTAAAACAAAAAACGAGATGTCGTTATTAGACATCTCGTTTTACAGTTTTACTTTTCATTCGTAGTAACATAATGCATTTAAAATAACGGTTAAAGCTGGCCCTGTATCACTTATGAGCTAGCCTTTTCTTCAGACTTCGGAGACAACAATCACTTACTACTTTCGCTGCATCCTTAGTAGAATCTTTACTACAACATCCGCTTCTGTATAATCCATGGCTAAAGGCCAAATGATTAAATGTTTTTTACTCTTAATATTCTCATTGCATTCAGAACAGCAAGTAAGGTAACACCTACATCTGAAAATACTGCTTCCCACATCGTAGCAATTCCAAAAGCTCCAAGTAATAAGAAGATCGCTTTTACTCCTAGTGCGAATATGATATTTTGCCAAACAATACTTCTAGTCCGCTTAGCAAGTTTTATTGCTGTTGCTATTTTAGATGGTTCATCAGTCATTATTACAATGTCTGCAGCTTCAATTGCTGCATCTGATCCTAATCCACCCATTGCCATACCAACATCTGCTCTAGCTAATACAGGTGTATCGTTTATCCCATCACCAACAAACAAAATCTTATCTTTAGAATTCTTGGCAGCATCTAATTTTTCAATCTCTTCCACTTTATTTTGAGGAAGAAGTTCTGAATGTACCTCATCGATTCCAAGGATATTTCCAACTTGCTCGCCAACTGATTTTGCATCTCCAGTTAGCATTACTGTCTTTTTAATCCCTTGTTGTTTTAATGATTGAATTGCCTCAGGAGAATCTTCTTTAATCTTATCCGAAATGACAATAGATCCGATAAAATTCTTATCATAAGCTACATAGACAATCGTACCAATTTCACTATAGTTGTGATACTTTATATTCTCTTTCATCATTAGTTTATGGTTTCCAGCTAATATTTCTTTACCGTCCATTATGACTGAAATTCCATGGCCTGGTATTTCATTATAACTTTTAATACTGTCATCCTGTATTTCTTTCCCATAAGCCTTTTTAATGGATTCTGCTATTGGATGATTAGAATATGCTTCTGCGTAAGCAGCATATTTTATTATTTCAGCTTCTGTAAACCCGTTAGCCGGATGAATAGAAACAACCTCAAATACACCTTTAGTTAAAGTACCAGTCTTATCAAATACCACATACTTCACATCATTTAAAGCCTCTAAATAGTTACTTCCTTTTACTAAGATACCCTTTTTTGAAGCTGCGCCTATTCCGCCAAAGAAACCTAAAGGTATAGAGACAACTAAAGCACAAGGACAAGAAATAACTAAAAAGATTAACGCTCTATATAACCACTCGGAAAATGTAGCACTAGGCATTAATATCGGAGGTACTACAGCTAATAAAACAGCTATTATTACAACCACCGGAGTATAGTACCTAGCGAATTTCGTAATAAAGTTCTCTGTTGGAGCTTTACGACTGCTTGCATTTTGTACTAACTCTAAGATTTTAGAAACGGTGGATTCACTAAACTCTTTTGTAACTTTTACAGTTAAAAATCCATTTTTATTAATGAATCCGCTTAGTACATCATTACCACTTTCAATATCTCTAGGGACTGACTCCCCTGTTAACGCTGACGTATCGACACTAGATGTACCCTCTAAGACCACGCCATCTAAGGGCACTCTTTCGCCAGGTTTTATTACAATAATGTCCCCAATAGAAACTTCCTCAGGGTCGACTTTTTTTATTTCTGAACCTATTTTAATATTTGCATAGTCAGGACGAATCTCCATTAAACTGCTAATTGATTTCCTAGAACGATTAACAGCGATACTTTGGAATAACTCACCAACTTGATAAAATAACATTACTGCTACACCTTCTGGATACTCTTGAATCGCAAAAGCTCCAATAGTTGCTAAAGCCATTAAAAAGTGTTCATCAAACACCTGTCCTCTAGTTATATTCTTTATAGCTCGAAGAACAATATCTCCACCCACTATTAGATAAGCAATTAAGAATGTTACCAATTCTAAAGTCCCGCTTAATGGAGCAAAGATACCCAATCCAAAAATAATGCCTCCTATAATTAACCTGCTAATCATTTTCTTTAGATCATTACTTCCATGTTCATGGGTATGCCCATGAGCATGTGAGTGCCCGTGGTCGTGATCATGATTATGATTATGATCATGGACATGTTCATGGGTATGTTCACCTGAGTGTGATTGAGCTTTTTTCTTCTGCCTTTTTTGTTTCTCTAAAAGTTTAACATGGGGTTCTAGACGAGTAATTGTTTTTTCTGCTTTCGTTAATATCTCTACCTCTTGCTCTTTATCGTATTGCAAAGATATAGTCTGGGTTGCAAAATTAACATTACATTCTTTAACCCCGTTTATAGAAGAAACACCTCTCTCAATCTTCATGGCACAATTTGCACAATCTAAACCTTCTAAGGTAAATTCCCTTTTTAATTGATGTTTTCCTTCTCCCATAGATGTACCCCTCCTATATAGATATACCCCAATTTCCGAATTGTAAATATATGAACAGATATACATATAATCATATATAAATTATATGTACACAATTGCATTTGTGTCAATATCAATTTATATTTTATCCTTAGATGAAGATGGGGAAGGAAAAATCCCCATCCTTCAAATTGAATAACACATTCCTTTATGGAATTGTTAATGTTGGGCATGATCTATCATTTGATTTAAAACACTCATAACATGTTCATCATCACATGAATAAATAATGGTCGTTCCTTCTCTTCTATATTTTACAAGGCGAAGATTTTTCAAAAAACTTAATTGATGTGAAACTGTAGATTGCAGCATTTGTAACTTTTCAGCAATTTCGTTTACTGAGTGTGGTTTATCTGAAAGTAGATGTAATATCTTAATCCTTGTTGGTTCAGAAAGAGCCTTGAAAGTTTGAGAAACGATAAAAAGAGTTTCTTCATCTAATTTATTATTATAGTAATCCGTTGTAGAACCATTATAATCTTTATCTTCACCTAAATGTTCCATAAATTCTTACTCCTTGGTAATAATTTCTTACTATTATAGCATATTTTTTCAAACACCCTTCTTTAGATGCTCTAAATGTTATTAACCAACTATAGTATAGATTAACTCCCTTTAGTAACAATTATAATTACATTAAAACTAAATTATATTCACATTAAAAAGGCGGAGTATATAATTAACAGCAAAATTAAAAATTAAAAATTAAAAAAATTGTACCAAATTTTTCAAACTATAACTCACAAACTCTAGAGTTACATGGTAAATGAAATCTTTGAATGTATATTTTAAATACCTAACAGAAAAAAATAACGTCTGTAGTGAATTTTAAAAATGGAGGTATGAATTATGAGTCACTTTACTGATCATCATCACTCAGGGGAAACTGTAAAAGAATCTGGCCAGTATATAGATGCAGGCGGAGCAAAACAGGAACTAATTCAAGGAGATACTTTTCCGAATTGCCCCAATACAGGAAAGGAAACAACTTGGACACATGCTAGTCACACTCATCAAACAGGAGATACTGTTATGGAGTCTGGACATTATATAGATGCGGATGGCGAACATGTGGTGCTACAGCAAGGAGACAAGTTTCCATCATGTCCTAAAACTGGTCAATCAGTTACTTGGACACATGAACAATAATTATATTTGTTCAATAAAGTAAAAGATAATTATTTTTTAATTAAAACACAAAAGGCATGGTATTAACCATGCCTTTTGTATTTTTATCATTATTGATCTAAAAGTTGTTAAATTTTATAAAATGGAACGGGTTAGAGTAAAGTAGTACTCTTTTTTAATAATATCCCCATATTAAAGCGAGCAGTGTTCCGAAAACAGTTACAATCGCAATAAATAGACCATAATATATACTAGTGTATATGACTTTTTTGTCTTTTGATTCACCTGCATGCATGAAAATTACTAGTTGTACCAAAGCCTGAATAAAAGCTGTTATTAACAGTATGGTAGAACCCATAGCAAATGAAAGGTCAAAAAAATAAACAGTCAATGCTATGGCGGTAAGTATTAAAGAAGAGAGAAAGCCCATAACATGTTTTTTAGGAAATAATTCACTCATATTTACATCATCCCTTTCAAGAATACAAAACTATAAAGGAATATCCAGACAACATCTATAAAGTGCCAGTAAAGAGAGAAAATAAATGCTTTATTGGCTGTCCTTTCATTTATCCCATCTCTTTTTATTTGTAGTATGATTAATGTACCCCATAAAATACCGAACGCTACGTGAGCTCCATGCGTTCCTAAAAGAGTGAATAGGATTGCAGTAAAGCCACTAGTTTGTAAAGTTGCTCCCTCATGAATGTAGACAACAAAATCGTAAATTTCCACTCCTAAAAATGCTAAACCAAGTACAAGAGTTGCCGCAAAAAATGCAAGCATAGCTTTTTGTTTCTTCAGTCTCATCGCATTTATAGCTAATCCTATTGTAAAACTACTTCCTAATAACAATATTGTCTCAATAACAACAGGTGTAATTTCAAATATTTCTGCACCAGTTGGCCCGCTTCCTGTCCGATCTACAAGTGTAAAATACGAGGCAAAAAGCGTTCCAAATAGTGCTATTTCTGCACCAAGGAATATCCAAAAACCAAGAATGTTTAAGCGATTTTGTTGGGTACTATATTCAAGAGGCAATGAATTATCAATCTTCATTATTTTGGACCTCCCAACGAGTCTTCAATTTTTTCTACTGTTTCCTTAGAGATATACCTTCCATTGTCTTTTTCAGTGGAACGCAATGCTAAACAAATAAATATAGCTACTGTTGCTAGGATTAAAAGTATCCAAAGTGCGAATACAAATGCAAAGCCCCAAATAAAAAAGAGGAATCCAAAAATAAATGGCATGCCACTATTATTTGGCATGTGAATCTTTTCAATATTACCTCTAAATAGTTTGTATCCCTTTTTCTTGGAATCCCAGAAGGCCTCGGTTGAATCAACTGTCGGAGTGATTGCAAAATTATACTCTGGTACAGGTGATTTAGTTGCCCACTCTAACGAGCGAGCGTCCCATGGATCTGACGAAATATTTCTTGGTGAATTTTTGTAACTGTATAAAATATTGTAAACTATTAAAACAAATCCTACTAAAAGACCTAGAGCTCCTATAAAGGAAATCATATTCCAGATACCGAAACCAGTTGACTCAGAGTAAGTGTACATTCTTCTAGCTTGTCCATCTAAACCTGATATGAACATTGGGAAAAAGGCTACACAAACACTTATCGAAATAAACCAGAACGCCCATTTTCCAATTCTCTCGTTTAGCATGTATCCAAACATCTTTGGCCACCAATAAGTAAGACCAGCAAGCATTGCGAATACAACCCCAGGAATTATAACTAAGTGAAAGTGAGCTACTAAAAACATGGTATTGTGGTATTGATAGTCAGCACTGGCCATTCCAAGCATTACTCCTGTTACCCCACCAATTGTGAAAATAGGAATAAATCCTAAAGAATAAAGCATAGGAACTGTAAATTCAATTTTCCCTTTTCTAAGCGTAAACAGCCAGTTAAATATTTTGATACCGGTTGGTACAGCAATAGCCATAGTTGTGATAGAGAAAATACTATTAACCAAAGCGCCTTGTCCCATAGTGAAGAAGTGATGAACCCAAACTAAAAAGGACAGAACAGATATAGCCACTATGGAAATTACCATTGACTTATAACCATATAGATTTCTTCTTGCGAATGTTGGTATTATTTCACTGTATATTCCGAACGCTGGTAATATGAGGATATATACTTCAGGATGTCCCCAAACCCAGAATAGGTTTGCCCAAAGCATATCCATCCCACCATCAGTGGTTGTGAAGAAGTTAGTACCAAAAAGTCTATCCATTGTCCCCATAATTAACGCTATTGTTAAAATGGGAAAGGCAAAAACAATAATTAAGTTTGTAATCAATGCTGACCAAGTAAACATCGGCATTTTCATAAGAGTCATTCCTGGAGCTCTCATTTTTAGTATAGTAGTAACAAAGTTAATACCTGTTATCAATGTACCAATCCCAGAAATTTGTAAAGCAATCATGTAATAATTGGTACCTACTGACTTACTAAAATCTGTACCCGCTAGTGGAAAATAAGAAGACCATCCTGCATCTGGAGACCCCCCTACAACGAAAGATATGTTAAATAACATAGCTCCAAAGAAATATAACCAGAAACTAACGGCATTGAGCCTAGGAAAGGCTACATCTCTTGCGCCAATTTGTAATGGTACAACAAAGTTCATAAGTGCCATTATAAAAGCCATCGCCATAAATATAATCATAACTACACCGTGTGTAGTAAATACTTCATTATATTCCTGAGCATTCAATAAATTATTATCAGGAACAGCTGTTTGTGCCCGCATCATAATGGCATCTGCTCCACCACGGAAGAGCATTAGTAATGCGGAGATTAAATACATAATCCCTATTCTTTTATGGTCTACAGTTGTAAGCCACTCTCTCCATAGATATCCCCATTTCTTTGTATACGTAATAAATACTAGGATGCCTATCATGGTAAGGACTATAGCAACCATTGAAGCATAGATTGTTGGCCCAGGATTGGGAACAGCAAACCTATCAAAAAAATCCATGTAATAGTACTCCTTTCAAGAAAAAATAATTTTATTTGAAGAATATATAATTAATGGTCCATTCCTTCCATATCCATATCCTCCATGTCCATATCTTTTGTATTTTCTGTGTCTTCGTTTTTCTCTTCGCTAGTAGATTTTTTCATATCATGAGGTGGTGGTGAAAAGCCTAAATGAGTACCATTGAAAGTCAACTGACCTAAGTGTCCAGGATTTAAAAGCTCCTCAAATTTATCTTCTGTTAGCGTGTCAGCAGTATCCTTTACTTCTGTTATCCACTTTTCATATTCTTCCTTTGACATTGCTTGAACATTAAAGGTTTGTTGAGCAAATCCTTCACCAGTAAAATTTGCGTTACGTCCCATATATTCTCCAGGAACATCGGCTGCTAAATTTAATGTGTTTAGCATATCTGCCATTGCGTACTTTTGCCCACCTAGCTGCGGTATCCAAAAGCTTGATATCGGGCCATAAGAATATAACTTAAACTGAATCGGGCGATCTGTAGGAATGAACAAATAATTAACGGTTTCTATATTTTCTTCTGGATAACTAAAATGCCACTTCCAGTTGGAAGATGAAGCGTAAATTACTAACGGCTCTTCCTTGTATCCTTTAGGTACATTTTCTACCTCATAGGTTGACTTAATGGTTATAAAAGATAGGAATGCCACTATCAGAATGGGAATAGCAGTCCATATAATTTCTAATTTAATACTTCCCTCGATATGAGGTGGTTCATAGTCCTTGGATTGTTTAGAAGCTTTATATTTCCAAAGCATATAAAAATATAAAGACAAAACTACTATAACTACGATTGCCATTGTCCAAATGGAAATTTTAATGACATCTGCAGTTATTCGACCTTGCGGTCCCTTTGGATCTAAAACCATTAAGGGCTCACATGCCGTTAAAACAACAAGACTAAGTAAGGTTGCAAAATATAAGATTTTTTTTAATTTCATATTTATTTTCCTTTCCTTGTAAAATTAAAGTTGATTTCTCCTTTCTGAATAATGCATACATGAACATTTAAGCATATTTAAATAAAAACATATGCGCAATTATTCATTTTAGTGTTAACTATACCTTTTAAGTTAGATTACACTACTCTCATAATGTTAACACAATAAAAATCATAGGAATGTGACAAAATATTGAAGGAAATTTATTCCATAACAGTTTGGTTATTACTATAATTTTTTGTTTCTATACTCTATAATTATATATGTTCATGTAAGCATGTTTAGATAAAGCTTATAATTACTTGAAACATTTTTTAATATTAATATTTCTTAAATTAGGTGGTGTAAAAATGAGGGTCTCCTCTATAAAAGAAACAAGAGTAGAGATAAGTTTTTTATTTTTCTATCTCTTATCAGTTTTCTTTCTTTGGATAAAAACGTATCTGGTCCAGTTCACTCAGTTTGACTTAGGAATTTCCAACTTAATGCAGCAATTTTTATTACTATTAAATCCACTCGGTTCAGCATTATTCTTTTTAGGTATTTCAATGTTATTTAAAGCTAAAAAGAAGTACTTAATCTTAATTTCCATGTATCTATTTTTATCTTTGTTACTCTTTGTAAATGTTCTCTATTACCGATTTTTCAACGATTTTATTACTTTGCCCACATTAACCCAAACTCAAAATTTTGGAGATGTAAGTGGTAGTATATTATCATTATTAAAACCTTATGATGTTCTGTTTTTTCTAGATTTATTAATTCTTATTCTTTTCCTAGTCTTTCGGTTAGTTAAAATAGATATGAAAGAACCTAGAAGAAGAACTAAACTAGGTATTTTTACAGTTACTATGATTTTTTCTATTTTAAACCTCGTTTTAGCTGAAGTTGACAGACCACAATTGTTAACAAGGGGATTCGATCGAAATTACATTGTAAAATATCTGGGGTTATATAACTACACTATTTATGATGGCATACAGAGTTCAAAAGCATCTGCCCAAAGGGTCATGGCATCAAGTGATGAAATGACGGAAGTAATAAATTATACTAAATCAAATTATGCAAAACCTAATCCAGAATATTATGGTATTGGCAAAGGCATGAATGTAATTTACTTTCATTTAGAATCGATTCAAAACTTTGTTATTAACTACAAATTAAATGGAGAAGAAGTTACTCCATTTTTAAACTCATTAACGAAGGAAAAAAATACTTTATATTTTAAAAATTTTTTCCATCAAACTGCACAAGGAAAAACATCTGATGCAGAATTCATGGTAGAAAATTCTCTATATGGCTTACCTAGTGGTTCAGCCTTTACCATGAAAAGTGGGAACACCTACCAAGCAGCACCGGGTATTCTAGGGCAGAAAGGCTATACTTCAGCAGTATTCCACGGAAATGCAGGCAGTTTTTGGAACAGGAATGAGATGTATAAATCATTAGGTTATAACAACTTTTTTGATGAAAGCTATTATAGTGGCATTAACGAGGAACAGATGACTGATTATGGAATTATGGACAAGCCCTTTTTTAATAAATCCATTCCATTGCTTAATTCTTTGAAACAACCTTTCTACGCAAAATTTATATCTGTTTCTAATCACTATCCTTATTCCATAAATCAAGAAGAAACTACTATCCAAGCAAATAATACAGGTGATAAGTCAGTAGATGATTATTTTCAAACTGCCCGCTATGCAGATGAAGCACTTGAAAATTTCTTTGATTACCTAAAGGATTCTGGTCTATACCATAATTCCATTATAATTATGTACGGGGATCATTACGGTATCTCCCAAAACCATAACTCAGCAATGGAAAAGGTTATAGGGAAAAAAATAACTCCATTTGAATCAGCTGGCTTGCAGCGTGTACCACTATTTATCCGTGTACCTGGACAAGAAGGTGGAATTAAAGAAGAGTACGGGGGTCAGATAGATTTATTGCCTACTCTTCTACACCTTCTTGGTATGGATACAAAAGAGTATATTCAATTTGGTTCAGACTTACTGTCAGAAGAACATAATCAACTTGTACCTTTTAGAAACGGTGAATTTGTTAGCCCAACCATTTCCTCAGTTGATGACAATTTTTATAACTCGGAGACAGGAGAGTTATTAGAAGCTGATAAAATTGAAGAAGCCATTGAAACTCAAAAAAAGGTTGCTAACATCCTATCCCTTTCAGACCAAGTGGTTAATGGTGATTTATTAAGATTTTATACACCTAAGAACTTTACCCCTATCGATCCTTCTCAATACATTTATAAAAAATTTGAGAACGATGAGTAATTAATAAAGAAACCTGATAGTCCACTGGGATTATCAGGTTTCTTTATATTTTTTATTTATTTTAATAGCAACCTTTTTAACAAGATTGCTCTAAAAGTCGATTAATGGTAACAATTAATTTCTCATCGTCATGCCTATAAAAGTTCTCTGTACCTTTTTTGCACTCGATATAATTTATATTTTTCAAGTAGTTTATCTGGTTAGAAACCATTGAGTTAGACATTTTAAGTCGATCGGAAATTTGGTTAACCGTTAAGTCCTTTTTGTAAATTAAAGATAAGATTTTTATTCTTGTTGGATTGGTTAACACCTTGCATAGTTGAGAAACTCCTTTTATATTCTCATCCGATAACAAAGAGAGAACTTCTTTCCTCATCACTTCCCCCACCTTCTTTTCCTATACATAAATATATTCTTACATGAACAGATATGCATATATAAAGGATATCTGAAAAACATTTTCTTTGTCAATTAATTTATTTTTTATTAAGGACTCTACCCACTTTATCTTATACAAGTAAAGTCCATCCTCTTCCCTTAAACAACTTTTCTATTTTATTTTTGCAACTATATATTCTGCATCGTATCCAACTCCTTGAAGTAAAGCAGAACCACGTCTATGCTGCCACGGTAAACCTATAAAATATAGACCTTTAATATTGGTAACGCCTCGTTGATGAATTAGTTTTCCATCCTTATTGTATAAATCATCTATGTTCAGCCAAGGTAATGAATTTGTAAAACCAGTAGCCCAAATAATATTGTTAACTTCTAGTGATGATAAATCTTTAAATATTACTTTATCGCGATTTATAACCATTACTCTTTCTTTTAATTTCACCTTATTTCGTTTAATGGCATCTCTCAGTTCGAATCCAAATATAGGATCACCCTTTTTTTGGATGAACCCTCCCAATAAAGAATTCTTACTTGCACTTAAAATTCCCAATTTATCAAACCACCAGAAAATGCTTTTTTGTTTAAAAATTAATGGCAAGAATACTAATTTATTACTATGTGCCAAGTATGTTTCTTTTTCTTCGGATAGTTCAACTGCTATTTGAGCACCGCTATTTCCACCGCCTACAACTAAGACATTCCCATCCTTTAACTGCTGTGGATTTTTATACTGAGAAGAATGCACTTGATAAATCTCATTAGATAAATCACTGGAGAATGACGGTATCATAGGTGTTTGAAAGGGACCTGTGGCAATAACTAGATTACGTGTCGTGTACGTATCTCTATTTGTACATACTACAAATTCCTCTTCTTGTTTTGTTATACTTGTTACTACTGTTTGAAATTTAATAGGTAGTTCAAACTTTTTAACATATTGTTTCAAATAAGAAGCTACCTCATCTTTTGTAGGGAACCCATGCTTATCTCCTTCCATTGCAAAACCAGGTAGAGAACTATATATTCTAGGAGTAAATAAAATCAAGGAATCATATCTGGACTTCCAACTCTCCCCTATTTCTTTTCCTTTATCTAAAATAAGAAAATTCATACCCGTTTCTTTTAAATAATAACCCATGGAAATACCAGCCTGGCCCGCTCCAATAACTAGTGTGTCCAACATTGTATTTATCCCCCTTAATATATAACAAGGGAAAACATAACGTTTTCCCTTCTTTTCTAATTAATGATGATGATGATCATGGGCTGGTTCACCTTTTGCTTCACAAAGGATTGAATTTTCATGGTTATGTGCTAAAGTTTCCATTTGGATGGTTACATGAGTAATCCCCTTGTGTTCAAGTGCATGTTCTATTTTCCGAAGAATATTTTCACCTTCGGCGATAGTTAATTGCTTATCAACGACAGCATGGCAAGACATTGCATTCAAACCACTTGTGATGGACCATATGTGTAGGTCGTGAATAGAGTGTATTCCTGGTGTTTTACTAACTGTGGTAATAATGTCCTCTACGTCTACATTTGAAGGAGTTCCTTCCATAAGAACGTGAATAGCATCTTTGGTTACATAGTAACCACTTCTTAAAATAAGAGCAGCTACTAATACACTTGCCAATGGATCTGCCCAACCCCATCCAAAAAACATGATAAGCAATGCAGCTATTATGGCACCAACTGAACCAAGCATATCACTAATAACATGTAAAAAGGCACCACGCATATTTAAATTGTTTTCTGTATCTCCATTTCGCATCATAATCCAAGCTACCAATATGTTAACAAGTAAACCAATAATACTAATATAAAGCATACCTGTTGTTGCTACCTCTGGTGGATTGGCAAAACGGTTAATTGCCTCATAAAAGATATAAAGAGAAATAAGTATTAGAGTAACTCCATTTATAACAGCTGCTATTATTTCAAAACGTTTATACCCAAAGGTTTTACTATGACTAGCTGCTCGCTCCCCTAATTTAAATGCTATGAGTGCAATCAACAATGAAATGGAATCACTTAACATATGTCCTGCATCGGATAGAAGCGCAAGACTATTTGTAACAACTCCTCCTATTGCTTCAATTACCATGTAACTCGTAATAATAATAAAAGAAATGAAAAGCACCTTTTTGTTTGATCCACCTGTATGATTATGACTATGACTATGATCATGCCCCATTATAATAATACCTCCTTAATAAAACATCTGATTATATACTACCCCAATAAAATAAATGAATGTATTTTAGCGCACACTCTTGAAACTAAAAGATGTTATATATTCTTCTTATTACAATATATGAACATATATTCATATAATTATTATATACTCGTCTTTATTAAAAGTCAAAAAAATTCTATAATATGTAAAATCTAAATTAAAAAAGGGAAATAATCCATAAGATAAAAAAGATCAATTCATTAATTGAATTGATCGAAGGAAATAGGAACTTTTCTTCCAATTAAGTTTTTATTCCATGCTAAGCATTAATGAAATATACAAACTAATAACGGACAGGAGACACATACAGAACGATAAAATCACATGCCTTTTATTTATAAAGGAAAGTACTAATAAAACCAAAAAAAGTAAAGCAAATATTAACAGTATGATACTGTTTAAATGAATGCTTATTTGCACCTGTATATCAGGTACAACATCTCCTCTAAAAAAGAGTGAAGTCATTTTGGAAATAGTTTCATTTGTAATAGCTGTTTCTTTTGGCGGTGATTGTTGACCTAATGCCGCTGTTGCAGAAAAAATCAACAATATAGCGTAATTTTTTAGCCACACGCAGTTCCGCGAAAACTCCTTGTGGTATCGTTGGTTCGGCGTATCTACCATCTTTGACTAATTGTGCAATGACTTTTGCGTCTTTTACATCGTTTTTAGTTGGAGAGTTATCGTCTAGCTCTTTACTGTGCTTGACGTGTAAAGGATTGACTGTGACGAACTTAATCTGTTCCTCCTTTAGAATATGAGCTAAATTAAACCAATAATGACCTGTAGGCTCCATTCCAGTAATGACAGACTCCATTTCGCATGACTCTTTTATTTGATTAACCCAATCAATAAATGTCTTAAATCCTTCTTGGGTATTATCAAAAAAGCAAGTAGTACCTAGCTCTATTCCACGATAATCCTGCGCTCTAGCTACATGATGATGTTTGGCAATATCAATACCTATTACTAAAGTTTTAGGTGTGATTTGAGCTATTTTATGATTTTGGTTATAATTCATAGTGAGACCTCCTAGTAGATATTTTGTCCCTTTTAGCTGGCCAGCTGAGGACACATTTATCTTATCAAGAGGTCTTTTTTCTTTCAAATCGCATTTTCACTTATTACAGGAATGCTGCCCTTATAGTTATATAACAACGGAGCAAATACAATTCCCTATTAAATGAACAAGTTTCTTGACTAAAGATCTTTGAAAAAGACTTTATTATTCGATTTATTAATTTTGAACACAAATTGCCCTACTCTAATGAGTAGGGCTAAGTAGTTCTAAGCTGTAAAATTAGTATATATCCATCCTCATTATTTTATGTAGTACTTAGAAAAAGTTGCTGGTCCACTAATTATCTATACGGGTAAAGATTATACTTTCTCCAAGTCTTATTTCGCTTGTGTGCCAACCAGCAACAAGCCAAGATTTAGCCTGGGAATGTGTTTTATCATTTGCCCACCACGCATTATACTTTTTAGCAGATGAAGGTAACTCGAAATTCAAGATTTCCTCAATTTCACTAAATGTGATAGTCAACCGTATCTCGTCTTGTTTATGTTTTAGATATTCTAATAGTTTAAAGTATTTTCCTTCATACATTTTTAACTATCTCCTAATTACGTTTTATTTTAAACCCTTATATTCAGATTCGGCAGCATCCTCACCAAAAGCATCCTTCCATAAATCATAGGTTCTAAATAGGGTTCTTTTACCTTCTTTATACAAGTGAACATTTTTAAAATTATATGGATTTCCATCAAACACCTTTATATTGCTTGTTTTTTTGTTCATAATCATACCTGATCTAGTTACCTCATATAATCCTTCAAATCCCTTGGCAGTTATATCTCTTTTCTCTTCTGACATTCTATCCTCTCCATAAAACAGTATATTCTTAATATTACTTTGTTTTTTACGGTTATGTCTAATTCAATTTATCCAATGACTCAATTTTTCACGAGTTTTATTTCAGAGAACTAAAAAAACCCAAAGGAAGTTACTTTGGGTTTTCGATTATTCATATATTACTTCGACTTTTATTTTAGCCCACTCATCAGGATTATCATTTAAGATATCAAGTTTCTTTATGATTGCTTTATATTGCACACCAGCCTCTAACATGGCTGCAAGATCTTCAGAGTAATATCTTGGGACATATCCTAAGCATAAGTTGTCTCTATATATAACTCTAACTGCATTTACGTCTACCTGATTATCAATATCTCGTATTAATGTTACAACTTCGTTCTCTTTAATTTCGCCTTTCACACTAGGAAAGTCATATCTTCTCGCCGCAGCTAGATCAAATGTGATTTGGAAAGGTTGATTCTGTATAAACTCAATAAACTGTACAAATTCAAAATTATCCGTTCCTAAACGACCACGAGTTGCTCCAAGTATCTCCATAACAGTACTAGTTGTATCCAAATTATACTTTAAAAGTATCTCTGGATAATTTGGTCGCTTTTTATTGGGCAATCGATTCATTAGCCCTGGGAATAGTTGTCCCTTACTTTCGTAAGTTTCCCCTAAATCTGGAAAGCTTGGATAGTTTTTAAACCCAACACTTACGGCCTCTTGTAAGTTCTCCGATAAATAAGAGAATATATACTTGTTCTCATCTCCATTATAGATTAACTTACCAACCACATATCTCTGACGAGACTCAGGTTCTTTCCAAACCAATAGTAATTCATTTATATTTTTATCCATGTCATCACCTATATTCAACAATATATCTCTTCTAAATTGAATAAATTTAGTAACTACTCTTTTATATTCAACATCTAATATTTCTTCTGGTACCATATCGACGATTTCTTCAACCAAATGGTCTTCTAAGTTAGATAGAGAAGTAAATAATCCCTTAAATTTCTCTGGATATTTACTTTTCAGGAATCTTATTAACGCAAAATGATTTGCTCCTCGTTTATCTTTCATACCAATTTTGGCTCTACCTTTAAACAAGTGCCTTAGAAGCTCACTATCAGAACTAATAAACTTTTCAATATTACCTCTAGATAAATCCCTACCTAACGAAGCACTATTATCGTACATTGGTGAAATTGCTACCGTATCTTCTTTCTCATGACGAGTGATTCCCCAATTGTCTTGATGCCGATCTCCATTTGCAATTAACGCGTCGAATAGAACTATATATAGAAAGTCAGCAAACAAATTACTTTTTTCAAGAAATTCTTCAATTACTTCTATATTATATTCTATTCTCCCCTCATCATTATAGGTGTAATTGAAAAATGACCCACTATCAAAATGAGAGTAACCCTTTTCTTTTTCAACAAAGAATGGAGCGTCTACACTTATCTGGACAGAAAAATTAAGGTCACGTACACTTGATCTAAAACAGATGAGGAGAACCCACTATGAAAAAACGAGAACGCCGTACTTTCACGCCTGAGTTTAAAAAGCAAATGGTGCAGCTATACCAGAATGGAAAAACGAAACGAGCCATTATTGATGAATATGATCTGACTCCGTCCTCTCTTGACCGGTGGATTAACCAGGATGAAACCTCCGGTTCTTTTAAAGAAAAAGACAATCGTTCTTCTGAACAACAGGAGCTTTTAGAACTCCGCAAGGAACTAAAACAGCTAAGAATGGAGAACGATATTTTAAAGCAAGCCGCGCTGATAATGGGACGAAAGTAAATGTCATTAAGCAAAATAAAGACAAATACTCGATATCAGCAATGTGCAGCGTCCTACAAATCACACGTAGTACGTATTATTATGAGGCCAAAGAACGTCAGTCAGAAGACGACGTAACAGGCACTGTCATAGAAATTTTTAAACAAAATCGAAACACCTATGGCACGCGTAAGATTAAAGTGGAGCTTTACAAGCGTGGATTTACGGTTTCTAGAAGACGAATTGGCCGTATCATGAAGGAGCAAGGGCTAGTTTCCTCCTATACAGTAGCACAGTTCAAGCCACAGAAAACTCCCTGTAATGAATCGGCTCAGACTAACGAATTGAAACGTAAGTTTCAGCAGACAGAAGTAAAAAAAGTAGTCGTCAGTGATTTAACATACGTTAAAGTCAAAAATAAATGGCATTACGTATGTATCTTTGTCGATCTCTTTAATCGCGAAATCATTGGTTTCAGTACAGGACCCAACAAAGATGCGAGCCTTGTCGCACGAGCTTTTTCTTCTATTCAAGGTGATCTGCGGGATATCCAGCTGTTCCACACCGACCGTGGTAGCGAGTTTAAAAACCAGCTCATTGACCAAACGTTAGCGGCATTCCAGATTGGCCGCTCTTTAAGCATGAAAGGCTGTCCATATGATAACGCTGTAGCGGAAGCTACATTTAAAATCATTAAAACAGAGTTTATTAGTCAAATGAAATTTGATAGTTTAGAACAGTTAACGCTTGAATTCAGTGACTATGTTAACTGGTATAACAAGCTTCGAATCCATGGAACACTAGGTTATGTAAGCCCCATTGACTACAAACGATCGTCCCTTAAAAAAGCTGTTTGATTTAATGTTGACAATCCACTCTCTAATTTGTATAAATCATCAATATCAGCATTCTCTAATAAGGAAATTACATAATCGTCAAAAAGTTCAATAGGAATATCTTCTGTATTACTCACTTTTCCCCAAACATCTATATCACTAGATATAGCTTTTTTAAATAAAACATTGATTTCACTCTTTTGTAAACCAGCCAATAAATCAATTAAATTATCAAAATACAGTTCAATATCACTATACAAAAGCCTTATTATTTTAGTAAGTTTCTCACTATTAGGTTCTGTGTGAAGTAGATGTACAACAAAGGATATATTGAGTGCCGCTATACTAGTAATATCATCAACTCGAATTTTTTGGGATATCTTTCTAACATTTTTCAGTGGTTCAGTTAACATTTCATTATTTGAACCAATTTTAACTAGTTGAATAAACTTATTATCAATTGCACTTAAAGCTCCTTCATGAAAAACAGATAGATAATCTTCGTACGACTCATTTAACCAATTATTTAGAATCAGAAAATATAGTAACCTTTTTTCAGATAAATCAACGTGAATTTCTATTCCTTCTTCTTTAATCAATCTTGAAATTGACTTACTGTGAATCACTTTAATTTTTTCTTCAATCTTTTTTATCTCGTCCTTAACTACTTGGTCTCTTTTAATTATATCCTGATCAAACTCTTTATAGAGATTATAATAGTCAATATTATTAACTTTCGTAAAAGATTCCACATTAGGAAATTCTTCTCGTAAGTTATCTGCACTATTATAGATTCTTACTTGCCCTTCAGAATTAAGTAAATCAATATTACCAAACACCTGGTTACCAATATAATTATAATTAGAAGCATTACTGTAGATATTTGTATTCATTATAAAACTGCTGTCTGAATATATTTTCACATTTAACAAGTTTCGTTTCTTCGCAAATAGCATTGCAATATCTTCTTTGTCTGTAATTATACTACCAACACCAATTTGAGTTTTTTCTTGTAATGATTGAATTTCCCTCTTTAGATTTGAGATGATTTCTTGTTTATTATTAAAAATTTTATAAACCAGACCCTTATTCTCTATTAGTTGAGAATAATCATTAGGATATATATTCTTGTATACTATAAACGCAAAAAGATGATTATAAGTCACGCTTGATTGTTCTAATCTATTACGATACACTTCGAATTCATTGCAAATATTGGTAAGAGTACGCATATCGTTAATAAATAAAGCAAGGTCTTCAATTAGCTGTTCACTCAATTTTTGCTGGTTATCCTCTATACTGTATGAATTATTACCGCTCTCTATATGTCCCTTTAATTTTTTTAGTAGTAGTGATTCAGCATTTGAGCTGTGCATAACTTTAATTGTTGGGATAATAAAATCAAAGAACTTTGTACGATTATAAGTTAACTCCGTTTCATCTTCATTTGTAAAAACATCATCTTTTAATGCATATATAAATTTAATATCTAGATCCTTTAATTGAGCAGAATTATTTAAGGTAGTATTAAGACTTCTTAAACGTTCAAAGATCTTTACGTTTTCAAATCTGTCTAAGTCTTCAAAAACGATATATTTATATTTCGACTCACGGAATAAATAAATTATTTCATCCATGTAACTATTGAATACTGTAGTACCATCTTGAGGATTAAATTCAATGTTTGCATTAGCTATTCCAAATTTACTAACACCTAATTTTCTAAAAATCATTAAGGTTACATATATGGCAGGAACATAAAGAACTAATGCTAAAATAACATAGCTTAAAAATAACAATAAATTTGACCAGAGACCTTTACTTACCCAATCAATAAAAACTTCATTAAGACTTTTCATCCAGTCATTACTTATTAATAAATATGTAAATGCAATAGTCGATAATAAAAAGGCTAGAATCCTAAAAATATACCAAAAGGTTAAGTCACTAATTTTAACAAATCTAGAATTAGGAACTTGATTTGGATTTACCTGATAGAACATTTGTTGTAAGATTTGTTGTTCTAAAAGATTTTCATGCAAAGCAGGATTTGTATCCTGTTCCAATTGAAATGTGGCTATTGATACTCGCATCATCCTGTTTGCTTTATCAGCATTTTCTTCAAAATATGATTCTATTATCGTACTTTTCCCTGCGCCATATCCTCCTGTTATGGCAATATTCTTATTTTCAGTTAACTTTAAAGCTTCATCCAAAGCTCTAAAATAAGTTTTCTTACTTTCTAGATCCAAATTATTCTTAGCTGCTAAGCTTTCATATTTAATTAAATCATCAGACATTATAATCTCCTCTTCTAAAAACGTTCATCATATACTAGTATTATACAAATACTTCTAATAAGTAGTAAATACGTTATGGCAGCACTTTAAGCCCCAGACCGTCATCTGGAGCATTCAAGTTCATCACTTTAGGATAAGTAAGTTATGTAATAAACACCTGTCATTTAAATATTCTGAGGAAGATATTCTGAGGAAGGAGAAAATATGTAGGTAACCAGATATACTGTTATTTGCTATTCATTGGAGCAAACAATGCTTCCCCATCATTTTTTGGCGAATTCACCAAAGTAGAAACCTCATACTTCATCATTTTGACCGCGTCATAGGGTTTTAGTAATCCTTTCAACTGATCTAAGTCCTGATTATTAGGATTTAGCCAATCATCATAGTCCTCTTGCTTTAAAATCACAGGCATTCTATCATGAACATCTCTCGTAATATCATTTGGAGTAGTCGTAATAATAGTACAAGTTGCTAGAGATTGCTCTTGACCCTTATTCCACACTTCATATAAACCAGCAAAAGCAAATGGCCTTTTATCCTGCATCACAAATCGGAATGGTTGTTTACCCTCTTCTGTTTTCTTCCACTCATAAAAGCCATCACTTAAAATAAGGCACCTTCTTTTTTGAAAGGCTTGTTTAAAAGAAGGTTTCTCATCCACTGTCTCCATACGGGCGTTAATAAGCTTATAACCAATTTTCGGTTCTTTAGCCCAACTTGGAACTAATCCCCATTTCAAAAAATTCCCTACTCTCTCGTTGGATTTATTAAAACCTACCGCTAATATCTCTTTTCCTGGAGCAATATTATATCTAGGTGTAATATTTTCTTCCGGAAAATCAAATCCAAATTCCTCTTGCAGTAATCCCAACTCTTCAGTTAAAGAAAATCTTCCGCACATATAAACTCCCCGTTTCTCTTTTTACTTTATTATTACCACTAAATCACATCTAATAGCACATACCCTTAGAAAACAATATATAAAGTTATAAAACATGGTAATATATCACCAGAGGAGGTTTTATGAAATTGGAGACCCTTCGGAAATTAGCGGAATGAATTATATACTATATGGTCTTATGGCTAAACAATGATTCTATATTTTAATACAGAAGGTGTATTAGTAGAAGTCAGTGACTTATAACGTAAACTGTTTGATATTTCTTTATCATTTTTAATCCGGAATAAAAAAGAGACAGGTTATTTAGACTGTCTCTTTTTCCTTCTCTAGGGTATAAGAATAAATTATTTATCTTTCAATCTATTAATGGCCATATTTTGATAGAGGATTCCCCTAAAATATGAGAGACGGGAACTGTTCCAAAAACTCTACTATCCGTACTGTGGTCCCTATTATCACCCATTACAAAAATTCCATCATCTGGGATAGTCATAGTTTCAAAATCCTCAGTTCCTTCCTTTAAAAAAGACTCCTTAACTATACTCCCATTAATGTATAGAGTGTTATTTTTATATTCTAATATCTCACCGGGTAATCCTATAACACGTTTGATTAAAACGGAATTATCTGGAAGGGTAAACATGATGATATCAAAACGTTTTGGTTCTCCTATTTTATAACTAACCTTATCCAACAGAACATAATCATGGTCATTTAAAGTTGGATACATGGACTCCCCATCTACCTTACCTAAGGAAAAGAAGTAAGATCTTATAACAAATAGACAGATACATGCGACAATAAATACAAGAAGTTTATTTCTAATATATTTCTTATTCATAAAACGGTACTCCTAATTAGGCTAGTGTTTTTTCTAAGATAAATGAAATGTTGCTGGTTAACGTATCCGATGTAATAAAGATTGCTCAACGATATCATCTATCAAACCAAGTTTATCCTGTTCCCCTATAGTAGTATTGGGAATCTTATTTTTCTGGAATTGAACATAAGATCTAGTCAGATATTTAGTTAGAACAGTTTCTGTTTGTTCTAAAAACAATTTTGTATGGTAAACACTTTTAAAAGTTATTACTGTCCCTTCTAACAATTCATTAAAGGTACGTGTGGTATAAATCATCTTTTCAAATTGACTATTATATGGGTACATCTTTAATTTAATGTTTTTCTCTCGCTCTTTCAGTTTTACGCTGAAGTCTCCACCATTAAATTTTGGTTTCAACAAGATATATTCTAAGAATTTGTTATTAATAACACTTACCTTTATCCATAAGTTATGGCACTGGTTGGCACTATCTTCATGATCATTTTGGAATTCATGATCTATGGAAAGTATCTTTAATTTCGGCTTATGTATATTCATATGTTTTCCTTTCTTTCTATGGTTTTAAATGTACTTATTTAGCTCTATATTAAAAAACTTCTCCCCTTAGAGGTAACGCCTGTTTCAATCGTTAAAATCCAATTATAAACATCCTCTAAGGTAAAATGAGATTCTGATAAAGTTTCTGGAAATGGCTCTTCTTGCTCTAATATCCTATACATTTTATTAAGAGCTTCTGGCATAACGCCAAAACTGAATAAGTATCTATGCTTCACTGAGTTACTCTCTCTATAGGATTGCCTAACATAAATATAAAATTTCCCTTTTGTATATTTCTTTGTAAGATAGCCTACTTTACCCATTTAACCCCTCACTACGCCCTGTTTCCCCTACATAAACTTATATGGTCCGTGTATGTTTTTTGCAAGCAAAAAGTGCAGAAAAATGCAGCGAAATTTACATAGGCTTGCAGCTAGTGTTTACATTAAATTCCATCTTGTGTTTTGATTGAAGAAAGTGCATTTTTCAACCGGTAACTTTCC
>NZ_JAMAUK010000027.1:0-61699 GCF_023714395.1 Niallia sp. MER 6 | reverse complement strand
TTGCATGTGAAAAATGTGGGGGTGAAATGTATCCTGAGTATTATAAAGGGGTACATGGCATAGAGTACAAATTATCGGATATTCTCTAACCATGAAAAGGACCGGGCTATGCCCGGTTTTTCTTATTTTAATCCTAATTTATGACAATATTCGCAGCATTTATTATATCCTATATATTTTTCTGTCTATACCTGATAAGGTGTAAGGGACAGGAAACAAATGAGTTTTAAATGACGACGTGTCAGGCATGAAATATGCTGATTTTACTCATTCCTATAACCTTATAATTTTACGCATTCAAAGTCCCTTCCAAAAATAAACATCGTAATTAAAATAAAAATGGAAAACTTAAATGTAAGAAATGATTATAGGAGTGGTCTTGATGAAAAAAATAATCGTATTTTTATGTATCCTTGTTAGTGTAAGCCTTTTACTGGTTGATATACAAAAAGCTTCTGCCGAAGGCACTGGAAAAAATATTGGAGTGAATATTGGAAATATCGCACCTGACTTTATTTTGAAGGATATGAAAGGGCAAAAAGTGCGGCTTTCTGATTTAAAAGGTAAAAAAGTAATGATCAATTTCTGGGCAACATGGTGTCCGCCATGCAGACAGGAAATGCCGGAAATCGAGAAGTTTTTTCAAGAACAAAAGGGAGATATAGAGATACTGGCAATAAATATTGATGGCGGAGCTCCCAAAAACGTTGCTGATTATATAAAAAAAATGAAGCTTACTTTTCCTGTCGTGCTGGATGAACAAGATAAGGTAAATGAAATGTATAAGGTAATCACTATTCCCACTACTTTTTTAATTGACGAGAAAGGAGTTATTGTCAATAAATACTATTCTGTCATGTCATTAGAGATAATGAGGGAGTTAATAAGGAAGAAATAATTTCTGAAAGCGCTTTACAACTATATGGACATCACGTATAATGAGAGCGTATCAAAAGTATACATATGAGTATTGTTTTCAGAAAACAATGACTTTTCAAACTTTTAAAAGAATTTCTTCAAATGCGTATTAAAAACAGCCAATTTTGGGAATTATGAAAATATAAAAGGATAAAGGAGATAAAAGAGATGAGAAAACCTCGTAAACGGTCATTTCAGGAACTAGTGTCAGAAAATAAACTGCAATTGCTTCGAGACAGAGAAGCAATTGAGAAAATTGAAGAGCGCATTGAAAAAAAACATTTGAAAAAAGCAAGATAATCAATTAGTGAAAAATTTTGCCACACATCATCCATTCCTTTATAGTGCAAACTTTATATAAAGGAGGGGATGAATGATGAGCAATCCAAAAAAAGACAGCAAGCATTTTGTGCCTAGCCATATTGGAACTAAATCGAGAGGTTTCGGCGGCAATAAAGGCAAAAAAATGCAGGATACTTCAGGTCAGCATGCCCAAGTGATCCAAACAAAAGGTGAATAAACTTTTTAGCTTCTGTACATATGTGCAGAAGCTTTTTGTATGTATAAACGAAGGAAAACAGCTTAAATCATTAACGAATATTCACGATTATGATACTATAAGAAGATGTAAATAAACTTATATGTAAGTGAAGTGAAAGTAGATAATGGAAAAGAAATTCGAAAATACAGTCAGTCAAACAATTGCTTCTCTTGAAGAGGAATTTAAGAATACAGGTACTATTAACAACGAAAAAGCAGTTTTGTCTGCGATACAATCATTAAATGAAGCCGAGAAGCCAGAGATTGTCTCCCGATTGCTAACAATGGCGGCAATCTCCCGATTAAAAGCAAATGAAAAGGATTCAATTGCAACAGCATGGCTTAAAAAGGCGAAAGATTTAGATTCAAGTAATAAAGAGGCAAATAAATACCTTTCCCAAAACGACTGGAAAAACTATGAAGGTCTGTTGGACATGCTTAATTTCCCTGCGATTAGAGAGACAGATAACCGGACAGCGAAAAGGAAAATTGCAGAACAGTATATTAATAACTGCCGGAAGTTTCTTGATATGATTGATGATGAAAACGATAAATTAACAGAAAACAGTGCAGCAGCATCTATTTTTAATAATACACTTGCTGTGACTAAGTACAAAGAAATTATTACATTGCTGGATGAAGTAACGCAAAAAACATCTCAGCTTCTGCAATCATCTGAAGAATATGAAGAATCAATAAGCGGTGTTTTTCATACATCTATTTATTATGACAGTGTTAAAAAGCTGATTGAAGAGCTTAATGAGTTAAAGGCTGCTTGGTTGAACATTTTTAAAGAGGAAGACTCAAGCGAGGCAAAAGCGGAAACAACCTCAGCCTTAGAACAGCTTCAACAAATGATTGGCTTAGAGAAAGTTAAAAATAGAGTAAAGGATTTTTATCAATTCTTAAAGTATCAAAACTCAAGGAAAAAGCTCGGTTTCACCATTCAGGATGAATTAAGTCTTAATATGATTTTTACAGGAAATCCTGGTACAGGAAAAACGACATTGGCTCGGTTAATGGCTAAAATTTATTATGAACTAGGTGTGCTGCCTAGTCAGGAGGTTGTTGAAACAGACCGATCCCAGCTAGTCGGAGGCTATATGGGGCAGACAGAGGAAAATGTGCGCAATGTTGTAAAGCAATCTCTTGGCGGTGTGCTGTTTATTGATGAAGCCTACAGCTTAAACAGAGATGGACAAGGCAATGATTACGGACAAACAGCGATTGACACATTGGTTTCCTTAATGACTAGTTCTGAATTCGGCGGGAAGTTTGCTGTTATATTAGCAGGCTATCCGGAAGAGATGAGACAGTTCCTTGACGGCAATCATGGATTAAGCAGCCGTTTTCCATCATCTAACTTTATTCATTTACCTAATTATTCTGCAGAGGAACTTGTTGCTATCGGAGAAAAAATTGCCAATGACAATGATTATGTCATCAGTGAAGAAGGCAAACAGCAATTAGAGCTGCGCCTTGAAAAGGAACAGGTTGATGAAAGCTTCGGCAATGCCCGTGCAGTTAAAAATATTGTCCTAGATGCGATTTTTAACAAAGGTTCTCAAGCACAATCAAACAAGCAGTTCCTCACATATACCTTGCTTGACGGCAATGATTTTGCTGCGTCAGAGGAGGAGGCTTCAGATAATCCAGCTGAAGAACTTGATTCTATGATTGGTCTGACAAAGGTAAAGGATGAAATGAAAAAAATTATTTCATTCGTTAAAGTTCAGCAAGTCAGACGAACGAATTCTAAAAAGAACTTGCCTATCCAGCTTCATGCTGTATTTACGGGAAATCCAGGTACAGGAAAAACGACAGTTGCTAAGCTTTATGCCCAGTTCTTAAAGGATTGCGGGATTTTAAAGCGTGGGCATCTCGTAGTAGCAAGCAGAGCGGATTTTATAGCAGGATTTGTGGGCCAAACGGCGATTAAAACGAAAAAGAAGATCAGAGAAGCATTAGGCGGCGTTCTATTCATTGATGAAGCATATTCTCTATTGTCAGGATCTAATCAAGATTTCGGCAAAGAAGCTATCGACACACTTGTGATGGAAATGACAAAGCATAATGAAAATCTTGTTGTCGTCTTGGCCGGTTATCCTGATGAAACAAAGGCATTGCTTGAAAGCAATCCAGGTTTAACATCACGCTTCAAGAAGTTTATCCATTTCGAGGATTATAATAGTGAAGAATTGATTCAAATAATGGAAGGTTATGCGGCAAAATATGACTATCAGTTAGAAAATAATGCGAAGCTTGCCCTTCAGACAAAGCTTGCGTCATTTAACTCAAATGGAAATGGGCGATTTGCGACTAATCTTGTAGATGAAGCTGTCCAGATGCAGGCATTGCGAATCATGGAAGCTAATGATGATAGCCTTGATTATTCTATTCTTACAGAAGCAGATATGCTTCATGCACTAGATTCCTTCAGCAACAGTGCAAATACAAAGCAATCATAATAGTAAACAAAAGCGGCTGTCTTTACAGCCGCTTTTTTATATAAAAAAGGACTATCCCATAAGGATAGTCAAAATCAGCAGTTTTTATCTCAGGTGTGTAGTTTATGTGAAAAACTGCAGACTTTATTGTACTTTTTTTAAAAGCAAATAACAAAGGTAATTTAAACCAACAGCTGTTGGTGGTGTGGGGATTAGCGTTGTTTATATCATGTTTTGAGAGGTTAAAAATGCACTGTATGAGGTCTGACTAATAGTGAATGCTAACATTTTCACAAATTCAGCTTATTTTTGCTCCAATAGTTCACCGAAGAAATAAATCTCATCTGTTATTTTGCTTTTCATCTCGTAATCTTCACATTTTTTACACTCATTCACTAGAAAATATATATGTCTAATGAATAAAAGCATTTCATCATCTTTAATCATCATTCTAACTCCTTGTAGATAGATAGTACCAAAAATAACGATATAACCTATAAAATATTGTTTTTTATTTCCATTAAGTGGGTATTTATAATTATAACAAAATAAACTACTAGGAGTAAAGAATTATGGGTCTCATTGAAAAGCTGCAGAAGAAAATAGTAGAAACAGATTGGACAGAGCTAGTTGCAGAAGGGAAAGTGGAAGATGAGAAAAGAGAGGAAAACAGCAAAGAAAAAAGTGGAGAAGCTCCCTAATACTTAAAGCTTTACATAATAGTGCGAGCTAAGGTATATTCGGGAAATAAAAAACACCATTTTGGTGTTTTTTATTTCGAATTATTAAGGTAATATTAATAAGTAAAAATGTCAAACGTATCTACATAAAAATCGTATGAAGCTTATAAAAAAAATAGGTGAAAGAAATCATTACAGCTGTCTAAGAGAACTTAAAACTATCTAAGTTCGATGGACTTCTCTCCATTAAAATATGGTAAAATGGATAAATATAACATTTGTCCATGGGGAAGGAGTTCGTTTTTTTGAGAAAAAGATTGATGCTATGTATCGTATTTAGCTGTACATTATTATTATTATATGGAAACAGCGTAAAGGATAGTAATAGTAATAGTAATGTCGAACGGCGAGAACTGGATACTGTTAATGTTTCTGACACTGAATTATTGTCTGTTGCTGAAATAAAAGATATTAGCGAGAAATCGTATAAGCTGGCAGAATTGGCCAAAGACTATGCAGAACAGAATCAGCACCTTACTATGGAACCCTTTAAACAGGCATTGCAGCCTTACTTTACGGAAGCTTTCATAAGTAAGCTTAATTCAGTAGAATTTACTGTCCCTACAGGTGGTAATTTCCCAGCAGATTTTGATTATCAGCAGCATTTCATCGTGAAAGATCATTCAAAAAATAAGATTATCGTGGAGACGGCACAAACGTCATACAATAATATGCTCCTAATCTATACAATAGAGGCAGAAAAAGAGCAGGGTCAATGGAAGATTAACAATCTTGACTATATGGAACATACAGATTCTTCTAGTAAGGCAATGAATACTGCAAAAATCACAGAGAAAGAAGCAGGTAAATTAGTTGGCGGTTATTTGCTGGGAGACGAATATATAATTGAATCAGTCAAGCGGGGAAAAGAGAATGTTTTTTACATTAATGCATTTGTAGAAGTAAGTTCTACACAAATGATTGGGGTTTCACTGAAAATGGATAGACTTACTGGAAAGATAACAAGCTTGATGGCAGTAAATACATAACACGCTATGCTGTTTAAAACGCTTAACATGAATACATATTAATAACTGTAGAAACAAGGTAGATAGATTTGATTAGTTATATGGAGGGGAATATGACTGATTTAGATACAGAGTATAAGCTCTTGCAAATGGAGATTAAAAAGCTTTCCATTCAGATGGAGAACATGCCTGTAATGGCAAAAGGATATAAAGAGCTGTTGCGGAAAGAAGTAAATTTGACAAAAAAAATGCAAGAGCTCATTAATAGGATGGTTGCGGAGTAATGTTGAAGGTGGCACTTTCCTTGATTAGTTGCTGAATTAACCATAATATTAATAAGGAAGAAATAATACAAAGGAAGTGCAAGCAGATTTGGAATACGTACATAAACTAGATTTAAAGATCGATTATGCAGATACCGACATGATGGGTGTCGTGTATCATGCGAATTACTTAAAGTTTTTTGAGCGCGGCAGAACAGCGCTGATAGAGGATATTGGCTATAGCTATGTAGCGATGGAGGATGCTGGGTACTTCGCTCCTGTCTATGATGTACAGGCTACGTATAAGAAGCCGTTAAGATACGGAGAAAAAGCGTATGTGAAAACATGGATAGACTTAAATGATGGCATTAAAACGGTTTATGGATATCAGATTGTAAATGAGCAAGGAGATCTTTGTGTAGAGGGTACGACTACCCATATCATTGTCAGTAAAGATAGCTTCCGCCCTAAATCATTTAAAAAGACCTTTCCGGAATGGTTCCAAAAGTATGAGGAGCTAAAAAAGAAATAACCGTTTTTTAAGGAGACTAATACTATGGCGTTTGGCATCAACCGAAAGGAATTGGCAGACTGGAAAAGAAAAATAGATGAAGGCCAGATTGCTTTTTTGACTCATTATTGGCTTGATGACCGCTTTCCAGGCTGCAAGACAGTCACGAAGGTTGGCTGTGCGGATTTGAAAAGGCTCGAGCAATGGGGAGCGAAGTATGGATTAAAAAAAGAGTGGATACATAAAAGGAAAGATGGCTATTCTCATTTTGATCTTCTTGGCGATACCCAAAAAAATATTTTGGAGAAGGAAGGAATCGATATTCTTCTCAAGTAAAAAGCAGGCTAATTAAGCCTGCTTTTCTGTGTAATGATATTCCGGTTCCTGTGCAGCTTCATTGAAGTTTGCGTATAAATCATTGTTATCAAAATACCAAAGATCTTTTTCTTCAATATAATAACGGATGCCGTCTTTTTCTGTGCTAACTGCTGAGTTCACAGGCTTTTCGTTAGAAATTCCTAGTGAAAATCCCTGTTGGACAGTGCTGCATCCTCCGTATCGGGCGAAAAATCGCACATAATCTCCTTCGTTTAGAAGCATTTCATCTTTATACCATTCTGCTGCTTTATCGCTAACTACTATTTTCATTTCAAGCACCTCTTTTTTGAGATTAGATTAACCCTCACTTTTATTATAAAGGATAAACATATACTATGCACATAATTAAACTGTCTGTAAGTTTATTTAGGCTGCACATTTTTCAGCATATGTGTCATGATCTCCTTATAGCTTTCCTCACTGTCAGGCATTCCAAGACTACCAGCTTCTTCTAGAGGAACCATTTTATAGTCTTTATCATTTTTACTGTAGACATATGTTGGGTAAAAGGATGGAACCTCTATTTTTTTCGTCACTTTACCGCCCAGTTCAGTTTTTGTCACTTTGACAGTGGCCATTCCACCAATATCTCGATAATCATCTGCTTGTCCTGACAGGAAATTGCCGAGAGAATAGACGACTAAGGACTTTTCTCCGTTTTTGTCATACATCCATTCCATTGGCTGCAGAACATGTGGATGTCCTCCGAAAATAATGTCGACACCTTCATTAACGAGATATTGGGCGAGAGTTTTTTGTTCCACATTTGGCTTCCGTTCATATTCTGTGCCCCAATGTATGCCCATTACCACAAAGTCAGCTTGTTTTTTTGCCTGCGCTATCTCTTTTTGCATTTTTTCCTTATCAATAAGATTGACGATATAGTCGTCCTTTTTGGGAACAGTAATACCATTCAAACCATATGTGTAAGAAAGATAAGCAATTTTTATGCCGTCATGCTCCATTATGCGGAGCTTTTGTTGGTCTTCTTTATTTTCAAATGTACCAACATAAGGAAGCTTGATTTTTTTTAAGTACGCAAGAGACTGCTTTTGGGCATCAACACCTCTGTCTAAAGAATGATTATTAGCAGTTGTCACAATGTCGACACCTGCATCAATTAGCGCATCTGCGACTTCATGTGGACTATTGAAAGCAGGATAGCTGGATAAACCAATTTTCTCGCCTGCCACAATGGTTTCCTGATTAGCCAGAAGGATGTCCGGCTTTTGTAAGATTGGCTTCACTTCTTCAAGCATAGGCCTAAAGTCAAAACCGTCTTTTACTTTTGCTTCATTATATACCCTATCGTGAATTAGAATATCCCCGACAGCACCTAAAGTGACTTCTTTGCCAATGCTTTTTGTGCTGAGTTGTGTTTTTTTTGAGGGCTGATTGCTGCTTGTATTGCTGTTTTGCTTGATTAATGTTGCTTCATCAAGCTTAAAAATAAAAAAGGCTGTGATCGAAATACCGATAAAAGCAAGCAATAGATAGAGCTGGATTTTTTTCATTATTCATTCCTGCCTTTAATTGCGTTTTCCTAAAAAAGATAAGTTCCTTTATAGGATAACAAAAAAGCACGGTCGATTCGACTAATTTCGCAAAATGGAAAAATAATGAAATTTCTGATAAAGGATGACAGAATTGCTTAACAGATAGGCAGTTTTACAATAAATTCTGTTCCTGCGTCAAGTTCGGAGTGAACAGTGATTTGACCGTTAGCTTCATGAATAATTGATTGACATATGCTCAAACCTAGTCCTGTTCCAGTCCGTTTTGTTGTGAAATAAGGTGTAAATAGCATGTCTAAAGCTTCTGGCGGAATACCAGGTCCATTATCCTTAATGGAAATAATGCCAAATTGTCTTTCTGTGTAGGCACTAATAGTAATCCTGCCATTTGCTCTGCTTGCTTCAATGGCATTTTTTAAAATGTTTGCAAGCACCTGTGCCAGCTGCTGTTTTGGTATTTGTACATTAAAGTTGCCCGCAAAAAATGTTTCAAGCTGAAGGTTTTTAAATTGAATGGCTTGCTCAAAAAGAAGGGTAGTTTTCGTAATCGCTTCCTTCATATTAGTTGTTTCCTGCCTGTTAGCTGGTGGATTGTTGTGCACCATTTCATAGAGCAGACCATTTGCTCTGTCGAGTTCTTCTATGGCGATTTCTGTATATAGAGATCTTTTTAATGCAGGTAAATCTGGATTGGCAAGAAGCTGAAGAAGGCCGCGGACTGCGGTTATTGGATTTTTGATTTCATGAGCATAGCCAGCCGCTGTTTTGTGAGGATTGTTTAGAAGTTTGTGGTTATCTGACATAAAGTTCAACCGTCCTTTTCGCATTAGTTAGTAAACTTTATGACGAAATTAAGCTATATATGTCAAAAAACCAAAAAAACCATCGCAAGGATGGTTTTAATTATTTACAGCCAAGTAATTTTCGGCTCTGTCTTATTTATGATTCGTTTAATATTTGCCCGATGTCTATATACAACAAATATAGTTAGAATAGCAAGGATGGCAATCAGAAGCTTGTCATCCCAAAGGATAATTGAATAAACCAACCCGGCAGCTCCTGCAATCATGGATGACAGAGAAACATACTTTGATAAGTATAGTGCCAGGAAAAAGACAGCAATAATTATAATAAATAACAGCGGTTCATGCCCTAGCAGAATACCGGCAGATGTTGCGACTGCTTTACCGCCTTTAAAGCCTGCAAATATTGGATACATATGGCCGATTACCGCAACTACTCCGAAAATTAAGGGACTTACACTGACATCTATATCTGTGAACAGACCAAGCAAAACAGGCAGGCATGTTGCCAGCGTTCCTTTTAAAATATCAGAAAATGTCACGACAAAGCCCGCTTTTTTGCCAAGCACCCGAAACGAATTCGTTCCGCCTAAGTTTCCGCTTCCGTGTTCTCGTATATCTATTTTATAAAAAGCCTTACCAATAATTAACCCGGAAGGAATGGATCCTATCAGGTAGGCTAAAATAATTAAAATGGCAATGATCAATGCTAACTCTCCTTCGTTCTATGTATATGGATATTGTACCACGTATTTATAAATTCTCACTCTTTTTTCGAAAAAATCTTCTAGTCATTAAGTTTATCGCTTCCTGCATAAAGGGAAAAAGATTATTATTATTTTTTTGTAAACTTGGGGGAAATGAAATGAGAATAACAAAAAAGTTAGCAGCAAATATACTTGTCGTATATTTCGCCGTCTACATAAGCGTAATAGTATATCATACACTTAAACCATTGCCTCAAGGGCTGTCATATGAAGGTGAGATACATTTAGTAGAGGATAAAGATATTGAGTTTGTGGAGGATACAACCTATAAGGATAAGAAGGGCAACCAACATTTGAATCAGGAAATAATTGCCCGAATGCTTGATGAGGTAGATAAAGCAGAGCAATTTATTGTGATAGACATGTTTTTATTTAACAGCGATACGAACGATGATCAAACATATCCAAAAATTACAGAAAAGTTCTTGGACAAGCTTGTGAAGAAGAAACAAAAGAATCCTGATTTAAAGCTTATCTTTATAACAGATCCTGTAAATACCACGTATCATTCCTACCCGTCTCCTGAGCTCGAAAAACTTAAATCTATCGGCGCGCAAGTGGTGGAAACGAATATGGAAAGCCTGCGTGATTCGAACCCACTGTATTCTGCTTTCTGGAGGATGTCGATGAAATGGTTCGGACACGGTAAGGATGGTCATCTTCCTAATCTTTTAGCTGATAGCGGACCAGATGTGACATTGAGGTCTTATTTAGATTTGCTGAATGTTAAGGCAAATCATCGCAAGGTGTTAATTACGGAAAAATCAGCCATCGTTTCATCAGGTAATATTCATGATGCGAGCGGATATCATTCTAATATTGCCTATACAGTTAAAGGAAATATTATTAACGATTTGTTAGAAACGGAGGAGAGTGTTTATCAATTAATGGATAAGACTACTTTTCCTGTCGCCAAAAAAACAGAGGAAAAAGGCGATATTAAACTACAGCTTTTGACAGAAGGAAAAATAGCCAAACATGTTATACGAGAGATTCACAATACAGCTGCCGGTGATACTATTTGGATTGGTATGCTTTATCTTGCCGACAGACCAGTAATGGAAGAGCTGATAGCTGCATCAGCAAGGGATGTTAATATCCGGCTGATTCTTGACCCTAATCAAAACTCCTTCGGAAATAAGAAGGCAGGCCTTCCCAATGTTCCAACTTCTGCTGAGTTGATGAAAAAAGGCAATGGTCATATTGCGATAAGATGGTATAACACTGGGATGGAGCAGTACCATTCTAAGCTGATGCTTATAGAAAGAGATAAGGAAAATGTCATAATAGCAGGATCGGCCAACTATACAAGAAGAAATCTTCATGATTTAAATTTAGAAACAAATATAAAAATAGCAGCTGCTCCAGACAAAGATATAATGAAAGAAACAAAAAGTTATTTTGATAAACTTTGGTCTAATAAAGACGGAGAATATACAAAAAATTACAGCACAGAAGCGGAACTTCCTGCATTTCGTTATTTGCTGTACCGCCTGCAGCGCCTGCTTTGGTTTACAACTTATTGAAAGGTTCTTCGGTCGGGCAGTTTCATATACAAGTAACAAAGAGTCCTTTATAATAAAAAGGAGAGAGTCAGACAGTATATAACAAGAACTTTTAGTGCGGGAGATGAAAAAAGGTGACTGCGAATTTTTCACAGATGAAGGAACTTGGCGAAAGACTGGAAGCAATGGAAAGGTTGGCAGTTAAGTTTTCAGAAAGAGCAAGGGAAGTGGATGAAAATGGAACTTTCCCATATGAAAATATTAGCGAACTTCAAAAGAGCGGTTATACATATTTAACAGTGCCAAGTGAATATGGCGGCAAGGAGATATCTGTTTATGAAATGGTACGGCTGCAGGAGGCAATTGCCATCGGTGATGGCTCAACAGCCTTATCCATTGGCTGGCATATGGGCGTTATCCGCAATATGTACGAAAATAACTGGGAGCCGTCGCTTCTTGAAGAAATGTATACAGCAATTAAGGGTGGAGCACTTATAAATAGTGCTGCTACCGAGCCTCAGACTGGGAGTCCAACTAGGGGAGGGAAACCTCAAACGACAGCAGAGCAAAACGGAGATACTTGGGTAATTAATGGACGCAAATCCTTTACATCCATGTCACCGATGCTTGATTACTTCATTGTCAGTGCATCTATTAAGGATTCAGACGAGGTAGCCAACTTTTTAATTGCAAAGGATAACCCAGGCTTAAAAATTGAAGAAACTTGGGACAGCATCGCTTTAAGAGGAACAGGCAGTCATGATGTGTACTTCGAAAATGCAATCATAGAGAAGCGTTTTTTAGTGGAGAAACTAGGGGGAGCAAGAAAGATTAATCCATGGCTGCTTCATATCCCTGCTTGTTATTTAGGGATTGCTGGGGCAGCTCAAAAAGAAGCGGTCAGATTTGCAAAAAGCCACTCGCCCAACAGCATAACAGGAACAATCAGCGACCTTCCGAATGTGCGCACGAAAATCGGCGAAATGGAGTTGAAAATGCAGACTGCCAAGCATTTCCTTTATTCCGTCAGCAAAAAATGGGATGCTGCACCAAAGGAGGAGCAGCAAGCTTTAGTTCCTGAAATGAGCGCTGCCAAGCATTTTGTAACAAACACAGCGATTGAAGTAGTCGACTTGGCTATGCGTATTGCAGGAGCACGAAGTCTGTCAGCAAGCAGCTCGCTGCAACGATATTACCGCGATGTGCGGGCAGGACTTCATAATCCTCCGATGGATGATATGACAATTTCTCAGCTAGCAGAGAAATCATTAAGAGAGATTTAACATAAAAAAAGACCCAAGGTTTTCTTGGGTTTATTTGTATTAGACTTAGGCTGCATGGTTCTCTGGCCGTTTTTTTCTGCGTAGAAGAGACATTCTCTGTTTCAGAAACAACTCCCATCTTGCTGGTCCATGTAAATAGCGCTTTACACTAAAAATAATGGTTTCCTCCAATAAAAAGAAAAAAAGCAATCCCCAAAGCAAATATTTAATGATAAGCCCTCCCTTGTTGGCTACATAAATCACCTAAGCTTAGTAAATATGTTATTTATTTAATTATCTGTAATATATATCCATTGTATCATGAAATGGTAAATTTATGTTTAAAAGAACCTAAACCTAAATTTACCATTTCAATTATTTTAGGAACGATTTATGCTAAATTAGATAAAATATAAAAAACTGATGCAAAACTATTGAAAACAGACAAAAAATGACGCATAATCTATTCTTGTAACTTTCAATGAAGTACCAAAAAATTTTTTTGTTAAAGGGAGATGGAAGATGAAAATAAGAGTTTCTGCCGTGCAGTATATGCTGAAAAACATTAAGTCATTTGAAGATTTTGCAAAGCAATGTGAACACTATGTCCGAACGGCACAAGAATTTGGCGCTGAGTTTGTTTTGTTTCCTGAATTTTTTACAACACAATTATTGTCAATGGGCGATGGTCAAAATCCGTTAACCATTAATGAGTTGCCTGGGTTTACAGAACAGTACCAAAATCTGTTCCGCACATTTGCTGTACAAACTGGCATGCATATTATCGGTGGAACTCATGTTATCCGCAGGGATGACAAATTATTTAACGTCGCCCATTTATTTTATCCAGATGGAAAAATAGAGGAGCAGGCTAAGCTTCATATTACTCCAACAGAAATTGATGAGTGGAATATGGAAAAAGGCGACAGCTTCCGTATTTTTGAAACAGATAAAGGGAAAATTGCAATTTTGACATGCTATGATATAGAATTTCCGGAAATTGTCCGGATGGCAAAAGCAAAAGGTGCTGATGTTATCTTTTGTCCTTCTTGTACAGATGATCGTCACGGTTTTCATCGTGTTCGTTACACTTGCCATGCAAGAGCAATTGAAAACCAAGTGTATGTAGTCGTAACAGGAACGGTCGGCTCCTTAACTAATGTTGACTTCATGCGTGCGAATTTTGGCCAGGCGGCTGTCATTACTCCAAATGATATCCCATTTCCTCCAAAAGGGATCATGGCAGAAGGCGAGCTTAATGATGATATGATCATCACAGCAGATCTTGATCTATCTCTATTATACGAGGTGCGTGCTAAAGGTTCTGTGACAACTTGGAGAGACAGACGTACTGATATGTATACAGATTGGGAAACAATAGAGGGCTGATATGTATTACAGCAGCAGCTTTTATATATATGAAGGAAATAAATTGAAAAAATGCAAGGTCCGTAATTATCAGGAAGCAGATTTTGCTGAATTGATCAAAATTCAGGAAGAATGCTTCCCACCTCCGTTTCCGTCAGAGCTTTGGTGGACGAAGGAGCAATTGGCGAGTCATATAGCTATTTTTTCTGATGGAGCCATTTGTGTGGAAGTTGACGGAATATTAGCTGGTTCCATTACCTCTTTATGTGTGGATTATGACGAAAAGCATCCGCATCATACTTGGAGTGAACTGACAGATGACGGAAATATTACTACACATAATCCAAATGGGAATGCTATTTATATTGTGGATATAAGTATCAGGCCAGCTTTTCGCTCTCTAGGATTAGGGAAAATTATGATGCAAAGCATGTACCAGATAGTTATTGAAAAAAATCTCGATCGACTTCTTGGCGGCGGCAGAATGCCAGGTTATCGAAAATGGGCAGATCAGCTTACTCCTGAAGCTTATATAAAGGATGTTATTGCAGGTGAAAAGAAGGACCCTGTCATTTCCTTTTTGCTGAGATGTGAAAGGACTCCTGTAGCTGTATTGCAGGACTATTTGGAAGATGAGGATTCTTTAAACTATGCTTTGCTGATGGAATGGAGAAATCCGTTTAAACATAATTAGCTAAACCTCTGTTAAGTATACAGAGGTTTTTTTTTGGCATGATAACAAAGGGAAAATGCACTTGTATTTCGCAAAGCAAAATACTTTATTCCCAGGACATATTATGAGAAAATAGCAGCGTACATATTAGGAGGGATTAGGGATGAATTTACAGTCAACGGTAAAGTTAAATAATGGTGTGGAAATGCCTAGATTCGGTTTAGGTGTTTTTAAAGTGGAAGAAGGTCAAGAGGTTATCGATTCTGTAAAATCAGCCATTAAAGCAGGTTACATAAGCATTGATACAGCGGCTGTATATAAGAACGAAGAAGGTGTTGGCCAAGGCATTAAAGAGTCTGGCGCCAACAGAGAAGATTTGTTTATTACGACAAAAGTATGGAATGCAGACCAAGGCTATGAGTCTACATTAGCAGCATTTGAAACGAGTATTCAAAAGCTTGGCCTTGATTATATTGATTTATATCTTGTGCACTGGCCAGTAAAGGGCAAGTACAAGGAAACGTGGAAAGCACTTGAGAAATTATATAAAGATGGAAAAGTGAAAGCAATCGGTGTCAGCAACTTCCATCAACATCATTTAGAGGATCTGTTGGAAGAGGCAGAAATCGTGCCAATGGTGAACCAAATTGAGCTTCATCCATTGTTAAGCCAAGTAGAGCTACGTGATTTCTGTAAGGAAAAAGGCATTGTTGTAGAAGCATGGTCTCCGCTTGCACAAGGAAAGCTGCTTGATAATCCTGTTCTTGCTGAAATTGCTGGGAAATACAATAAGTCTACAGCGCAAATTATCTTAAGATGGGATCTGCAAAATGATATTGTGACAATACCGAAATCCATTAAAGAACACAGAATCATTGAAAATGCTGACATTTTTGATTTTGAATTAACGAATGAGGACATCGACAAGATCAATGCCCTTAACAAGAATGAACGAGTAGGTCCAGATCCTGATAACTTCAACTTTTAATTTTTAGAACAGGGAGTATTGCTCCCTGTTTTTTGCTGTTTGAAAGGATAAATGCATCATTTTACTAAAATTAGGCGAATGCATTTAGCTCTTTTAGTTGTACTTGCTATAATAAATAGTATACTTTTTAAAATTTAACCGCATCAGCAGCAGTGATGGACAGAAAGCAGGGGTAATAAATGAAAATCATCTGTTTTGGGGACAGTCTGACTAGAGGCGTGACCTTTGTAAAAGGAAGACCGCGCATACTCAAGGATAATTATCCTTCCATCCTCAACAGTCTCTTACAGGCAAATGGTCATACTGCAGAGGAGCTGCTTGTTCTTAATAAAGGGGTCTTTAATGACGACTCCACTTCTCTGATGAACCGTCTCGATAAAGATGTTCTTTATGAAAAACCGGACATTTGTATAATTGGTGTAGGCGGAAATGATTGCAACTTTAAATGGGAAGAGGTTGCTGAGTTTCCTGAACTCGAACATATACCAATTGTACCACTTCACGATTACACGGAAAATGTAAAAGCAATTGTCCTTAAAGTGAAAGAATACAATATCATACCTGTAATCTTGACATTGCCGCCATTGGAACCAGTTAAATACTATAAGTTTCTTGCAAGCAAATATGGAAACTCCATTGGCCATTGGATAAGCCTGTGCGGCGGAATTGAACATTGGCATGGATTGTATAACAATCAGCTTCAGAAACTGGCGAAGAAACTTGACGTTTTTACAATTGATGTCCGGACTAATTTAGAAAAGGCAGGGGATGTTTCTGATTTTATGAGTGACGACGGTATCCATTTGAACGCAGATGGCTATAAGGAGATGGCAGCCACTGTGTTCTTAGAGTTGAACAAGCTAATAAACGGTGAGTAGGCAGAGATAAATAAATGTATGAATTTTAATGTTGGCAACTACCATACTTTTGTTATACTAGAAAGAGAGTTTTCTCAGAAGGAATATGTCATAAAAATCTAGCGAGGAATTAGTAATGGGCAATATGTATGAAAAAATCATTGAGGTTTTGGAAGAGAATGGTCCAATACCAATCAGCACCATTTATGAAAAGATGGTGTCATCAACTAATATTTCAGCTGATAACAATAAGGAAATTCAACTTTCTTCTGTTAAATCAGTGATCAGCCGCAAAAAAGACTTATTTTCCGTCCATAATAATATTGTTTCCATCCATCCTGAGAAAGAAATAAGCCAAATTACATTGGATGTAAAAAAAGGAAATCATTTTTATCGGCTGAAGGTAGACTTTCTTTTTGAAATTTATCATATTCAGTCATGGACGTTATTTTCTGATAATCAAGGCTTTACTCCTAAGAATGTCTTATTTCCGTATTTCTCTTATTCAGATTTGAAAAAGGATCTCTATAAATTAAAAATTTGGGATTGGGAAAGCGACGAGGGAGCGTATGGCAGAGAGAGCCTCTATACGATTCAGCTTAAAACAACGAACAAAAGCTATGTATACAGTTTTATTGATATAAAGGCAAAAGAATGGAAGCAAATGACGAAGACTTTATCGAAATACATGGATCTAAGTAACATCTTTCTAGACTAAAAAGACGATCTCCTTATGCTTTACTGGAGGTCGTCTTTATTTATTGAAGTTACCGATGCATCGCCCATAAACCTATCTCATTAAACCCGATTTTTGTATAAATTCTGCCTGCATCAGGATTATCATAAAAAAGACAGACACTCTGCTTTTCCTGAAGTAAAATGTTAATCATTTCCGACAGCAATCCAGTAGCATAACCTTTGCCCCGATAATCCTTATGTGTGCAAACAGCAACAATCATAGCAGAATCAGAGGTTTCTGCTGTGGTAGAAGCCGAGCAGACGATTTCTCCAAAATTATTCTCGAGATAAAAGCTGCGGCCAGTATTTGTTGCGATCGCTTTATAAAGCATGTCACGGCTGTTCTTATTTTGCTTAAATTCGGATATGCCGTAACGCAAGTCCATAATTCTGTCTACGTCTGCTGTTGTTGCTTGTTTAATCGGCAATGTGTTTGTCTTCATCTTAACTGAGTTCGTACATTCTGCAAAAAATTGTACGTTTTTGGATGCAAGTCTGCCTCCAAGCTTGTCTTCAAGCTTAGCGACAATATTCGCCTTGCCAGACAGCTTGATGATGCTATCAGTGGATGTTAACAAGCTAGCAAAAGCATCCGCATCATAAGCTTCATCTTGAGCGGTGATTATATAGCTGTCATAGAACTTCAGTAGAATAGCTTTAAGGCTTGAATTAGTAAATTCGCCCCATAAAGATTGAAAGGAAGTCTCATATCCGAACCCTTCTATATCACCAATAATGAAAAGGTTTAGAGAAGGGTCTTGATTTAAAAACTTCATCACTTGTTGGTGGTCTTTAACCGTAAGCTGCCGAAGCATCAGCATACCCTCCTTTACAGGTTTGTAGATGGCAAAAAATTCAGGACATGTAAGTCCTGAATTTTTTTATTAAATATAATGAAGTTCTGCTGTTTTCTTTAATGCAGCTTCAAAGTCTGCAATTAAATCCTGTGGATTTTCTAAGCCTACTGACAGGCGAAGTAAGGCGTCGCTTATTCCTCTTTCTTGACGGGCTACTGGATCCATTGCCGCATGCGACATTTTAGCAGGGTAGGAGAGGATGGACTCGACAGCTCCTAAGCTTACTGCAAACACTGGAAGCTCTACATTTTTTACAAAAGTTCGCATCGCTTCTTCACTGTGAAGCTCAAACGAGAATACCGCGCCAGGGCTTGTAGCCTGCTCTTGTTGGATATCATATTGCGGATGATCTGCAAACCCTGGATAATAGACTTTTTTAATGGCCGGATGATTGTTAAGATAGGTAGCAATCGTTTCGGCAGCCTCACTAGAATGCTTCATGCGCACATGTAGCGTTTTAAGTCCTCTCATTAACAGCCAGCAATCTTGAACTCCAAGTACTGCTCCAAAGGAATTTTGGATGGAGCCGAGCAGTTTGCCAAGCTCTTCATCTTTGACAACTGCAAGACCGGCAATAACATCACTATGGCCAGACAAGAATTTAGTGGCGCTGTGCAGAACAATATCTGCACCAAGATTTAACGGTTTTTGCAAAGCAGGTGTTAAGAAGGTATTATCAACAAACGTCCAAGCATCGTTTTGTTTTGCCAATGTGCTGACTGCCTTGATATCCGTAACCTTCATAAGCGGATTAGATGGAGTCTCGATATAAAAAACCTTCGTATTAGGCTTCACGGCATTTTGAACTGCAGCAAGATCGGTCATATCGACAAAAGTATGTTCAATACCGAATCTATTGAGCACTGTTGTTACCATGCGATAAGTTCCGCCATAGACATCCTCAGAAATTAACACATGATCTCCTTGGGAAAGGAGGAGGAAGGCGCTAGAGATAGCGGCCATTCCTGATGCAAATGCAAAGCCTTTTGTACCATCCTCTAAATCTGCAATAATCTCTTCCAGTGCTTCTCTTGTAGGATTAAGACTTCTTGCATAATCATATTTTCCAAAACTATCAATCTCCTGTTGATGGAAAGTGGAAGCATGCTGAATCGGCACACTTACTGCACCTGTGGCAGGATCGAATTTATGTTTGTTGTGAAGCAGTTTCGTTTCAAAGGAATATCGTTCGCTCATTTTATTACCTCCTTGGCAATCGTAAAGGCTTTATCCAAATCTTTAATTAAGTCTTCAATGTTTTCAATGCCGACAGAGAAGCGAAGCAGACGGTTGCAGACACCTGTTTCCAGTCTGATTTTTTCTGGAATATCTGCATGTGTTTGAGTAGCAGGGTATGTAATAAAGCTCTCAACACCGCCTAAGCTTTCAGCAAATGAAATTAATGTAAGGTTTTGCAAGAATGGATTTACCCATGCTTCATCATGGACTCTAAATGAAATCATTCCACCTCTGCCTGGATACAGGACATCAAGCACTGCATCATGACCTTGCAGGAATGTTTGAAGTGCTTTCGCATTTTCTTCATGCTTTTCCATTCTAAGGGCTAATGTTTTCATTCCACGCATTAACAGCCAAGAATCAAATGGGCTCAAGACAGCTCCTGCAGCATTATGATGCAGAGCAAGCTCCTGGCAGATTTCCGCGCCTTTCGCTACGATCAGCCCTGCAAGCACATCATTATGACCACCAAGATACTTAGTGGCACTATGAATGACAATGTCTGCGCCAAGGCGTATCGGCTGCTGGATAAGAGGAGTATAGAAAGTGTTATCCACAATCAGCAAAATATTATGCTTTTTAGCAAGCTCTGCTGCTTTGGCAATATCTGCTGTTTCCATTAGAGGATTAGTAGGTGTTTCGATGAAAATAGCTTTTGTGTTTTCCGTAATGGCTGCTTCAATGTCCTCAATGTTTGAAGTATTTACATAACAACATCGAAGGCCCCATTTTTTAAACCCTTGTTCAAGCAAACGATAAGTTCCGCCGTACAAATCTTTCGATATAATCCATTCATCGCCGCTTTGGAATAAAGCTAAAATCGTTTGAATAGCAGCCATACCTGAGCTGCAGGCAAAACCGCGGTCGCCCTCTTCCAAGTCAGCAATTGCCTGCTCAAGGATTTCTCTAGTCGGGTTGCCTGTGCGTGTATAATCATATCCAGTAGATTCGCCGATTCCTGTATGTCTGAAAGCCGTTGAAAAATATACGGGCGGGTTGACTGTTCCTGTTATTTTTTCACTTCTGTTGCCGATTTGGGCTAATTTAGTTTCTACATCATACATATTGATACACTCCTTCTTGTTTCACGGACAATTTGAAATATATAGTCTATTTTTAATAGTTTGATATTGTCCGAGAGTATTATCTTTCAAGGAATAGAAGGAAGGCGAAGTGAATTTTTGCAATAAAAAAGTCCTCTTCCTAAAAATAAGAAGAAGACGTAATGTGTTATCATTATGGCCATTCTTCTTATCTTTCAAGCATTCATTGCTTGATGGAATTAGCACCTTTTCAGTCTTGGTATACAAGCTGAAGGTTGCTGAGGTTTCTTCGGGCCATTCCCTCTACCTCTCTTGATAAGAAAATACTTATGTAATTTGAATTTAATTTACTATACCTTTCCATAAATTGCAACAATTTTTTTGGTTTTTCACTATTTTTTGAATAAAAAGGTATTTATTGCTCTTCAATAAGTTGCAGCACATCTACTTCTAATTCTTGGTCTGGATTGTTCTTCGTATAAATTCTTGCTGTTCTTGCATCCTCATCGACATTTTGAATGAAAATCTGTTCTCCTTTATAGCTTACATGCACTATTTCACCAGCATTCATAATTTCAATAGCTCTTCCAACATTCATCTTATATCCTCCTAATCCTTGCTAGCTTATCCTTTTTTAGCTCACCCTAATTGGTTCGATTAGTAGCTTTCGTAGTTTTAAAAAAAATATTCAGCTGAAAACGCGTTCTAATGTTTTTTTAATGTTTCTCTCATTGGATTTTTTGAATAGGGGTGTAATTTAACAATAAGAAAAACAAATGCAACTTGGAAATAGGGTTAATCATTAACCTACACTACGGATTAAAGGAGGAAAAGTGATGGTATTTCGATATGCGATGATTATTTTTTCATCCTTAACTGCTGCTTCATTGTTCGGAGTTCAAATTGTGGGCATAACACACGCTATAAAAGACACATTTATGTATAGAAAAAACAAATGATAATATAATGAATGAGGCGGGGTGGGACACATCCCGCTCCTTCTTTTTGTATACAATAGATCTGCACACTTTTTGTCTTTATACATTGCATGATAAACTAGAAGTATGCTTAATTTGGGATGTGAGTGGTGTAAATGAAGAGAATTCTTATTATTGAAGATGAAAAAAATCTTGCTCGGTTTATTGAGCTGGAATTAAATTATGAAGGCTATCATACAGAAGTTTGTGCAGATGGAAGAAGCGGCTTGAATAAAGCGATCGCAGAGCAATGGGATGTTATTCTTCTTGACCTAATGCTGCCAGAACTGAACGGGATGGAAGTTTGCAGAAGAATTAGGCAAGTGAAAAATACGCCGATTTTAATGATTACAGCAAGAGATAATGTTCTTGACAGAGTATCAGGTTTGGATAGCGGAGCAGATGATTATTTGGTTAAACCGTTTGCAATTGAAGAGCTTTTGGCAAGATTGCGAGCATTGTTCAGAAGAATAGATACTATATCGAGTGAACAAGCAGAGCCGGCACCAAAAATGACTGTTCTTACATATAAGGACATAGTACTTGAGCTAGAATCACATATAGCCAAAAAAGGAAATGAGGTTATTGCTTTAACAAAAAGAGAATATGATCTTCTCAGCATGTTTATGAGCAATATCAATATTGTACTGACTAGGGATGTGCTCTTAAATAAAATTTGGGGTTATGAGTCAGAAGTCGAAACGAATGTTATTGACGTTTATGTTCGCTATTTACGCAATAAATTGGATCCGACGGGGCAGGAGCAATATATTGAAACAGTAAGAGGAATAGGGTATGTGATGAGATGAATATCGTAAAAAGACTATCTCTCCTTCCTTGGAAATGGAAGCTAACACTCGGGTTGTCAACCAGCATTTTTTTGACTTACAGTATTTTTACCTTTTTTGAATTCCATACTGTCTCTACTTGGCTGATGAACCAGGAGGAAAATGACGTCAGACAAACGATGGATGAGTTTGTTGCCTATTTGGAATCAGAAGATAAGTCAATTACGGAAAAGGATGTTAAAAACAGTCTTTCGACATTAGAAAAGCTGAACACGAAGAATCAGCTCATTCGTGTCGTTGACGATAACGGAAATGTGATTATATCTCATCTTAACGGCGATTTTCCCATACTTGAACCTGACATAATCGACAGTAAACAAGAGCTGAAATACATTTCCATTGGCGAGGAGCAATCATTAGTATACAGTTACCCGATAAAGGGAAAGGCATTTTCGGGAGAAATAGAAATTATCAGGCTGCTTGATTCCTATAAACTCGTAATGAAGCATCTGGCCTTTGCGATGATGCTTTTTGCAATTGCGGCCATCTTAATCAGCGCGATTATCGGCTACTTATTATCAAGAGAACTGTTAAAGCCACTGAGCATTATGACAAACACAATGAAGAAAATAAAAAGTGCAGGCTTTAAAGAAAGAATGCCTGTGTACCCGCAAAAGGACGAAATTTCCGAACTGTCGACGATATTTAATCATATGATGGATCGGATAGAGCTATCCTTTCAAGCACAAAAGCAATTTGTAGAGGATGCTTCTCATGAACTGCGCACCCCGATTTCTATATTAGAAGGTCATCTTTCCATGCTGAACAGATGGGGTAAGCATAACCCGGAAATATTAGAAGAATCTTTAAAGGCATCCCTTGATGAAACAGAAAAACTAAAAAAACTTGTTCTCAATTTGCTGGATTTGACAAGATTGGATCAGCAGCGGCTTGAAAATGATATGTCACCAGACAAGGTGGAGGAGATTATTAGCGGGGCCGTTAAGGACTTCCAAATGCTTCACCGTGAGTTTAAGTTTCATGTTAATCTGCAGTCTAATGAGCTTTACGGTGTAGCTGAACAGCATTTCCAACAAATACTGACAATATTAATAGACAATGCTATTAAATACTCAGGAGCTGTTAAAGAAATTTCCATTTCCACAGCAAAAAAGGACAAGCAGTTCTGCTTAGAAATAAGTGATAAAGGGATAGGAATTCCCCATGATGAGCTCGATAAAGTTTTTGACCGCTTTTACAGAGTAGATAAAGCACGCAGCAGAGAGCGGGGCGGCACAGGACTCGGTTTGGCCATCGCTAAAAAAATCGTTGATTATTATTCTGGAACAATCGAAATTAAAAGCAAGCTTGGCGAGGGTACAAAAGTAATAATTACATTGCCTGATCCAAAGGCTTTAATAGAAAAATCTGCTGCCCCCTTTTAAAAAGAGGAGTGGCAATGAATTAAGGAAAACCCAAAATATCATATGCATGATTACATTCTAAACTGCTTTTATAAGGCAGTTTTTTTTATAATTTAATCCATTTTTCAATAATAAAATTAATGTACATTATCCGAAAATCCCTGGCATATTTATTAATATAAAAGGTTTTTAGCCCAATTAAAAACAATGTGAAAAAAATTTACAATATTTTTACTATTAAAACGGGGAAATCTTTTGTAACGAAGGCAATACCGTGTTAAAATAGAAATGTAAACGTTTTATTTTTTATCAGACAAGCGCCTAGAAAAGTGTAAAAGGCGAGCATATGGGGAATATAGTTGTTACTAATTATGGTGGAGGGAAATTTTCATGGGAAAGCCAGCTAGTGGTAAAAGCTCCTATCAGCCAGCATTTTATGGACCAAATCTCGGGGTCGCAATGGAGCTGTACGACAAATACTTAGAAAATCCTGATTCTGTTGATGAGGAAATGCGAGATTTTTTCGCAACATGGGGTTCACCAATAGAGCAGGAAGTCACAGAACGAAAACCAGCAGTAACCTCAACTAACCAAATGGACATTGAAAAAGTCATTGCAGCAGTCACATTAGTGAATAAAATCAGAGCTTATGGCCATTTAGCTGCAGATATTTACCCTTTGGGAGATGTACATAGGCAAGAGGAATTGTTCGATTTGTCCCGCTATCAGCTAACAAAAGAAGATCTAGAAAAAATGGATGCATCATTGCTTTGTCAAGATGCACCAAGCACAGTTAAAAACGCCTATGAAGTTGTTAATTACTTAAAGGATGTTTACATGAAGAAAATCGCTTTTGAATTTTATCATGTAAACGATATTAACGAAAAAAACTGGCTCCAAAAAAAGGTAGAATCAGGAAGCCTCAAACCTGCTTGCAATAAAGAGCTGAAAAAGAAGCTGTTAAAGCGAGTAGTAGAGGTTGAAGAGTTTGAAAATTACTTACATAAAACTTTTGTCGGCCAAAAGCGTTTCTCGATTGAAGGACTAGATACAATGGTGCCATTGCTTGATGAGATTATTTCCCAGTCTGTTGTTAATGGTGCAAAAAATGTACATATCGGGATGGCGCATAGAGGAAGGCTGAACGTATTGGCGCATGTCCTTGAAAAGCCATATGAGATGATTTTTGCTGAATTTCAGCATGCTCCAAATAAGAATCTTGTTCCATCAGAAGGATCAATCGGAATCAGCTTCGGCTGGACTGGTGATGTGAAATATCATTTAGGCTTGAACAGGCAAATAAAGAAAAGCAGCACGTCAAATGTACGGTTGACACTAGCCAATAATCCAAGTCATCTTGAGTTTGTCGGCTCCGTTGTCGAAGGATTTACACGTGCATCTCAAGATGATAGAACGGCACCAGGCTTTCCAGAAGAAAACCATCAATCAGCACAGGCCATTCTCATCCATGGCGATGCAGCATTCCCAGGCCAAGGAATTGTTGCAGAAACACTTAATCTGACTGGGCTGAAAGGCTACCGGACAGGTGGAACAATTCATATCATTGCCAATAATACAATTGGCTTTACGACTGAATCAAGCGATTCTAGATCAACAAGATATGCAAGTGACCTGGCTAAAGGCTTTGAAATACCGATTATACATGTAAATGCAGATGATCCAGAGTCTGTCATCCAGGCTGCTAAGCTAGCTTGTGAATACAGAGCAGCTTTTAACAAGGATTTCTTGATTGATTTAATCGGCTATAGAAGATACGGTCATAATGAAATGGATGAGCCGATGACAACCAATCCATTAATGTATAAGAATATTAAAGAGCATCCTACGATTACAGCAAGCTATTTCCGCCAATTACAAGCAGAAGGAGTATTGTCTGAAATAGAATTCCATGGGTTCAAAAACGAAGTAGTTGCCAAGTTGAAGCAGGCGTATGAAAAGGTGCCAACAAAAGAGGAAATGGACGAAGAAGCACTGCCGCCAAACTCTGTGGAAAGAGATTTGCCATTGATTGATACAACTATTTCAGCTGAAAGACTGAAAGAAATCAATCATGAACTAATTTCGTTCCCAGACAACTTTCAAATTTTCGATAAACTCGGGAAAATTTTAAAACGGCGTGAAGCTGCAATTGAAGATGGCAAAATTGACTGGGGAATGGCAGAAACCTTAGCATTTGCCAGCATAATTCAAGATGGAACGCCAATTCGCTTGTCAGGACAGGATTCAGAACGAGGCACGTTTGCTCACAGAAATATTGTCCTTCATGATAGTGAAACAGGAAGGGTTTATTCACCGCTTCATTTGCTGTCAACTGCCCAAGCATCATTCGCTGTCCATAACAGCCCCCTTTCTGAAGGTGCCGTTCTTGGCTTTGAATACGGATATAATGTGTTTGCACCAGAAACACTCGTTCTGTGGGAGGCACAGTTTGGTGATTTCGCGAATGCTGCACAAGTAATTTTTGACCAATTCATCTCTGCTGGTAGAGCAAAATGGGGTCAAAAATCCGGTTTGGTTATGCTGTTGCCTCATGCATATGAGGGGCAAGGTCCAGAGCATTCCAGCGGCCGAATGGAGCGTTTCTTGTCTTCTGCTGCCGAGAACAACTGGACGGTTGCAAACCTTACGACATCTGCTCAATATTTCCATATTCTGCGCAGGCAGGCAGCTATCCTGAATAAGGAAGAAGTCAGACCGTTAGTAATCATGACACCTAAAAGTCTACTGCGAAATGCTGATGTGGCATCTAGCACTACTGCATTTAGCAATGAAACATTTCAATCAGTGGTAGAGGATGAACTTACTGGCAAAAATCCGCAAGCCGTTAAAAGGATTGTTTTATCTACAGGTAAAATAGCGATTGACCTTCATCAAGGAATTAAGCAGCTCGAGGATTCTGATTGGGTGCATAGTGTGCGCATAGAAGAACTTTATCCTTTCCCTGCGAATAAATTGAAGGAAATCATAATAAAATATCCTAATTTAGAAGAAATCAGATGGGTGCAAGAAGAACCGCAAAATATGGGAGCATGGAGCTTTATGGAACCACGTGTGAAAAAGCTGCTCCAAGATTCTGTGTCCTTCGATTATATCGGACGCCGCAGAAGATCGAGTCCTGCAGAAGGGGATCCAATTGTTCACCGCAAAAATCAAGCAAAAATTATTAATAAAGCATTGACATGGACTGAATAGAGGGGGATTTTTAAGATGGGTGAGATTAAAATACCAGAACTAGCAGAATCAATCACAGAAGGAACCGTGGCACAGTGGCTTAAGAAAACAGGTGAATATGTAGAAAAAGGCGACTACATAGTAGAATTGGAAACAGATAAAGTAAATGTTGAAATTATCTCTGAAGAAAGCGGCATCCTGCAGGAACTCAAGGCAAATGAAGGCGATACAGTTCAGGTAGGGGAAACAATCGCAATCGTTTCTGAAAATGCTGCACCAAGCAGCAAACCAGCTGAAGGTCCAGCAGCTGTAATCGAAACAGAAGCAACAAAGGAAGCACCGCCTGTTAAAGAACAGCCGCAAGTAAAACCAGAAGCAAAAGGCTATCCAATTGCTTCACCATCTGCCAGAAAGCTGGCTAGAGAAAAAGGCATTGATTTGAATCAAGTTTCTTCCATTGATCCTTTAGGAAGATTGCGTGCACATGATGTTATCGAGCATGACCGTAAGAAAGACCAGCCTGTCCAAAAGGCTCCAATTGAAAAAGAAGCACCGCAGCAGGCTAAACAAGCAGCAGACCCAGGAAAACCGACTGAGCGCGTTAGAATGACGCGCAGACGGCAAACAATTGCTTCAAGGCTTGTTGAGGTACAGCAAAATACGGCAATGCTTACAACCTTTAATGAAGTGGATATGACTAATATTATGAACCTTCGCAAAAAACGGAAGGATCAATTCCAAAAAGAAAATGATGTAAAGCTTGGATTTATGTCCTTTTTCACAAAAGCAGTTGTAGCATGCTTAAAGAAATCACCGCTTTTAAATGCTGAAATCCAAGGGGATGAAATTGTCCTTAAGAAGTTTTATGACATTGGTATTGCGGTGTCAACAGATGAAGGGCTAGTTGTACCAGTTCTTCGCGATGCAGATCGCAAAAATTTTGCAGAGATCGAAAGTGATATTTTAACGTTCGCTGATAAAGCACGTAATAATAAACTGTCGTTATCAGACCTGCAAGGAGGCACATTTACAATAACTAATGGCGGTGTGTTTGGTTCGCTACTGTCAACACCTATCTTAAATGGACCTCAAGTCGGGATATTGGGAATGCATAAAATCCAAATGCGCCCTGTTGCGATCGATAATGAAAGAATGGAAAACAGGCCGATGATGTATTTAGCACTTTCTTATGATCACCGTATCATTGACGGCAAAGAAGCAGTAACCTTCCTAGCAAGAGTTAAGCAATTGCTGGAAGATCCAGAATCCTTACTGTTTGAAGCATAATAAAAAGGGGATGCTTAAAAATAAGCATCCCCTTTTTGTTTATTCAGACATTATATTTGGCTTAAGTCCTCGTTTGTCCATTTCTTCCTTTAAAATAAGAATCCATTCCTCTTCATTTCCGGCCTTTAATGCATCTCGATAAGAAAAAATCAGCTGTTCATTGCTCATAATCTTCATTTTGCATCCTCCTTAAATAAATGGATTGAATATTCTTACAATGTTTATACTAACGCAATGCTTGGACAATGAAAAGCGATAAGGTGGAGCTGGATAAATTTAACGATATAGGAGTGGTATGGAATGAGACATGTTATAGTTATGGATAAAAAGGATATAAGTTATATAAAGAATTAGGAGAGGAGTAGCAGGCTATGATTCACAAAAGATTGGAAACAAAAGAGCACACGATGTTGTATGAAATAACAGATGATATTCAACAAGCAGTCACTGAATATGGAATGAAGGAAGGAATAGTCATTGTGTACTGTCCGCATACGACTGCTGGAATTACCATAAATGAAAATGCAGATCCAGATGTAGTACGTGATATGATTCGTCGTTTTGACGAAGTATATCCTTGGACTGTCAACGAAGACAGGCATATGGAAGGGAATACAGCAGCACATATGAAAGCAAGTACTGTCGGAGCATCTGAGCTTGTTATAGTAGAAAGTGGGCGTTTATGCTTAGGAACATGGCAGGGGATTTATTTTTGTGAATTTGACGGACCAAGACACAGAAGCTATTCACTTAAATTTATGCCGAGCTAAAAGCTTTAAGGAGAAGAGATAAAAATGAAGATTTATCTATTTGTTTACGGCACTTTAAGGAAGCAGCAAATCAATCACTATATGATGAGAAATTATCCTTGTATTGCTGAAAATATGTGGATTTATGGCAAGCTGTATGATGCAGGGGTAGGCTATCCTTTTTTAAGTTTAGATAAAGGTAACGAAAGGGTGCGTGGTGAAGTATTTGAAGTCCCGGCTGCAGATTTGCATCTATTAGACGAGTTTGAAGATTATACACCAGGAGACCAAAACAGCCTCTATATAAGAGTTGAGGTAGAGGTTTATGGACAAGAAAAACCTTTAATGGCTTTTACATATGCTTGCAATAAAGAGGAAATGCTTTTGGAGGAAATTGAAGGCCATGATTGGACTGCTTTTTCAAGATTCAGCCAATAAAAAATAGGCTTAATCATGTTTAACGGACAATTTGCCAGTGGTATATATATTCTATACGACATCATAGAAAGAAGGTCATATATGATGAATATACAGGCAAATAACATATTATATTCGATTAAACAGGAAAATCAGACATATGAAGCAATGGAATTTAAAAGGATGGACTGGATAAATAAACAATGCTATATCACTTTTCAACAAGCTTCGACAGGAAAATGGTATACGTTCAACCGAAGCAGCATTAATTTTCTTTTCGATAATGAAAAGAATTTAGTGTCTTAAGCTAAGGATTTGTTGCGTTGAAGGGCTTACTGGCTATATACTAAAGTAGTATATAAGTGAAAGGGGCTTTATCAATTGATACATGAAATTTGGAATGACAAAAACACTGTCAAAAAAGTAAAGTGCATACATACAGATGCAAGCAAGTATATTGTTAATAGAGTATTGACTGTCGGTCAAACATATGAAGTTAAAAATGAAACAGAAGAGTTTTACTTCATTGTTGATAACTCAGGAAAAGTCGGCGGTTTTTATAAGGATTATTTTCAAGATTTATAAAAGCGGGAACGGGAGAAAGCAGCTGATGTTTTCTCCTTTTTGAATGGAAAGAAGGGATTACTTCATGATTTATTTGTATGTAGGAATAGGCGGCATAATTGGCAGTGTCGCCAGATTTTTATGCAGCATAGGGCAGGGAAGCTTTCCGTTACATACATTATGTATTAATATAGCAGGCTCTTTTCTTCTCGGTGCTTTAACAAAATATGCTGCTGGCCGAGTCAGCTTTCCGCCAGAACTTGCAACAGCGGTCGGCACAGGCATTCTCGGTTCATTCACGACCCTTTCGACCTTCAGTCTCGACACACTGAACCTTTTGCAATCAGGTAAAATACTGCAGGCATTTATGTATATGGCAGCAAGTGCATCACTCGGCCTAGCAGCTGCCTATATCGGAATGAAGACAGGATCAAAGCTTGCAGAAAGAGGGCAGAACGATGGTTAACATGATTGGTGCAGTCGCCATCGGCGGATTTATCGGCGCAATCAGCCGATTTTGGTTAATACAATACATAAAGTCAAAAATCACTACTGTTTTGCCAGTTGCCACTCTGATAGTTAATTTAGTTGGTTCTTTTTTATTAGGATTACTTTCAGGACTGCATGTGAGTGAAACGGTACATTTGTTGTTTGCAGTCGGGTTTTTAGGGGCATTTACGACCTTTTCTACATTGGCTGTTGAGGCAGTTCAGTTGTGGAAGGAAAACAACAAAATAACCTTTTATAGGTATATAGTGCTCTCGTTTGGCGGAGGACTTGCTTTTGTGTGGTTTGGTTATTTAACTGCGAATATTGGGTAAATAAAAAAGCAGACGGACTAAGGTCCGTTCTGCTTTTTTCCTTATTGTTTAACTTCTTTCGTGCTTTCAGCCACTTTGGCAGGCGGATACAGCTTTCTTCCAAGCATAGACTGGAAGATAAGGAAGATTCCGCCGACTGTCCAATATAACGGCAGGGCAGCTGGAGCATTAAGAGAAACCATAACAATCATGATTGGGGAAATTAATCCCATAAATTTCATTTGTTTTTGTTGTTCAGCAGTCATCGTGTTTTGAGTAACACGGAATTGTAAATAATAAACAATACCAGCGATAGCTGTTAAAATAAGGTCTGAATGGCCAAGATTAAACCATAGGAATGAATGGCTGGCAATTTCCTGTGAGCCTCTTATCGCGTAATAGAAGCCCATGAGAATCGGCATCTGAATAAGCATAGGCAGACAGCCCATTGATAATGGATTGACACCGTGTGTCTTATAAAGATCCATCATTTCCCGTTGTAGGTTTTGCTGTTCTTTCTGGTCTTTCGTCGCTTTTATTTTCTTTTGGATTCTGTCCATTTCCGGCTTGATTATTTCCATCTTTTCTTTCATCTGCTGCTGCTTTTTGTATTGTCTTAACATAAGCGGCATCAATAGAAGGCGAATAATAAGGGTAATCAAGATGATGGCAAGACCGAAGTTGCCGTTAAACATCATTGCCATTCCATGTATTAAAGAAGCGAAAGGCTCTACGACCGTGTTATGGAACCAGCCACCGCTGTTCCCGCTTCCGTTTCCTGCTGTTGAACATGCGCTAAGCATAACGGCAGTTAATATTGTCATAAATACTAATAAAAGTTTTTTTGCTGATTTTGTCATTTCGACTCCTCCTAGTTCGTTGAAAAAATTTTGTTTAATTCAGGAGGAGAAGCGGTTTTTCCGGATCATCAGCGGAACTTTCCATTCTTTTGCGGATATTCTTGCATATCCATTGCAAAATAGGAGTATTGTATTTTTGAACATTAAAATTTACCGTCGTGACGACTCTTTGCAAGTAAAGGCCGTCTGATGCGATAAAATCATCATTAACAGTGATTTGCAGGTTGATATCCCAAAAATATTTAACCATTAATCCAATCATTACGGTAATGTAGATGGTTTGATAGCTTGGAATGTTTGTCAAATCTATTAAGAATTCGAACATTTATACACCTCAGGTTCGTTATCAACAAATAAATTATATCGAAAATAAGCCTAAATGGCAATCGTGTTCTATTACCAGTCATACTTTGTACATAATTTACTCAAATGACTGAAACGGTGATTGACAGGGGGAAATACCTAATTTTTATTAAAAATTTGTCTCAATCTAAAAACTTTCCTTAATAATTGTCATAATTAGGTGTATGATAGAGTTAAAAATACATCACTTACAAAATGGAACAAGTTTAGTTTATGGTAAAATGAAACGAAGTTCGGTATAATGTGTTCACATATTTTGGCGTAACCTTAGGAGGCTGCTCATAAGTGAAAGCACTAATAAATATAGATTATACTTTCGATTTTATTGAGGGAGCTCTGCCTTGCGGAGAATCTGGAATGAAAATAGAAAGCACTATTTCTGCTATTACCAAACAATTTATTGAAGAAGGTCATTTTACTGTTTTTGCTATTGATTTACATACGGAAAAGGATCAATATCATCCTGAGACAAAGCTGTTTCCGCCTCATAACATTAAAGGAACAAAAGGCAGAAACCTTTATGGTTCATTAAAGGAAGTGTATGAGAAAAACAAGGAACTGGAGCATGTATACTGGATGGACAAAACTAGATATAGTGCCTTTGCCGGTACTGATCTTGAATTAAAGCTGAATGAAAGAAACATAAAGGACGTGCATTTAGTAGGTGTCTGTACAGATATTTGTGTACTTCATACAGCTGTAGATTGTTACAATAAAGGATTCAACCTTTTCATTCATGAGAATGCGACCGCATCCTTTAATGAACCAGGTCATATTTGGGCCATTGATCATTTTAAAAGCACATTAGGTGCAGTCATTTTGTAAGGCGAATTGGTTAAACCGCAGGAGGAAAAGCATGAGTTTTAATTTTCGTGATGACAGCTTAATGCTGCATACAGATTTATATCAAATTAATATGGCAGAAACATACTGGGAGGATGGCGTTTCGGAAAGAAATGCTGTATTTGAGGTGTACTTTCGCAAGCTTCCTTTCAATAATGGATACGCTGTTTTTGCAGGATTAGAAAGAATAATTCAGTACATAAAAGAATTGCATTTCACAAGCAGTGATATTGAATATTTGAGAGAGAGCGGCTTTAAAGAGGACTTTCTGGAGTATTTAAAGGATTTTCGTTTTACCGGGAACTTGCGTTCAGTAGAGGAAGGCGAAATCGTTTTTGCTAATGAACCATTGTTAAGAGTGGAGGCTCCGCTTGCTCAAGCCCAAATAATTGAGACGGCATTGCTAAATATTGTGAATTACCAAACATTGATTGCGACAAAAGCATCTCGCATCAAGCATGCTATCGGTGAGGGAGTCGTAATGGAATTCGGCAGCAGACGCGCCCATGAACTGGATGCGGCACTTTGGGGTACAAGAGCAGCGTTTATCGGCGGATTTAGCTCCACCTCCAATGTTAGAGCAGGCAAGCTGTTTGGCATCCCTGTATCTGGAACGCATGCTCATAGCATGATTCAGGCTTACAGAGATGAATATACGGCTTTTCATAAGTATGCACGACGTCATAAAGACTGTGTCTTTTTGGTTGATACGTATGATACTTTGCGTTCAGGAGTTCCCAATGCCATTAAAGTGGCAAAGGAACTTGGCGATGCTATTAATTTTGTCGGCATCAGATTAGACAGCGGCGACCTTGCTTATCTTTCCAAAGCTGCGCGAAAAATGCTTGATGAAGCAGGTTTTACAGATACGAAAATTGTAGCAAGCAATGATTTGGATGAATATACGATTATCAACTTGAAGGCTCAAGGAGCTCAGATTGATGTATGGGGCATTGGCACGAAGCTGATTACTGCTTTTGACCAGCCTGCTTTAGGCGGAGTATACAAGCTTGTTTCAATTGAGGATGAAGAGGGTAATATGCAAGATACAATCAAAATCAGCGGAAACCCAGAAAAGGTGACAACACCTGGCATTAAAAGGGTATACCGCATCATCAACAGCATCAACCATAAATCCGAAGGTGACTATATTTGTTTGGAAACGGAGCATCCAGAAGAAGAGGAGCGCTTAAAGATGTTTCATCCAACACATACTTATATCAGTAAATTTGTTACTAATTTCCATGCGAAGGATATTCATAAGGATATTTTCCAAAATGGAGAGCTTATCTATAAGTCACCGACAATTTTTGAATCACAAAAATATGCGGAGGATAACTTGGATGTGCTGTGGGATGAATACAAGCGTTCACTCAATCCGGAGGAATATCCAGTTGATTTAAGCCCGCTTTGTTGGGAAAACAAGATGAATCATTTAGAAAAAGTAAAAAGCAACATTAAAAATAAGGAATAACAGGAGGAATGCTGACATGAGCATACAAAATCAAATTATCGCTGAACTAAACGTGAAACCTGAAATTGATGCTAAAGAAGAAATAAGACTGCGCATTAACTTTCTGAAAGAATACTTGAAAAAGACAAAAGCAAAAGGATTTGTATTAGGAATAAGCGGGGGCCAGGATTCATCTCTTGCAGGCAGATTGGCTCAGCTTTCTGTGGAAGAGCTTCGCAGTGAAGGTTATGATGCTACATTTGTTGCAGTAAGATTGCCATATGGTGTGCAAGCAGATGAAGACGACGCTAACAAAGCACTGAAGTTTATTGCAGCAGATAAAGAGCTTGAATTCAATGTTCGTGGTCCTGTTGACGAATTTAAGAGAGTTTATGATGAAATGGCCGATACTCCACTAGCTGATTATCATAAAGGAAATATCAAGGCTAGAGCGAGAATGATTGCGCAGTATGCAATTGGCGGTCAGTTAAATTTACTAGTAATTGGTACAGATCATGCTGCAGAGGCAGTTACAGGCTTCTTCACAAAATATGGAGATGGCGGAGCAGATGTACTGCCGTTAACTGGTCTTACAAAGCGCCAAGGGAAACAGCTGTTAAAGGAACTTGGAGCAGAAGAAAGAATTTACTTAAAAGTACCGACTGCTGACTTGCTTGATGAGAAACCAGGTCAAGCAGATGAAACAGAGCTTGGAATTTCTTATGATCAGTTGGATGACTACTTAGAAGGTAAGGAAGTCCCACAAGAAGCAGCTGAAAAAATTGAAGCTCGTTACTTAATTACAGAACATAAACGACAAGTGCCTGCATCTATGTTTGATGATTGGTGGAAGAAATAAATGGATTAACCTCTCGTTATAAAACGGGAGGTTTTTTTGGTGTGAATAACCAAAACTGGTTATTCACACAGGCATGTCCTAGATGTTTTACATAAGTTAGCAGTGTAAGTAAAAAAGATGCTCACTTTTTAAGTGAAGAAATAGGCAGGAAAAATAGTAAGAGGGAGGGAAAACTATGACACTATTTGGTGTGAACTTAAGCATGCTGCTGCTGAACGTACCAGTTAACTTTACATGGGGATTATCAGTAGGAAAAGGTAAAGTTGAAGATTCTAAAGAAGACGAAGAATATGGAGAAGACGAAGAATAATCACATTAGCTGTCTTTTGGCAGCTGTCATAAATATAAAGCCTCGAGCTAATGATTCTTTTTTGCTTGAGGCTTTTCTCTGTCGAAAAATCATCTTAATTATTTATTTGAGAGCCTGTAAGCATGTTATATGCGAACTGGACAGAGGCTTCACTTGGAGGTTCAATTCCTTTTAATGGGTATTCTAGACCAAGCGATTCCCATTTATAAACACCTAGTTTATGGTAAGGAAGGATTTCAACTTTTTCGATATTAGACAATGTCGCAATAAAATCTCCAAGCATACTCAAGTCTTCTCGACTGTCATTAATAGTTGGTACGAGAACATGCCGTATCCAAACAGGTATCTGTTTTTCAGACAGAAAGGTAGCAAAGGCAAGGATATGGTCATTTCCCATTCCTGTTAATTTAATATGTTTTTTACGGTTGATATGCTTTAAATCTAGTAAAATTAAATCTGTAAAGGAAAATAGCTCTAGTAGCTGTTCTTGAAAATGAGGTGCTGTTGAATAGCAGCCTCCTGATGTGTCAATTGCTGTATGAATACCTATTTTTTTACATTCTTTAAACAGTTCGATTAGAAAGGGGAGCTGCAGCAGCGGTTCACCTCCGCTTACTGTTATTCCTCCTCCTGATGCATGAATAAAAGGGAGGTAGGCTGTTAAATCGTCGATGATTTCCTTTACTTCAACTTCTTTGCCAACATTCATTTCCCAAGTATCTGCATTGTGGCAAAATTGGCAGCGCAACAAACAGCCTTGCATAAATAATACATATCGTATGCCTGGTCCATCAACGGTTCCAAATGTTTCAATGGAATGGATATTGCCTTTCATGATTATGCTCCTTTCTGTGTGTGGGGCAATTTATTAGGCATACAAGGGAAAGAAGGGGTCTCACTTTTCCTTGTATGCCGGTTTTTTATAAAAGCAATCTTCTCAGGCTAGCAGCAATTCTTACTGCAAGCCTGAGAGGGGATAAATTACATAGATTCGTGGAATGTTCTGTTAATGACATCCAATTGCTGTTCACGTGTCAGTTTAATAAAGTTGACGGCATAACCTGAGACACGAATAGTCAACTGCGGATATGATTCTGGATGCTTCATTGCATCTAGAAGTGTTTCTCTGTTAAATACGTTTACATTTAAATGATGACCGGCCTTTACTCCGTAACCGTCTAATATAGATACAAGATTGGATGCACGGTCTTCTTCCTCTTTGCCGAGTGCTTTAGGAACAATAGAGAAAGTATTAGATATACCGTCCAAAGATGAATCATAAGGAAGTTTAGCAACAGATGACAGAGAGGCTAATGTGCCTTTTGTATCCCGGCCATGCATTGGATTTGCTCCAGGTGCGAACGGTTCGCCGGCACGACGCCCATCCGGTGTGTTTCCTGTCTTTTTACCATACACAACATTCGAAGTAATCGTCAGGATGGACATTGTGTGCATAGAGTTGCGGTAAGTCACATGTTTCCGCAGCTTTTTCATAAAACTTTCGACAATAGAAACGGCAATGCTGTCAACTTTATCATCGTTGTTTCCGTATTTCGGATAATCTCCTTCTGTGGCAAAATCAACGGCAATGCCGTTTTCATCCCTGATTGCTTTCACTTTTGCATATTTGATAGCGCTCAATGAGTCTGCCACTACGCTTAGTCCAGCAATTCCAGTTGCCATCGTCCGTAATATTTCTGTATCATGCAAGGCCATTTCTATTCTTTCATAGCTGTATTTGTCATGCATATAATGGATGACGTTTAATGTATTGATATAAAGACCTGCCAGCCATTCCATCATTTGATCGAATTTCTCCATCACTTCGTCATAATCCAAATACTCAGAAGCAACAGGGCTGTAGTCAGGGCCGACCTGTACTTTCAATTTTTCATCTTTGCCTCCGTTAATTGCATATAGAAGACATTTTGCAAGATTCGCACGAGCGCCGAAGAACTGCATTTGCTTGCCTATTTCCATCGCAGAAACACAGCAGGCAATTCCGTAATCATCACCCCAGTGAGGTTTCATAATGTCATCATTCTCATATTGAATCGAGCTTGTTTGAATGGACATTTGAGCACAGTACTTTTTAAAATTCTCCGGTAACTGGGTGGACCAAAGAACTGTTAAGTTCGGTTCAGGCGCAGGTCCGAGATTATCAAGTGTATGGAGAAAGCGGAATGAGTTCTTTGTCACAAGCGGCCGTCCGTCATTAGCCATACCCCCAATGGACTCAGTTACCCATGTAGGATCGCCGCTGAACAGTTCGTTATAGTCTGGCGTTCTGGCGAACTTAACAAGGCGCAGCTTCATGATGAAATGATCGACAATCTCTTGGACTTGTTTCTCTGTTAGTAATCCCAGCTCTAAATCTCGTTCAATATAAATATCAAGAAAAGTGGAAACACGTCCAAGACTCATTGCTGCCCCGTTTTGCTCTTTAATTGCTGCCAGATAAGCTAAATACAGCCATTGAAACGCTTCTTGTGTATTAGCAGCTGGTCTGGACAAATCGAAGCCGTAGCTTTCTCCCAGCTCCTTCAGTTCAGCTAAAGCACGGATTTGCTCTGAAACTTCCTCTCTAAGACGCATAACATCTTCTGTCATAATTGAGCTTGTTGCTTTTTTGTCTTTTTGTTTTTCTTTTATTAAGAAGTCAATACCGTATAAAGCTACACGGCGATAATCGCCGATAATCCGGCCCCGTCCATATGCATCAGGGAGCCCTGTGATAATTGCTGCTTTTCGTGCAAGGCGCATTTCATCTGTGTATGCATCAAAGACGCCGGCATTATGTGTTTTTCGGTGTTTAGTAAAGAACTCTTCTAATTTTTCGTCTGCTTTATAACCGTAAGACTCACACGCTTGCACTGCCATTCTGATGCCGCCGTTAGGCTGGAAGGATCTTTTGAATGGCTCATCTGTTTGAACACCGACAATCTTTTCCTTTGTTTTGTCCAAATAACCAGGACCATGCGATGTAATTGTAGAAGGGATGTCAGTGTCGAGATCATAAACACCGCCTCTGTCTCTTTCTTTCTTAGAAAGCTCAAGAACTTGTTCCCACAGCTGCGTTGTCTCCACAGTCGGACCGCTTAAAAAAGAAGAGTCGCCGTGATACGGTTTGAAATTCTTTAAGATAAAGTCGCGCACATTCACTTCCTTTTCCCAACTGCCGCTTTTAAATCCATTCCAATAATTTGTTTCCAGCTTTTCCATTAATAGTCACCTCTTTTTTTGTATAACAGATATTAAAAATATTTCTAAATTAAATATAACAGATAATAATGTGATGTATTTCACAAAATTATGTATAAGTTAAGGCAATTCTGTGACTAATCTGTGAACTGTTGATATGACAAGACTTGGGGAGGGGGGAGAAAAGTGAAATAGCATAAAATCTTCGTATTTTAAAGTGTATAACAAAATTGCTTTTTGTTAACTGTTATATAATAGAAAAGCAAAATAGTAAATCTGTTTTAATGGGATTTTAAATTACCAGTGAACTATAGGATTAGCAGTAATGTGACTTGTGCATAATTTTACTAATGGAAAATGCATGTAAAAAAGTTAATTTTTATTTTCCGCACAGCCGATTTAAGATATGATAGGGGAGTATGTATTTTTTTCTCCTGGTTTGTATTCTTATTTTTATCTGCCATTCATTGGTCTTTCATGTAAGTCAAAGGCAATGATGGACATGCTTTAATGATTACTAAATATCAATTGAAGCGCAAAAAATTTTTTGAGGTGTTTTAATGTCGTTTATAACAAAAGACCGAATAATGCTGCTGCTGAAAATACTATTTCCAGTAACCTTGCTGCTGCTTGTTTCATTGGAATTCAGGGATATGTTCCTTACCATCGATTTCGGGCTGTTAATGAAATATATTGATAAATTGGACTTTTTGGAGCTAGTCCTCATCGTTGTTTTTGGATTTATAGCGTTATCGCCAATGTATTTTTATGATCATTTTTTAAGCAAATATTTAAATGCACAAATATCAGTGAAACAGCTGACCAAGTATTCTCTTATCAGCAATTCCTTTTCTAATCTGCTTGGATTTGGCGGATTAATTGGTATCGCCTTAAGAACTTATTTTTATAAAGAATATGAGCAAGACAAGAAGAGGCTGATGAAGGGTATTGCTTTTATCACGATGTTTTACTTAACTGGAGTTAGTTTTTTAACTTGGGTGATTTTATTTGACAGCTGGAAGATGCCGCTCATACAGAATCATCATTGGCTGATGGTGACAACCTTAGTCGTTTCGGCCATACTGCCAATCCTTATCATCAGCTATTTCATAAAGAAAACCAATTTACATAAGATTATTAAATCCCGTACCATGGCAGTTTCGCTGCTCGGTGCATCTATTTTAGAGTGGAGCTTCATTTATTTCTACTTATATTGGCTCGCATGCCTTGTTGACCTCCCTGTAGGAGGCTGGGACTTTCTGAAGATTTTCCTTATTGCTGTCGGTGCTGGGATTGTCAGCATGATTCCTGGTGGAATCGGAGCATTTGACCTTGTATTTCTATGGGGCCTTGAATATATAGGTGTCTCTACAGAAAAACTGCTTGTTGTGCTTCTCCTGTACAGAATAGGCTATTATTTTATACCGTTCTTCACTGGTTTGATTTTGCTTATTCGCGATTTATGGAAAAAGTGGAATAAATATTGGAACAATATCCCGCGTGCAGTTGTGCAGAATATCAGTCATTTCTTTCTGACAATTCTTGTGTTTCTTTCAGGAATTTTGCTGTTAATCTCAGGTGCAGTACCAGGGATTTTAGAAAGACTGCGTCTTACAGAGCAATTTATCAGTTTGCCTGTCATGAACATTTCCCATCACGTATCCGTCGGAGCAGGTCTTGTCCTTTTAGGTCTTGCTAGAGGGATAGAATACAGGGAAAAGAGGACCTATCATCTCACTTTATTCGTTTTGGCAATTGCGGCTGTTACGACATTTTTAAAAGGGCTTGATTATGAAGAAGCAACAATCATCGTTGTTGTGTTAATCCTTCTGCTGCTCTCAAGGGGCAAGTTCTACCGGGAGAGCTTTGTCCTAACCTGGGGGAAAATTTGCTTTGACATAATTGTTATATCCTTTTTTTCATTTGGTTATTTGACGCTTGGTTATTTAAATTTGCCAACAAGCATTGCAAGTGTCCCTAAATTTGTGAAGCCCTATATTATTTCAGATGCAAAAAGTCTGTTTTGGAGTGCATTTGTTTCTTTATTTATTGCTCTTATCATCATCCTTGTAGGCTATTGGATTAAGAAGCCGAAGAGCTTAACAAAATTGCCATCTAGAGAAATGGAAGCAGAGATAATGGAACATTTGGAAAAGTATAATGGCACCACTTTAGCACATCTTATCTTTTTGCATGATAAATATATCTTTTGGAATAAAGAGCGGAATGTGCTGTTTGCATATGAAACATATGCAGACAAACTGATTGTTTTAGGAGACCCTATCGGTGAAGAGAAAGACTTTGTAAAAGCCGTGGAGGAGCTTTATGAAAAAGCTGATATTTATGGATTTACGCCCGTCTTTTACCAAACGAGCCGAAATATGCTGCCGATTCTACATGCTAACGGATATGATTTTTTTAAGCTTGGTGAAGAAGGGCATGTAGACTTGAACAGCTTTTCACTGACAGGTAAAAAAATGAAAAATTATCGAGCGATAAAAAATAAATTTGAAAGAGAAGGCTATACTGTGCAAGTTTCTTTGCCAGAACATGATCTAAAACTTTTAAATGAACTGGAGAATATAAGCTACAGATGGCTTGGAGGAAGAAGAGAAAAAGGCTTTTCATTAGGTTTTTTTGAAAGGGATTATATAAATACATGTAAAATAATCTACGTAAAAGATCCTGATGGTAAAATAATTTCATTTTTAACACTGATTCCTTCCTATCAACAAAAACAAATGTGGTCGATAGATTTAATGAGAAGTTTGCCTGGCGCTCCATCTGGATCGATGGATTTTCTGTATTTGCATACCTTTGAGTATTTGAAGGAAGCAGGGACGGAAAGCTGTAATTTAGGAATGGCTCCATTATCCAATCTTGGGATTTCACGCTTTTCCTTCTTAAGTGAAAAGGTGGCCGCGCAAATCTTTAAGCACGGACATGTTTTTTATCATTTTCAAGGATTGCGGAATTTTAAAAACAAATATTGTGACATATGGGAGCCAAAGTATTTAGGGTATAGAAGGAAGTCATCCCTGCCGTTTACATCAGCACAAGTAACAATGCTTGTTGCTAAGGGTAAAAGGAGCTGAAATATTATTCAGCTCTTTTTTCTATTGTAAATTAAATAATTCTACGCATTCAAATAAGATAATAAAAAACAAATTTGGTAATAAATTGGATTTTAAGTTAAAATAAAGTATATTCAAATGCTAGAATAGGAGGAAAATATGTTTTATGTTTTTATAATCGTAATAGTAAGCGGAATAGCTGTACTTGTTAATATGTATTATTCGCGGAAAAGGAAAAAGCTTATTTTAAGTTTATGGGACAAGAATGAGAAATTAGATCATACAGAAAATTTCCATGAAACATTTACATATCTCTATGAAAATGTGAACTTAAATAAAGAAAAGAATGCTGTCGTCGATCATATTACCTGGCATGATCTAAATTTGACTAAAATTTTTAAGACGATTAATTTCACCTTTACATCAATCGGTGAGGAATTGCTGTACTATCGATTAAAAGCACCACATGAAACGCATTTGTTTGAAGAAAAAAAGATAGAAAAAATAAGTTTAAACAAAGAATACCGCACGAAGTTATCACTGATTTTATCAGCATTAGGAAAAGCACCGTATGCTAACTCTTCCAAATATATTTATGCAAAACCTGATAGTAGTTTCAATAAAATATATATATTGCTAGGTTTGCTTCCGATTATAGGATTAGCAATCATTGGATTTTCCCTTCAAATTGGTTTAGGGTTATTTTTTATTAGCATATTAGTGAACAGTTTTTTATTCTACATAAACCGTTCTAAAAACGAAGCTGAATATGAAAGCTTGTTTTATTGCCTAACTATCCTGCTTACCTCCAGAAATATCGCGAAGCTAAATCAGGACACTGACTTTTTAAAAAAGACAAGTAAACTAAAAAGTGCTCCTTTTATCAGTGTTTTTTTATTGAAAGATGATCCAACGGGTACAAATTTAATACTGCAACTATTTACGATGTTGAAATCAATTTTTCTTATAGATTATTTTGTTTTTCATTACATCGTTTATCTTATAAACAATAACAGTCAAACATACGAGTTGGCATGGAGAAAAACAGCGGAAATTGATTTGTATTATTCGATTGCTTTGTGGAGAAAAACATTGCCATATTATTGTTTGCCAGAATACACTGATAATGATTCTTTGACAATTGTTAATGGCTATCATCCTTTAGTAAGCAACCCTGTTGGCAATGACTTTGAATTCACGCAAAATAGTTTGCTGACAGGTTCGAATGCTTCAGGAAAATCGACCTTCATCAAAACTATTGCTGTAAATATTATATTTTCACAAGCTTTAAATACAAGTACTAGCCATAAAATCAGACTTACAAGAGGGGAGGTTTACTCTTCCATGGCAATGTCTGATGATATCGAAAAGGGACAAAGCTATTTTTTAAGTGAAATTAAGGCATTGAAAAGAATCTTTGACAGAAGAAACAATAGCAGTGATATGTTATTGTATGTATTTATGGATGAGATTTTTAAAGGCACTAATACAATGGAGAGGGTTGCTGCCGCCGAATCAGTACTGGAATATTTAAATCATTGCAGCAATACAAAAATCATGGCGGCAACTCATGATATAGAATTAACAGAGATGCTTAATGATAAATACAAAAATTATCATTTCAGAGAACAGATAGTAGACGATGAAATCATCTTTGATTTTTTAATAAAAGAAGGTGCGTCCAACACAAGAAACGCAATCGAACTGCTGAGGATTACGGGTTTTCCAGAGAAAGTGTATCTTCATGCCGTTAATAAAGCAAAGGAATTAAATAACAGCTTAATCTAATGACAGGAAACACCGCTGACTTGGTCAACGGTGTTTGCTGTCATTTAAACGTTAGTTTGAAAAAATTTTCTAATAAATTATCCAAATATAGAAAATGATAATGAATTGAAACATATGATCGCTGTGCAATCAAGAGTAAAATCTGGTAAAATAGTCATGGTAATTGAAAAGAGACGAAAAATTAGGTGATTTACAGATGAAGATTAGTATTGCCGCACTTGTTCTTTTGAGCTTTCTTTTTGCGTCAACTGCATCAGCTGCAGGAAAAGAGGAGAAAGAACTCGAGTTAAAGAGCGAGTCGGCACTTTTGCTTGATGAAAAAACAGGTGCAGTACTATTCCAAAAAAACGGCTATAAAAAAATGTATCCAGCGAGCTTGACGAAAATCGCTACGGCCATATACGCATTAGAAAAAGGTTCTTTAGACGATATGGTAATGGTAAGCAAACATGCAGCAGAAGAAGAGGGGACCAGTGTTTATTTAGAGACTGGTGAAAAAGTCAGTCTGGAAAAACTGCTGAATGGTATGCTTGTCAATTCAGGCAATGATGCTGCAGATGCAGTTGCAGAATATCTAGATGGAAGTCCTGCGCAATTTGAACAAAACTTTAATGACTATTTGAAAACAGAAATAAAAGTAAAGTCGACTCATTTTACGAATCCAAGTGGTTTGTTCAATGAAAACCATTATACGACTGCTTATGATATGGCGCTTATCACAAAGTATGCGTTAAGAAATGAAGCCTTCCGAGCTATTTTCGGTACGAAAGAGTTGAACTGGGATGGATTATCTTGGGATACGACGCTTGTTACCCACCATCTTATGTTAAAGGGAGAACTGCCGTATGAAGGTGTCAACGGTGGGAAAACCGGCTATGTAGATCAATCCAAACAAACATTAGCAACGTCTGCTGCCAATGACGGGCTAAACTTAATTGCAATTGTCCTGAAAGGTGATTGGAAAGAGGATGTTTATGAAGATACAGAAGCAATGTTTGATTATGGCTTCAAAACTTTTATAAATGACACGTTTCCGCCAGGTATGCAATATCCAGTTGCAGGTAAAGTCTTTCAAACAGAAAAGACCGAGCTTGTCACTGTTCCGAAGGATAACAGCACACCAGTTATCACACCGACTGGAGAGCTGTTGATGCAGACAAAAGCTGGCGATACTATTCAATCACTTCAGCTGAAGGAAAAGGTGCCTCTCGATGTGCTTCAAGCTGGTGACACTTTAAGTAATAAGGAAGAAAGTGATAGTTCTTATCTTTCTATTAAGGTCATAGCTGGTGTCCTTGTTATTGGTATCATAGCAGCTGCTGTTATATACAAAAAGAAAAGATGGCAAAAGAAGACTGTTTGATAATAAGCTTGATAAATTTATTGGTAAACTAGGGATGTTGATTAGCACTGCTGTGGTTCGCTTTCCAGTGGGAAAAGGCTGTTTCGCTATTCTTGTAGGAGTCTCACCACTTCCGTTCATTTTTTGAATAAAGACTTCTATTACTTCTATAAACGTATTTTGGGTATTTTGTATCACTTTAACAAATAAGTTAAAAATACCTACTAACCCATTATCAATATTATAGTGCAATAAAAAATGGGCCCTGCAACAAGCAGGGCCCATTTTTTTGTACTTATTTATACATTTCAGCTACTTGCTTTTGCAGCTGTGCATCTTCCAAGTACTCATCATAAGTTACTTGTTTGTCTACTAGGCCGCTTGGTGTAATCTCAAAGATTCTGTTTGCGATTGTAGAAACAAACTGATGGTCATGTGATGCGAACAGCAAGGAGCCTTTAAAGTTAATAAGGCCGTTGTTTAATGCTGTAATGGATTCAAGATCCAAGTGGTTTGTTGGTTCATCCATAAGCAGCACGTTGGAACCGCTAAGCATCATTTTGGAAAGCATGCAGCGGACTTTTTCTCCTCCGGAAAGAACGCTAGGTTTTTTCATTACTTCTTCACCAGAGAACAGCATTCTGCCAAGGAAACCTCTCAAGAAGCTTTCTGTCTGATCATTTGGTGAGTATTGGCGCAGCCAATCAACTAGGCTTTGCTCGTCACGTGCGAAGTATTCAGAGTTATCTGCAGGGAAGTAGCTTTGTGTTGTCGTAATTCCCCATTTGAAGGAACCGCTGTCTGGCTCAATTTCTCCCATTAAAATGCGGAATAGAGTAGTTTTTGCCAGTTCATTTTTTCCAACAAGAGCAATTTTGTCATCTTTGTTCATGATAAAGTTGATGTTATCTAGAACTTTAACGCCATCAATTGTTTTTGACAGATTCTCTACACGCAATAGGTCATTTCCTATTTCTCTTTCAGGTGTAAATGCAACATATGGATATTTTCTAGAAGATGGTTTAATATCGTCCAGAGAAATTTTATCAAGCAATTTTTTTCTTGATGTTGCCTGCTTGGATTTTGATGCATTTGCACTGAATCGTGCGATAAAGTTTTGCAGCTCTTTAATTTTTTCTTCTTTTTTCTTGTTTGCATCATTTGCCATTTTAGAAGCTAATTGGCTTGACTCATACCAGAAATCGTAGTTACCAACATAAATCTGAATTTTGCTGTAATCCAAATCAGCAATATGAGTACATACTTTGTTCAAGAAATGTCTGTCATGGGAAACAACAATAACAGTATTCTCGAAGTTGATTAAGAATTCTTCTAGCCACTGGATTGCGCCGATATCAAGATGGTTTGTAGGCTCATCAAGCAAAAGAACGTCTGGCTGACCAAATAGTGCTTGTGCAAGAAGTACCTTAACTTTTTCTGATCCGCTGATGTCTGCCATTTTTTTATTGTGCAGATCTTCATTGATTCCTAATCCTTTTAATAGGATTGCCGCCTCTGATTCAGCTTCCCAACCATTTAATTCAGCAAATTCACCTTCAAGTTCAGCAGCTTTCATACCGTCCTCGTCAGAGAAGTTTTCTTTCATATAAATAGCATCTTTTTCCTTCATTACTTCATACAGTCTTGTATGACCCATGATGACTACTTGCAGCACTTCATGCTCCTCGTACTCAAAATGGTTCTGTTTCAGGATAGCAAGCCTTTCTCCAGGGCCTAATGAAACATGACCGGATTGAGCTTCCAGTTCACCGGAAAGAATTTTAAGGAAAGTTGATTTACCGGCACCATTTGCCCCGATTAAACCATAACAATTCCCAGGTGTGAATTTAATATTAACATCTTCAAATAATTTACGATCACCATATCGAAGACCAACATTGCTAACTGTTATCATTTATATTTTTTCCTCCAAAATACAATATCCATAAAATTATACCATCATTAACAGGGAAGAGCGAATTTTTCTTAGAAAAACTTACTCAATCTCCGCGTTTTCCTTATGTAAGATTTGAGATTTTTTATAAAAAAAGGAGGAATTGTTTAATCTTAAGCGAATATGATTTGTAAGCGTTAAAATGACTAAAACGAGTTTTAGGTGCTTGGATTGGGGAATACGTAAAATATCAATAAAATTTTATTAAATGTTCATATTTTTTTCATATATTTTCTGTACACTACATATAACAGGACATAAAGGAGTAGATATAAATGGCTAGAAAACAGCTTGTTGATTTAGTAAATAAGATGAAAAAATCAGGGATCAAAATAAGCTTCACTAAACCTAGATCACATTTAATCGTTCCCATCCGCCAACCTAATAAATTGACTTCCTCTACAACACATTAAATTACACTGCTAAAAACATGTTCCGTTGTACATTATATGCTGTTTCCATCGTATGAATAGGAAAAAAGGCAATAAATGCTACAATTTTGTGAAACATGTTTTTTCTTTGTCATTCTCTCAAAAAAATAATATATAATGTCATTGATTGTTCAATAGTGAGCAAACTGTTGATTGAGAGAGGGTGAACACAAAATGGAACAGGAACCAATTAAGAAGGCGGTTGCCTATGCTTTAAAAAAGAAAGAGCTGATTGATTGCTCCTTTCTCCGGTATTTTACAAAAGCAATTTTAGCAGGTATGTATATTGGCTTTGCCCTTGTGATTTGTTATAAGCTGGCACAGCCTTTTTATGATGTACATTCGCCCGGAACTTATATGATGACAGCTATGTTTTTCGGCCTGGCACTAGTGCTTATCATGTATGGGGGTGGGGAGCTTTTTACCGGAAATACAATGGCCTTTACAATGAGCACAATTGCCGGCAGAACAACCTGGAGTGATACGTTTTATAACTGGGTTACCGTATATTTAGGCAATTTTGCCGGCGCTGTACTTTTTGCGGTTCTTATTTACTATTCCGGGTTGTTTCATTTGGAGGAAAAAACAACTTGGCTGATGGAGGTCGCAAACAGCAAAATGAGCGCAACAACATTAGAGCTGTTTATACGGGCTATACTGTGTAACTGGCTTGTTTGTTTGGCAATTTGGATTCCAATGAATATGAAAGAAGATGTGGGAAAAGTATTAGCTACCATGCTTATTGTTTTCGGCTTTATGGTCTCAGGCTATGAACACAGTATTGCCAATATGGGACTGTTTTCCATTGCATTAATTGTTCCCCATCCTGAATTTATTACAATAGGAAACGCGCTTCATAATCTTATTCCGGTGACTATTGGCAATATTATTGGCGGAGGCTTGTTTGTCGGAGCAGTAAATATGTACATCCTTTCCGGAAAAAAAGGGAAGCTAAAAGACGTAAATGTAACTAGCAGTCAAAAGAAGATCGCTAAATAAGATAGCAGAATCTTAGGTCAGTCCAAGAGCAATCATTAAGCCGATACAGCTGATAAACCCAACAACCGGACCAGCCTTTTGGTAAGCTTCAGGAAGCATAGTGGAACAAACCATTGCAATTAGTCCTCCAGCACCAAAAGCTTCAATACTCGCAATAACTATTTCGGAGGCATTTGCCATAAATGAGTAGCCGATTAAGCTGCTTAGTGCGGATATACCTACAACACTTGCCCATAGAAATAAAATCTTTCTTTTTTTGTAGCCATCTTTTTTTAAGCCGACAGTAGAAGAAAGGGCCTCCGGAAAATTGCTGATTAAGATGGCGACAATAAACAGAATGTCGACATGGTTGGTTGCGATCAAGCTTAAACCGATAATTAACGATTCGGGAATAGCATCCATTAAAGTTCCGATGAATATGGCTATGCCGGAATGGGAAGCAATATTTCCGGTTGACCGTTTTCTATTTGTACCGCCTTTCATATACAAGAAAACTTCAATTAAAGTAAACAGAAGGGCCCCTCCAAGAAAAGAGACAGAAGTCATCAAAAGCCCGCTCTTTTCCATTGATTCGACAAGCAGGTCAAAGGCGGAAGCACCGATAAGCACTCCTGTCCCCAGTGCCATCAAATAGGCATTCACTTTTGCAGGTACCTCAAAACAAAGGCCGATTATACTTCCGATAAACAAAGACAGACTAGCGATAGCTCCCCATATTGCAGCCTCCAGCATAAATATAAGCTCCTTATTGGTTTTTTTCTGTAAATTCATTTCATGTATTCAGATGCTGATATATAATGGTAAAAGCAAAGGAGACCGGACTTAAATGAAAACACAAAAACAACTTTTTATCCTGCAATGCTTTTATTTTTTTGCCTTTTTTGGCAGCGGCAGCATAGCTCCGCTGCTTAGTGTCTATTTAAACAATTCGATTGGTTTATCTGGTTTTGAAATTGGCATTATTATGTCGATTGGCCCTGTTGTCACCATATTTTTTCAACCTTTTTGGGGAATTCTTTCTGATAAGACAAATGCGCCCACATCTATCCTTAAATTATGCGCATTTTTTGCTGGATTATGTGGTCTAGGATATTTGTTTATGGACCAGTTTATCTGGATTTTTGTGATTGCGACATTGATTGCCGTATTCCAAAGTGCAATCGTCCCGATTTCTGACAGCATCACGATAAAATACACGAGTGAACATAATCTTGATTACGGAAATGTGCGGATGTACGGAGCTTTAGGTTTTGGGATTGCTGTCTTTGTAATGGGCAGGATTTCAGAAGTTTCCCCGAGCATTATTTTTATTTCCTTTTTCGCTGCATTGCTGATTTGCTCGCTTACAACAGTTAAGATGCCCCGTGAAAAAGCTGCTGCAAACAGCAATCCCCTTAAAGGAGCAAGCAAGCTGTTAGCCCATAAAAAGTACATGCTGTTTTTAATCATCACGTTTATGATTTTTAGTCCGAATCTGGCTAACAACACTTTTTTTGGTTTGTTTGTGGAAGGAAGCGGAGGTACATATACCGGAATAGGGATAGCCTTTTTAATAGCGGTCCTGTCAGAAGTCCCTTTTATGCGAATTGCAGGGGCATGGATAAAAAAATTCGGCCTGTTAGAAATTACATTATTTTCGGGAATACTCTCCTTAATCAGATGGATTTTTTATTTTACAGAACCGAATTTAACACTCGTTTATGCCACTGCTTTTCTGCAAGGATTTGGTGTGGGGCTGTTCATTCCGGCAGGTCTACAATATATTAGAAGAATAGCGCCTGTCCATTTAATTGCAACATCAATCACCTTCTATTCGGCGATTGGCAATGGGCTTGGCAACTGGTTCAATACTTTTATCGGCGGCATTATTTTTGATCATTACAGCATCTTTCATGTGTATTTATTTTTCAGTGTCTTAACAGTGATTGGTCTAGGGCTGAATATATTCTTGCTTCGTCTGGAAAAACAGGAGGCTGTTTTAAAAAAACAATGGAATGAAAGTCCGTCATAACTCTATAAAGTCAGCACTTGCTAAAAATAAATTAACTTATAAGCAGGGCTGACTTTTTGCTGTATTTAAGAGAGCTTTTTATTTTCCGCTAATGTCATAGGAAGGCTGTCCATACTTTTTTATAGCTTGGACATAAGATATAAGGAAATAAGTGGAGGTGGAAAGCGCGATGAACAATTATTATAATCAATGTTCGAAAGGTGTTGGAAAATGTGTCCGTATTCGTACACATAACGGTACAGTTCATACAGGAATCATTGATCGAGTTACTCCTAACAAAGTTTACATTAGGCCATTAGGCGGCGGCAGAAGAGGTTATGGCGGATTTGGATTTGGTTATTACCGCGGCTATGGTGGCTATGGCGGCTGGGGCTGGGGTGCAGCAGCAGTTGGTTTTTCTTTTGGCTTGATTGCAGCACTTGCATTCATTCCTTTTTTCTAGTTCGGACGATAGGCAATTTTCCTTTTCAAAGGAAGATTGCCTATTTTTATGATAATTAATAAAAATGGACAAAAATAAAAAAAAAATAAAAATGTGCCCATTCGAGACAACCTGTATCTACATATGATGCTTATGTGCATGAGGGAGGTGGATTAAATGGGTGGTGAACAAACAGCAGGATTCGGCGGAGGCTTTGCTCTGCTTGTAGTGCTATTCATTTTATTAATCATTGTAGGATCTAGCTACGTTGGTTATGGTTATTAATTAAATTAATATAAAAAGAGGGAGTGTTTTATAAATGGCATACGGTTATGGTGGTTACGGTTCTTGTGGTTGTGGAGGATACAGCTATGCAGCTCCAGTATCTGGTGGATATGGTAGTGGCGGATTCGTATTGATTGTTGTTCTATTCATTCTATTGATCATTGTTGGAGCAGCTTGGCTGTAAAACAGCATCAAAGGCATAAGCGATATCGCTTATGCCTTTTTGTTATTGTTTTAGATTAGATAAAATGAAGCTAATGTGTCGGTAATTTGTGCACGTGCTGATGATTTATCATATAGAGAATTGTTTAGCATGTACTTCTTGATTGTCAGCTGTTCATAAATCTCCAATTCTAGTTCTTTCCTTCTTTTTAGAACTTCCACTGTACCATTTAGACCAGTATGATGATGTTTTTTTCCGTAGCCTTGCTTTGTATAATACTCAATAAATCCTTTTCTCCATTCCTCTGGTCTTTCGTTGTATGCTTTACGGAATGACTTTGGAAGATTATCTTGGTCTACATAAAGTAACACTGGGTTGAGCTTGCGAATTATTTTTTCTAAAGAAAGTACATGCTCTACCACGATTTCCTGCGGGATTCCCCATTTTATCATGCCGATTGTTAATGGATTTTGGATGAAGCAGCATTCGAATATATAAAGCTTATCATCTTGCAGCGCTTTTTCTGTAAATTCAGCCCATTTTTCAGCAGCTAGCATAGCATGCTGTTCAAATGGCAATTCATAAATATCATGCTTATAAATATCGTTCAGCTGTTCTTTAGAAAAAAACATGCTGTCTTGATTGATTATTTTTCTGTAAGGCAAAAGGATATTGTCTCCTTTTTGCTGACCATACGAAACTAATGCATCCCATTGTTGATTGGTGTTCAAAAGCTGTTCCCATTCAGAAAGAGAAAAGCTGGCGACACCGTCATAATCAGCTGGATGGTCAAGATTACCCTCAAGATATAGCTCGCTATTTATGTTGTTATTTCTTACTATTTCGTGTAATGCAGAAGCGGTTGTCGTTTTGCCGCTTCCAGGCAAGCCTTCTACTATAACAAGTTTTGTTCGCATATCATCAAGCCTTTCCATAATAGGCTAAAATCTAAACCTTCTAGTTTACATTAATAGACTACTCCATCGTACTCACCCTAATATGTTGATAATAGGAAGTTCTCTAAAAGAATAGGTAATTCCTTCATAAGTTTTGGTTAGTGCAAAAAAAGAATCTCTGAAGGCTGAAAATCCTATAAAATTGTCGACTTTTTACATGCAAAAAAAATGTTACAATGGAAAGGACTAAGTTTCGGTTTATTAGGAGGATTAATATAAATGTTTGACAAAGCTTTATCTATTTTAAAAGAATATTTTGGCTATGATACTTTCAGAAATGGTCAGGAGGAGGTAATCCGCCAAATCCTCCAAGGCGAAAACGTTGCGTGCATTATGCCAACAGGAGGAGGAAAATCAATTTGTTATCAAGTTCCGGCGATGATTTTTCCTGGTGTAACGCTTGTTGTCTCACCGCTGATTTCCTTAATGAAGGATCAGGTCGATGCTTTGACAGAAGCGGGCATACCGGCAACTTTTCTAAACAGCACGCTTGACTCTTATGAAGCTTCTAAAAGAATGGAAGACTTAAAATCAGGCAAATATAAGATTTTATATGTTGCCCCTGAAAGACTTGATGGAGAGTTCTTTATTGACATGCTTAATGACTTGGAAATTCCGTTTATCGCAATCGACGAGGCACATTGTATTTCCCAATGGGGACATGATTTCCGTCCGAGTTATTCGAGATTAGGCCAATTAATTAGACGGCTGGAGAAAAAGCCGATTGTTGCTGCCCTTACGGCTACAGCAACCCCAGTAGTTAAGGAGGATATTTGCGCTCAATTGGATATTTCTGTAGATAACACGGTTATTACCGGGTTTGAAAGAAGTAATCTGTCCTTCTCTGTCGTCAAAGGAGAGGACAGGCATCGGTATATTGAGAGATTTCTTAACAAAAACAAAGAAGAATCAGGAATTATCTATGCTGCCACAAGACAAGATGTGGAACGGCTATATGAACGATTAACAAACAAAGGCTATTCATTGGCAAAATATCACGGCGGCATGACAGACAAGGCAAGAGAAGAGGAGCAGCAGAAATTTATCACCGATGATTGTCAGCTTATGGTGGCAACAACTGCCTTTGGGATGGGTATTGATAAAAGCAATATAAGATTTGTGATTCATTACCAGCTCCCGAAAAACATGGAAGGTTATTATCAGGAAGCCGGCCGTGCTGGGAGAGATGGTCTGCCGAGTGAGTGCATCCTCTTATATTCTGCACAAGATATTCGTATTCAACGGTTTTTGATTGATCAGACTACACATGATCCTGATAAACAAGCACAGGATTTATCAAAGCTGCAAGCAATGATTAATTATTGTCATACAGAGGATTGCCTTCAGAAATACATCCTTCATTACTTCGGGGAGGAAACAACGGAAACTTGTGAACGCTGCGGAAATTGTAAGGATGAAAGGCATGTTGTAGATGTAACGGTTGAAGCACAAAAGGTGCTTTCCTGCATGATGCGCATGGGAGAGCGGTTCGGAAAAACAATGGTTGCCCAAGTGTTGACTGGCTCTAAAAATAAGAAAATAATTGATTTTTCATTAGATAAGGTAAAAACATACGGAATTATGAAGGAGCAGTCAGCGAAGGCTGTAAGTGACTTCATTGAATTTCTAATCTCAGAAAATTATATAGCTGTCAGCAGCGGTTCCCTGCCTGTTTTGAAGGTCACAGCAACAGGAAAAGAAGTGTTGCTTCAGCGCAAACAGGTGCTGAGAAAAGAGCAGGTGCAAACAAAGGCACTTACAGAAGATAACGGATTGTTCCAGCGTTTAAGAGCAATGCGAAAAAGTCTGGCTGATAGTGAAGGTGTCCCTCCGTTTGTTATCTTCTCCGATCAAACGCTCAAATTAATTTCCAGTCATAAACCGGAAAACGTAAATGAGCTGTCGGCGATAAAAGGGATAGGAGAGCATAAGCTCAACAAATACGGCGGCATTATCCTGGAGACACTGATTTCTTATAAACAAGAAAATCCGCAGGACTGGGAAAAAGGGCAAGAGGTAGGAGGAACAGAATCTAGTTCATTGCCAAAGAAAAAAGGCAAAACAGAAAACTCTCACTTAATTACACTCGAAATGTTGAATACTGGCTTAAATCTTAAAGAAATCGCAGAGAAAAGAGACATGACAACTATAACTATCGAAAACCATTTGCTTAAATGTGAGGAAGAGGGGCACTCCATTGATTGGAGCCAATTTTTATCACAGGAAGAGCAGCAACAAATTGAGGCAATGATCGAAAAGGTAGGGGGAGAGAAGCTAAAGCCAATTAAAGAAGAACTGGACCCCCATATCAGCTATTTTCAAATAAAGATTGCTCTTGCCCTGTATGAAAGAAAGCAGACAATATAACAAAGGAGAAGCTGTAAGGCTTCTCCTTTGTTATATTGAGCTGATTAAGCTGTCCATTGCTTTTTTCAAGTCTTGTTCACTGTCAAAGGTTGCTTGGGCTTGAGTGTTATTGCCGCCGCCTTTGCCGTTTATTTCGGCAAGCACTTCCTTCAGCAGTGCTCCACAGGAAATAGACTGACTGCCATTATGCTGAATTAATAATTTCTTATCTGATTCAGAAGCCAGGATTGCTATATAATCCTTTTCTTTAATAATGGTCTTAGCAAGAAGCTGTAAGTCCTTTAGTGGTTTATGTGCAAATGAAGCAGAAATGACAGTGCTGTCTGTATTGATTGTCAGCTTTTCAGCTAAAAAAGCGGCATTTTCTAATTTGGCTGCTTCCAGCTCACTATTTAATATTTTCTTTTCCTTCTCCAGCTTGTCAATTCTGTCTGCCAGCATTTCCTTATTAGTTCGGAATTTGTCGCTGAGCGCCGTTAAGATTGTTTGGGAAACTTGGTAATCCTTCATTGCCCTGTGACCGCATAAGAAGAACAGCCTGGTTTGATTGCGATGCTTTTCTGTTTTAAGCAGTTTAATAAAACCTAATTCACCAGTCCTGGCAACATGTGTGCCTGCACATGCTGAATAATCAATTTGGTCAATTTCCACTATTCTAAGCTTGCCTGTAACACTTGGAAGCTTCCGCAAAGGTAATGCTGCAGCCTCTGTTTCTGTTACAAAATATGTTTTTATTTCTTTATTTGCAAATATGTATTTACTGCATAATGCTTCAATTTCCAGTAAATCTGATGCTGTAAGCTCTTCTATGTCTATATCTATTGTTGTGTAATCTGTTCCAAGGTGGAAGCTTACTGTTGCAATATCTTTCCACTCATGCAATACAGCTGACAGCAAATGCTGGCCAGTATGCTGCTGCATATGGTCATATCGTTTCTCCCAGTCAACTATGCACTCTGCAGTTTGCCCGGTTATCTCTTGCTCGACTAAGTGTAAAATGGTGCCGTCATCTTCCTTTTGAACATCCAATACAGTAATGCCGTTAATGGTACCTGTATCGCTTGGCTGTCCGCCTCCTTCAGGATAAAAAGCTGTTTCTGCTAATACAACATATTCTTTACCATCTTTATGAAGTGTTTTTACGATATTTGTTGTCCAAGAAGACATGTAGGGGGACGAGTAATACAATTGGTTTGTCATGTTTGATTTCTCCTAAGGATACGTATTTGTTAGACAATCATCATAGCATAATTTCAACCCTTATCGCGATTCAGTGAACTTTAGAATAAGCATTTCATTTATGTGACGGAAAGAAAATTCTAAAAAATCGTCAAAATACCTATAAAAACGAGTCTTTATGTTCATAATAAACAAAAAAGGGGGCTAACAGCATGTTTTTTAACAGAAAAGGAATGGATGATAAGCCTGAGGAAGTTTTATTGAATTTGGAAGTGTATGCTTGCAATTCCTGCAACGGTTGGATGAGGAAGGATTTTGCAACTGATGATTTGAAATGTCCGTTATGTGGAAATGAGACAACGATGGAAATGAGAGAATTGCCACAAATAAATAACTAATAAAACAAGACCCCATATTCGGGGTCTTGTTTTATTAAAAATAATTGTCTATTTCATCTTGATACATTTGGTTATAGGCATTTTCAGCATCTGATTCCGAGTGAAAGAGGGCATCATCATCTTCAATTGTATGGAATGTGTCGTTCAAAAAAAGTGCTAATGCATTTGGATCTTTTGGATGCTGAACGATTTCTGCCGGTTTTACATTAGATACAGATGGTGTATGGGGATTATGGTAAATGACATATACTTCATCACCTAATTGCAGATCTTTTGGATCAAGTGTGTCCATTGGGTTGTTCTCCTTTCTATTATAAATTTTCGTTCTGTTGACCAATTTCCTTTTCCGCTATCATGCTGTTGGCAGCTTCTAATTTTTGAAGCTGGTCGATAGAGTCTCCTCGGTCATCTGCTGAACGCTGCTTGTTGTTCATTTTAGTGTCTTTTGAGTTCTTCATCATACTCTCTCCTTTAAAAACAGTGTTTGCTTGTGCGCAAAAAAATATGATGGAAAATAAAGTAAAAAAGGCATCTATCAAAGGATAGATACCTTCTTTATTTAAGCAAAGCTGTCTGTTAATTCATCGACAAGTGTGCCGACATATGCGACGGCCTGTTTTATTGCATTTGGATTAGACATATCCACTCCTGCGTCCTTCAATAACTCAAGCGGAGTTTTTGTTCCGCCAGCGCGAAGGACATCAAGCCATTTATCGACTGTTTCTTGACCATTTTCACGAATACTAGCCGCAACGGCTGTCGAAGCTGTTAACCCTGCTGAATAGGTGTAAGGATATAATCCCATATAGTAATGAGGCTGACGCATCCATGTCAGATAATCCTGTTCTGTAATCTCGACAGAATCTCCCCAAAATTCCTTCAATACGTTTCCTTTTACTTCATTAAAAACCCTGGCTGTTAAAGGTGTTCCTTCTTCAGCCAGCTTATAAACACGGCGTTGAAATTCTCCTTCAAGCAAATGTGTAACAAAATTATGATAGTAAGTGCCAAGGAGCTGAAGGATAGTCCAGCGTCTCATTCGGTTGTCATTTGTTTTGGCCAGCAAATAGTCAGCAAGCAGCATTTCATTCATTGTAGAAGGTGCCTCAATAAAATAGGTTGACGGTCTTGTATTGACAATACGTTGATTTTTATTTGCCAAATAGAAGTGACCGGCATGTCCTAGCTCATGTGCTAACATAAAGGCGCTTCGCATCGTATTACCCCAAGTAATTAAGATAAATGGATGAGAGCCATACGGACTAGAACAGAAAGCACCAGTTGATTTTCCAACATTATCAGCTATATCAACCCATCTTTCTGTTAAAGCTTTTTTCATGATTTCAGAGTATTCAGGTCCCATCACCTTTAATGCCTCTAAAATAATATCGCTTGCTTCTTCAAAGGTTGTTTCAGGATTGAATTCATGATCAAGCGGTGCCTTTAAATCACAGAAAAGCATCTTTTCTAAACCTAACTGTTCTTTTTTCAAGCTTGCAAACTTTCTCATATGTGGGGCTAGTTCATTGAAAATAACGCTTAGCTGGTTATGATACATTTCGGTAGTTACTTCTTGTGACTCTAACAGCATGTCTGTAACAGAAGCATATCCGCGAATATTAGCTAAAGTTACTTGTTTTTTTACTTCGGTGCTGTAAGCTGCAGCAATTGTATTGTTGTAACTTGCTAAAGTGTCTGTAAACGATTTATAAGCATTTCTTCTTATTTCCGGATCTGGTGAAAACTCATAAACATCTTCAAATAATGCAAAAGATACAGGAAGTTCTGCTCCGTTATTATCTTCAATGGAAGCAAAGCTCATATCAGCCAGTTTGCTGCTTTGGTACACTAAATAAGGAGAAGCATGAATTTGGCCTAATGATGCCAGTACTTTTTCTGTTTCACTCGATAATGCATATTTTTTTGCAGCTAAGATTTTCTGAATGTTGCGGCTGTAAACGGCAAGCTTCTGTTCTTCTTTCAAGAACTGAGCAATCAGCTCCTCTGGCATTTCTAAAATTTCTGATTGAATAAAGGACATTGTGCCGGCTGCCTTAGCATTAAAAGCTGCAAACAGGGAAGAGTTTGCTTGGTTTTCAGGATTAGTGCCATCTTCAGACTGCTTTAAGGAGGCATATGTACTGATAAGTACGATACTCTCAAGCAACGCTTCCTGTGCTTGCAAGCATTCCAATAATACAGAACTGCTTGTAGCAAGTTTTCCTTTATATTGATCAAAAGCTGCCAAGCTGTTTTCTGCTTGTACTAATGCAGCTTTCCACGCATTGCTATCTGCAAACAGGTCTTCCACCTTCCATTTTAATTCTTCTGGCACCTCATGGCGGTAGGGCCTTGTTTGTTTAGTTATTTGCAATCTGATTCCTCCCCTTATTAAAGGTATTTAGTGATACGAAATGATTATATCATATTATTTTGAATAGTAAGTATATTTTTGCTTCAAAAATATATGACTAATAGAGGATAGATTATTAATGAGAAAGAATCATTTCCATGACATAAATAAGAAAAATACTTTCATCTATATTACATTTCCATTACAATCATAAGTGTTGTTATTTTGTCATAAAATTTTCATTTTTGTTTTTTAAAATGGTATGGGAGGATCTATTTTGTATAACTCCATTCTAGTCATTATCAGTATTATTTTAATTTATATGGCCAGCTACACTTCTTTTGATTTATTTCAGCTTGTTAAAGCCTCTGAAAAGAACAGCCGCTTTTTATTTTTAGCTAGCACCTTCTCTCTTGGCTTTGGGTTTTGGGTAATGAGTTTTGTTGCATTAATGGCCGATAATATATACGCAACTTCGAGCTACGATATTCCCATTGCCACCTTATCCATGCTGATCGGAATTTGCTTTGCCGGAATGGCGTTTTATTCTATGCTGGATAAGGAGAATAATAAGCATCGGATATATGTAAGCAGCTTGTTTTTCAGTTTTTCCATGCTGGCAGTATTCATATTAGGGCTTTATTCAATCGGTAATTCGGTGCAAGCTGAGAATATGCCTGCTCTATTTTTCAGCTTTCTGTTGCTGTTCAGCGGTTTTTCCTTTTCCGTGAAGCTGTCTTTTTATCCTGCTAAAAAGACAAGAATAGCTAAAGGTATCGTTAGACCGTTATGCAGCTTCATCATTACAGGTGTATGTTTTTTAAGTCATTTCATTCTTTTGCACAGCATGACACCGATTGAATATGAACCGAGCCACTATGATGACAGCTTTATTGTTTATGTCGTTTTATTCATTACTATATTAATCTTGGGCGGCCTTATTGGGACTAGTACATTGATAAGGGAGAAGCTTGCTGTCAATGATATAAATGTTCGCGATATGCAGTATGCGCTGGATGAGTCCTCGATTGTCGCCTTTACAGACAAAAATGGGATGATTACATATGTGAATGATAAATTTGTGGAAATATCGAAATACAGCCGTTCTGAATTAATTGGCCAAAATCACCGCATAATTAATTCCGGCTATCATTCGCCAGAGTTTTTTAAACAATTGTGGAAGACTATCAGTTCAGGGAATATATGGAAAGGTGAAATCCGCAATAAAGCAAAGGATGGTAGCTTCTACTGGGTGGATACGGTTATTGTTCCTTTCGTTAACAAAAAAGGAGAACCATATCAGTATGTTTCCATAAGAAGAGACATTACAGATCAGAAGCAAGACCAAATAAAGATGCAGGAAATGGTGCAAGAGGTGAGCGATATAAAGTTTGCCCTCGACCAGTCAAGCATTATTGCGTTTACAGATAAGCAAGGAGTCATCACCAATGTAAATGATAAGTTTTGCCGGATTTCAGGTTATTCGGAAGAAGAGTTAATCGGTCAGACACATCGAATCGTTAATTCCGGCTATCATTCGGCCGCCTTTTTTCAAGAATTATGGCATTCTATTGCCAACGGAGAGGTGTGGAAGGGAGAGATTCGCAACAAAGCGAAGAACGGATCGTACTATTGGGTAGATACCACTATTATTCCTTTCTTGGACAGTCAGAACAAACCATATAAATATTTAGCCATTAGAAATGATATAACGGAAAGAAAACGAACAGAAGAAATACTGCACAGACAGGACAAACTAGCGGCAGTTGGTCAGCTTGCTGCAGGTATAGCCCATGAAATCCGCAATCCGCTCACCTCTATAAAAGGATATACAGAATTCTTGAGTATGGATGAAACAGAAACAGACAGGCAGGAATTGTTTTCCATTGTATTAGAAGAGATTGAACGGGTTAATTCCATTGTCGAAGAGTTTATGCTATTGTCCAAGCCGACTTCTGCCAGCCTGGAGAAGAAGGAAATCATACCAATCATCGCAAATGTTCTTTCCATATTAGACTACCAGTTAAGAAAGAGCAAAGTGCAAGTAGACTTTACTTTTGATGACAGTGAGGCTCGTCTAGAATGTGATGAAAACAAGCTAAAGCAAGTCTTTCTTAATTTTATTAAAAATGCAGTAGAAGCAATGCCGAGTGGAGGCAGCTTAAAAATAGCAGTGAAAACTACTGCCAAGAGTATTGATGTGCTGCTTCAAGATACGGGGATTGGGATGGACAAGGACCAGCTTCAAAAACTGGGAGAGCCGTTTTTCACTACAAAAAAAGAAGGAACAGGGTTAGGATTATTGGTGAGTTTTAAGATTATTGAGAACTTTAAAGGGAAAGTATATATAGAAAGTGAAAAAAACAAAGGAACATCTTTCCATATAACTTTTCCGAAAGCAGGAAATGATGTAGGTTAAAAGACTTAGTTATTTCCAATATAGTCCTAAAATACTAAGAGCAAGGATATAACAATACGTACTATTCTGACAATTAGACTTTTAACTGTTAAAGGTTTGTCATATTAGTAACGGAATTGCTATCTCCTTGTTCTTTTTATTTGCGCTTTTCATGTTAAGATAATACCCGTTAGCTTGTTTAAGCTAGTTAGGAGGTAAAGATAAATGAAAAAACTATTATCATTTATTGCATGCGCAACAATTGCCACTTCCATAGGGACAGAAGCGAAGGCGGCAGAAGTCACTGTAAAAAAAGGAGACACACTTTGGAGCATTTCCCAAGACTATAATGTTTCCACAGGTGACATTAAAGATTGGAATGACCTTGATTCTGACATAATTAAAGTTAACGATACATTAGATCTCCAAGTGGAGAAAAAATATAAAGTCAAATCTGGCGACACTCTTTGGAGCATCGCAAGGGAAAATGACAATTCAGTAGAGGATTTAATGGAGTGGAATGATCTATCTTCAGAAAAAATCTATGCTGGTGAAAAAATAATCGTCGATAACGGAATCGACAAAAAAGATTCCGGTAAGAAGGAAAAAACAAAAGAGTCAGCTGCAAAAACAGTTAATAAGGATGATTCAGGAAATGCCGAGACATTGACTGTTTCTGCAACTGCCTACACAGCAGATTGTAAAGGCTGCTCTGGTGTTACTGCGACAGGGATTGATTTGAATGAAAATCCAAATCAAAAGGTCATCGCAGTTGATCCGAAAGTTATTCCGCTAGGCTCTACCGTTTATGTGGAAGGTTACGGTAAGGCTATTGCTGGAGATACAGGCGGAGCTATTAAAGGGAATAAAATAGACTTGTTTATGTCTTCAGAGAAGCAAGCACTGAAATGGGGAAGACAGCAAGTCGAGGTTAAAATCATTGATTAATCATGTCAGAGATGGAAGGATAGCATTTTGCTATCCTTTTTTTTTGAAAGATAAGAAAGTATAAAAATTTGGGTCTACCACAGTCATTTAAGCTGTGGTATTTTCATTTTATGGAGACCAATATATTGAGAAGAATATTTTTTGATAAACACCAACATTGGGAAGC
>NZ_JAMAUK010000026.1:0-62918 GCF_023714395.1 Niallia sp. MER 6 | reverse complement strand
TGCATGTGAAAAATGTGGGGGTGAAATGTATCCTGAGTATTATAAAGGGGTACATGGCATAGAGTACAAATTATCGGATATTCTCTAACCATGAAAAGGACCGGGCTATGCCCGGTTTTTCTTATTGATAAATATTGGGAATATCTAACCTAAGCTTATGTCAGAATGCACGTATTCATGGTTTCAGCAATCACACTAGCACTGTTTAAAATCAATCACCATCCGTCCTTGAATCTTACCATGCGCCATTTCCTCAAAGACATCCTGTACTTCCTCTAAGCAGCGAGATTGCACAATTGGAACTACTTTTCCTTCTGCTCCGAATTGGAACGCTTCTTCTAAATCTCTGCGTGTGCCAACTAATGATCCGACTACTTCTATCCCATCAAGTACAAGGCGTGGAATATTTAAGTCCATCGTCTCTGATGGCAGGCCGACTGCGACAACTTTACCACAGGCGCGGACTGCGTTGACGGCAGAGTTAAATGCTGTTTTTGAAACAGCTGTTACAACTGCTGCATATGCTCCACCGAGTTGTGCTTGAATGATTTTATCAGCATCCCCCTGTGTGACAGGATTGATTGTCATATCTGCTCCTATTTCTTTAGCTAATGTTAATTTATCATCATTAATATCTACTGCAATAACTTTTGCGTTAAATACATGTTTAGCATATTGGATAGCAAGATTTCCTAATCCGCCACAGCCATATATTACAATCCACTGACCAGCTTTTATGTCGGAAACTTTAATCGCTTTGTAGGTAGTAACACCTGCGCACGTGATGCTGCTAGCTTGTGCAGGGTCTAGTCCTTCAGGCACTTTAACTGCGTAATCGGCTGTTACGATGCACTGTTCAGCCATCCCTCCATCGACACTGTAGCCAGCGTTTTGGACGTTGCGGCAAAATGTTTCTCTGCCTGTTGTGCAGTATTCACATCTGCCGCAGGCTTGGAACATCCAGGCAATACTGACTCTATCGCCAATCTTTAAGCCAGTGACGTCATCTGCAATTTTTGATACAACTCCAATCCCTTCATGTCCAAGGATCCTGCCTTCCACATTACCAAAATCACCAGCAGCCACGTGCAGGTCAGTATGACATACTCCGCAGTATTCAACATCTACCAAGGCTTCACCAGATTTTAGCGGTCGCAATTCCTTTTCAATAATCTCAATGTTTGCTTTAGATTTTGGATTAACTACTACTGCTTTCATAAATGTGATTCACTCCTTTAGTGATTAAGAATATTACTAGTTTCCTTTAACCTTATTACGGGTTCATCATAACACGGAAATCCACCATAAAATTGTGAAATATTGAACAATTTATGAATTTATATTTTGTTTATATTTGCGATATAAGGAGTTTAGTATTGGTCTCTAAAATAAAGGTAAGCAAATGATAAAGGAGAGGAATAAATATGGAGAAAAAATTTAAATTGGCAGCAGCAGCTTTTTTAAGCTCAATTACTATTCTTGCGGCATGCAGTGATACAACAAATAATGAAGCGAAATCAGACTCTGCAAAGACTCAGCAGACAGAACAGGAAAGTGTGGTCCAACAAACAAAAGGTCAAGAGATGGCCGATATACTAGGCAGCACAAATTGGCAGGGTACTCGTGTTTATGATAAAGATAATAATGATCTTACAAAGGAGAATGCTAACTTTATTGGCTTAGCAAAGTATGATTCAGTGACTGGACATTATGAATTTTTTAATGCCGAAACTGGTGAGACACGCGGTGATGAAGGCACGTTCTTTATGACAAATGATGGTGCAAAGCGTATACTTATTTCCAGTACAATGAATTATCAGGCAGTTGTTGATATAACAGAATTGGAAGCGGATATCTTTACTTATAAACGCATGGGGAAAGATGCGGATAACAATGATATAGAAGTTTTTGTTGAGCATATACCGTATGATGAAAATAAGCTAACCTTCACAACACCAGCGCGAAATTTAACGGCTTCTACAGGGGATATTGTTACAGAGGAAGATGGAGATAATATTCTTGGCAGTACGTTATGGCAAGGTACAAAGGCTGTTGATGAAGAAGGCAATGATGTTACTATGTATAATGAAAACTTTATCAGCTTAGCAAAGTTTGATAAATATACAAATCAATATGAATTTTTTAATCTGGAAACAGGGGAAAGCCGCGGCGATTTTGGTTACTTTGATGTAACCAATGATAATAAAATCCGTGCACATGTTTCAATCGGTGAAAATAAATATGGTGCAGCGTTAGAGCTTACTGAGTTGAATGAAAATAGATTTACTTATAAACGTGTCGGGAAGGATGCTGAAGGAAAAGACATTACCATTTTTGTAGAGCATGAACCATATAAAGGAGAATCAAAACCGTCCTTTAGCTTTTAAGAAAGCATTGACTATCTCCTTTATAAATGGAGAAGGGAATCAAAATGACCATTAAAAATCGGTTTTTAATTTCATATATTGGCGGTATTGTGATTGCGAGTATCTCTATTCTCGCAATCCTATGTATTTTGTTTTATGTAACGACAGGTACTGTTCCGACACCGAAAACATGGTATCAAACCTTTACGAAGCAGCGCTCCTTGAGTCCGGAAGAGGAGCTTGCTTACGTTGAGCTGCGCAATATTGCAAAAACAGATCCAGACCAGCTTTTAGTAGAAGATGTGCAAAGAAATTTCCAAGATATTGAGAAAAAGTCACTCGGTGTTGTCATACGCCATGATAAGGATATTTTGTATTATTCCAAAGGCTTAGTTGAAAAATCGCTAGTTGTTCATTTTCCAGTTTTTGATGCAAATAATATTGAAACAAAAGGAACAATAGATAACGCAGGAAGATTATATCGTTTTATTAAGTTTGATTTTTATTATAGTGATCAGGCAAAGGGAAGTATTCTCGTGTTAAAAAAGGAAAATAATCTATTAGAGTTTTTTACTAAATGGGGAATTGCTATTATTATCATTATCCTACTTGCATCATTTGGAGCTGTGCTGTTTTTGAATCAGCTATTACGCAGGACTATTATTAAGCCTTTAGAAAATTTAGGACAGTTCATGTCTGAGCTGCGCGAGGAAAACTTAATAATTGAAACACCAGCCTTACCGGAGAGTACTGCAAAGGAAGTGCAGCAGCTGAAAGAAAATTTTGAGAGTATGCGCGCAACACTTTTAGCCTCTAAAAAGGAAAAGCAAGGTCTTGAAAATAATCGAAAAGAATTAATTGCGAGTATATCTCATGATTTAAAAACTCCAATTACATCTATTATCGGTTATATAGAAGGCTTGCGAGAGGGGGTTGCTGATACTCCTGAAAAGCAGGAAAAGTATTTGAGAACAATTCATTCTAAATCACTTGCTTTGAATCAGTTAATAGAAGAGCTCTTTCTGTACTCCAAGCTTGATGCAGAAGCAGTTCCTTTCCAATTTGAACGTATTCAGCTTTCCGATTTTCTTGTGCATATGGCAGAAGAGTTTCAATTATACAACCAAGATGTTAAGTTCCAGATAAATGCGGCTGATGAGGTATATGTTTCTATTGACCGTATGCAAATGAATCGGGCATTTAATAATCTATTTGAAAACAGCTTAAAGTTTAAGAAGCTAGCAGAGCCATTATCTATAACAATAGAAGCATTGGCAGCTGCTGATAATGTTGAGGTATATGTCACAGATAATGGACAGGGAATTGCAGATTTTCAGCTTCCTTATGTATTTAACCATTTTTACCGTGGAGAAGCAGCGCGTACAACGACGACAGGAGGCAGCGGCTTAGGGCTTGCTATCGTTAAGCAAATCGTCGATAAACACCATGGAAAAGTGCAGATTCAAAGTAAGTTGCAATTAGGCACGACTGTAACAATAATATTGGCAAGGGCTTAAAGGGAGGTGTCTATCATGCTGTCACCAAGAGTATTAATTATTGAAGATGATATTAGTATTGCTGAGCTGCAAAGAGATTATTTAGAGATACATCAAATGGAGGCTGAGATTGCAGTAGATGGTTTAGAAGGTGTAAATCGGGCATTAAATGAACCCTTTGACTTAATTGTTATTGACTTGATGCTGCCTTCTTTGGATGGTTTTGAAATCTGCCGGCGGATTCGTGAAAAGAAAAATATTCCTCTTATGATTGTTTCGGCGAAAAAGGAAGATATTGATAAAATAAGGGGACTCGGCTTAGGTGCAGATGATTATATGACCAAACCATTCAGCCCGAGTGAGCTCGTTGCACGTGTACAGGCCCATATAAAACGGTTTAAGCAGCTGACAGGTGCTGGATATTCACAGGATATTCTAGAAATGAAGGATATTCTAGTCGATAAAGGTGCACGTAAAGTATTTATTTTAGGGCAGGAGTTCATTTTTCCTACGAAGGAATTTGATTTACTTGTGTTCTTTATGGAGCATCCAAACCGCGTATGGACAAAGGAGCAGCTTTTCAGGCAAGTTTGGTATATGGATGATTTAGATGGTGATGTATTTACAGTTGTAGTTCATGTGGGGCGCATTCGGGAAAAATTAAAAAAAGGTAAACTATCAGAGTTGCCGATTGAGACAATTTGGGGAAGTGGTTATCGCTTTAATAGCTAGCAGAAATGTTTCACATGAAACATTTTAACTTCTATTATTGCTTAGTTTCATTAGACAGCTTGGTTAAAATGAGTTCGGTATATATCGAACTCATTTTTTTTGTTTAGAGGAGGTAGCTAAGTGCGATCCTTTTTCTCATAAAATCTCCCATCTTAATTTAGTACTTATAAAACAGCTCAAAACATATTCTTATAAAAGAAAATGGGGGAGGTCAAAGCAGTTGAAAAAAGTTAAAGTTGGTTTACGCCCGATTGTAAGTAAGATAAATTTGCCCACTGTAATGAAAACAGCTGTACTTCCAGGTGATTCTGTTGAAAGTTTATTTATTGCAACCCAGGTAGGAGAAATCTTTTATGTGGGTAACGGGAGGATTAACACTTTTTTAGATATTCGCCCGCTCATCATACAATTAGGCACTAGTGGCGGATATGATGAAAGAGGATTGCTTGGGCTAGCTTTTCATCCTAATTTTAGGTATAACGGTTTGTTTTACCTTCATTATTCTGCAGCTGGAACACAGGGGCCAGGTGTTCAACTAGAAGATTTTAAACCTGACCCATGCAAGCCTGAAACTTTAAAGTTAAGGTGGACGAATCGAGAATCTCAGTATGACCATATAGATAAGGTAGAAGAATGGGGTTTACAATCTAGTGGCCAACCTAAAAAAAGACGGACACTGCTTAACTTAAGAAGGCCTTTTTCAAATCATAATGGTGTCAACAGCTTAAACTTTTCACCTGAAACAGGCAAACTTATTTTAACAACTGGGGATGGTGGATCAGGTTATGACCCATATAATTTAAGTCAAGATGATATGGAAATCGCCGGTAAAATTATTGAAGTGGATATAAATAAGTATACATCTACCAATAATCAACCTGTCGTTACTCGTTTTCATGAACTGCCTTCAGACATTCAGGAGATGCTCACTGTTATGGCAAAAGGAGTTCGAAATATAACAGGTATTTCATTTCAAAGTTATTATCAACAGTTTATTAAATATGCAGGAAATGTCGGACAAGATTTGGTAGAGTCTATTTTTGCATTTGTCCATTATAAGCCAATAGCGGTTACTCAGCTTGTTAAAGCTTATGATAGAAATATCAAATCAAGCCAAAAAGGACTGATAAATTTCGGCTGGCGGGGTTGGGAAGGAGATTTTCCTACATCCATTATAAGAGATTGTACGATTAACCCAGAAACTAAGGAGCAAATATGGAGCTTTTATAAGGAAGCTGTGACACTCTCAGGGAGTCGACTTCCGCCTTTAACCAGTTACTTTCATCAAGACCCTAGACCGGATAAATTTAGTGGAACAGCACTAACTGGAGTTCAGCCATACTTAGGAAATGAAATTCCTAGTTTAACGGGAAGAGTTATCTTTACTGATGTTATGCGGAAGAACTCTGCACGAAAAAGAGGTGCTTTAGCATATACAAGTGCAAGACCAGATGGGAAACAAAATGATTTTCATGTCATTGATATTAATTATGACTTTGGGCCGCAGTCAGCATACTATGTTAGCTTAGGATCAAATCTAAATCAAACTACCTTATATTTAGGAGTATATGGGTCTATGAAGGTAGCTGATTATAACCAAGGCACTGTTTTTGAAATAATTCCATAACCTTATATAGCTAGCTAGCAAACACTTTTAATCGTTTAAAAATAATTAAAGCAATTTCGACCCATATCCAGCTGTAAAGGAAGCAACAGAAAAAAATAAGGCCAATAGTAAGATAGGAAAGGGAGTTTGAGAAGGCTGGCCCTAGAATAGGATAGTGCAGTAAAAACAACAGAGTGCTTATGCCTAGCATTAAAGACAAAGTTCCAGCAGCAATAATACTTAATCTGTGTTTAAAGAAGTAAAAGGCTGCCCCAATGCCAAGCCCTAATAATCCTGTTGTAAAAGGAAATACAATCAGTTCTGTTGGCTGAAGGATGAATAGCAATAAAATTGTTTGAAAATAAGCCAGAATTCCAAATGGAGTAGAAAGCATCGAATATAACAGAATAGGTGCTGTGGCAAGGGGGCTTAAAAGATAGCCTATTCCGGGAATAAAGCCGCCCGCAGATTGGAGAACAGCTGCTATACAAGCAAAAATCGCTCCTAAAATAAGCTTTTTCGTCTTTTTATAGGTTTTAAATGTTTTTTGAGCTAAACGAACTTCATTAGAAACAGGTTTGAAATGGTATACAATTTCACCTCATTTTATATTCGTCTATACATTATATAGAAGAGGTGAATTTAATATTAATAAACGAAACTAAAAGGAGACATTTGCCTCCTTTTAGTTTCGTTATTTTAGGAGATATATTTTATCGTACAGACTCTATTGTCATCAAACACCATAGACTGTAGGAACGAAGTAAAAACGGGATATATAAGGAATCGCCAAGCTGAAAAGAGGGATAGTATGTATCATTATTATAGGACTGGGGTTAATCAGCCGGAAGTTGTTTCCTTTGCACGTGGTGATGTTAATGGGGATGGAATGCCTGATAATGTCTATTTAACTGGAACGAAGACAGCAGACAGTCCATTTATTCAAAATATTACGCTTCATGTTCAAGATGGAAGAACTGGCCAGGTAATAAGTGTTTCCCTACGTGAAAATGCAGGCTACAATCCTGTGTTATTTTTAGGAGATTTCACTGGAGATGGCATCGACGATATTTTTATAAGTATTGCCACCGGCGGCAGCGGTGGAATTATGTATCATTATATATATTCTTTGGAAGGGAATACTGCAAAACTGTTATTTGATTTCAATGTCTATAATGAACAATACCAGTACGAGGTTACGTATTTAGATCATTATAAAGTGAAGGTTTTCAGCAAGTTTAATAATCAAAATTATATAATCGATATATCAACAAGAGATGCAGATTATTTAAATGAAATTTATGATCCTAATGGTAAATTGAAGAGTCCTATCACTGGTTTTGTAAATCCTTTAAGCGGTTTGTATCCTGTAGATTTTGATTTAAATAATGTTTATGAACTATTAGCCTATCAAAAAGTCGCAGGCAGATATAATGCCGATTCTTTAGGTTATGTGCTGAATACTTTAGGCTGGTCAAATAATAGATTTGCGCTGCAAAATCAATATGTTGCTATTCTGGGATTTTAAACTAGCATCTCTCCCTCCCTTTTACAAACAATTTATACCCCATTAACACAACCAACTTGGCACCAAGTTACCCTTAAAACTGTGATAATAGGAGTGGTTGCTTTTATAAGGGTTGTGCAATATTAAGGATGTTAGTCATTGCAGTTGCAATTCGATTAAAGAGAAAGCTGAAGGTTAATGGGTAAAACTAAAAAGTGCCGTACAAGAGAAGCTAGAATAGCTTTTCTTTTTGTTTGTTCCAAAATAAAAATAAACAGCCGCAACAACGGCCGTTTCCTGATTTTACTGAATTCCAGATCGAATAAATCGTTCCCGATTTCTCCCATAAGCCTCTTTACATAACCGCTTGACCTCCGCATAATTTTCGGCACAAACCGCTTCATAAATAGCCTTGTTTAGTAGATTGGCAGAGTAATGTTTTTGATGAGGTGTCAGCTTCCAATTGATAATGCCGAAATGAATAAGCTTATCCTTAACAGAATCCATGATTTGCAGCATTCTGTGGTTATTAGCTGAAGTGATCATACTTCGTGTGAACATCATGGATGAGTGCACATAGGAAGGATAATCATCTCTTTCTTCCGCTTCAAGTTGCTGATCTAAATGGGTTTTTAATTCTTCTATATTAAAGGTGAGGCCTTTTTCCTTAACGGAATCCACGGAAAACTCCTCTAAAAATAGGAATACTTCCATTACATCTAACATTTCTTTGAAAGATATTTCTTTTACGAAAATGCCCCTGTTTTTTAGTGAGGAGACGAACCCTTCTGTTTCTAAACGGGAGATGGCACTTCTAATAGGTGTCCGGCTCATGTTCAGCAGTTCAGCTAGTTCATTTTCTGATAAAAGGGATCCAGGCATATAAATACCAGTCATAATGTTTTCCCTGATTTTGTTGTAGGCGATGTCAACTAAGGAGGACATATTTCCATTTCCTTTCAAAATAGGATTGCACACTTATCTTACCTGATACTTTATGCAACCGCAACAAACAAAAGCTAAGTGATTTACTTACATTAACTTAATAGTTCGTTAATATGGACTTTACGTTAAGGCGTTATTCTATTATTGCATTCAAGTTGTATACAAGTTGCATTCAAAGGAGGTTTTCTTTCCGGTAGTTTGAAGGGATGTTCTTAGTCCTTATAAAAATAAAGATGTGGCCATACAGGAAAAAAATCGATAACTTCAGGAGGAAATGATGAAAAAACTTCTTTCATTTTTAGTGTTCATGCTTATCATATCGGGGATTTTAGCTGGCTGTGGGACAAGCAGTTCGTCAGGTTCTGCAAAAAAGGATAAGTTTGTTATTGCTTATCTGCCACAGGAGTCTGATGAACAAATGCAAAAAAACATACAGTAATTTTGAAAAGGAACTCTCTGAAAAAATTGGCGTTAAAGTGGAGGCTTATCAGGCCAACAGCTATAATGCTGCAATCGAAGCGATGAAGAATAATAAAGCAGATATGGCTATGTTTGGTCCGTTCTCCTACATAGTTGCGGAGGAAAGAGCAGATGCAGAGCTTATTGCTAATCTAAATAATCCAGAATTAGAAGGACAGGCGCCATCTGTTATTGTTGTTCCTAAAGATTCAGACATTCAAACAATTGCCGATTTGGAAGGCAAAACAATTGGATTTGCTGATCCAGTATCCACAACAGGGCATTTGCTTCCTAAATCAACGATTGTTAAAGAGCTGGGCATTGGTGTAGAGGAACTAGAAAAAAGTTTCTTTAAAAGCGTGCAATTCGCTGGAGGACATGATAAGGCCCTTATAGGTGTTGTGCGCGGCCAATATGATGCTGCCGGGGTTTCTGCGATGATGCCGGCAATGCTTGAGGAAAAAGGAATAATTGAAAAAGGTTCCTACCGTGTTATTGCAGAGTCTGAAGCAATTCCTGTTGGAGCACCATTTGCAGTAAGAAGCGGCTTAGATCAAGAAATGAAAGACAATATTAAAGAGTTTTTATTGAGCTACGATGATCCGCAGTATTTTAAAAATATTTTGGGTACGGAAAATGCAAAGTTTATGGAAGCATCTGATAGTGATTATGACCAATTGCGTGATATAGCTGAAATGCTTAACTTAAGTCCTGAGCAACTATTGGAAAGCTAAGGAGGAACTGATATGCCAGCACACAATAACCCTGCGCTGAAAACAGCTGAAATGCGCAAAATGAAAGGGACATTGTCCCTTATATTCTTCGCCATCCTGATTGCTTTTTCCGTTTGGTTTGTAGAAATGGATATATTTGAGCTAATCCAAAGCATCCCTTTATTTTTTCAGTTTTTATTTACAGATTTTTTTCCACCGAATATTAGTGATCTGAGCACATACCTTGGTCCTGTTGTCGATACACTTATTTTTGCGGTAGTGACAACATGTTTGTCTTCCGTACTGGGCATTGTCATTGGATTTTGTATGGCGCACAATACGACGCCGCATTCAGCTGTTCGGCTGTTTTTCAGAGGGATAATTGCCTTTTTAAGAAATATTCCCTTCTTAGTATGGGCATCTATTTTGGTAGTAATATTTGGGGTTGGAACAATGCCAGGGCTGTTTGCGCTAGTCTTGTTTGGGACAAGCTTTTTATCCCGTGTCTATGCAGAATCGATTGAAGAGCTGAACAAGGAAGGCATCGAGGCTCTTGATGCTTGTGGTGCTTCCTATTTCCAAAAGATTAAACATGGAATTATTCCGCAGTTCCTGCCGGGCTTTTATTCATGGACGCTGTTTATGTTCGAAATTAACATCCGCGCTTCCGCCATTCTTGGGCTGGTAGGAGCAGGGGGAATGGGAAGCATCTTAAAGCAAACGATGGATTTGTTTCAATATGGCAAAACCTCTACCGTCATTGCCATAATGGTCATCCTGATTTTAATGGTCGAGTTTGTAACAAACCGGGTAAGGGAGAGATTAATTTAACATGTCAAAAAGCCAAATGCCGATCCCTAATACATTAGTAATGAAAGAAAGTATGCTAACGAAGAAAAAAATACCAATAGCACATAAACAGACTAAGAGGCAGCAACAATACTTTTTCACAACAGTCGGTATCCTATTTATTGTTTGTGTTTTTCAGATAGATATAAGCTTCTCCCAGTTTCAAGAGGGAGTAGCAAGAATTCCATCTGTTCTGTCCATGATGCTGCAAATGTCTTTTGCCGAATTTCCTGAGCTGGCAAGTGAAATGGTAGTTTCCTTAGTAACAGCCTTTTTAAGTCTTGTTCTTAGTATTATCTTTGCAGCTGTACTTGCATTTCTCGCAGCAAGAAACACTACTCCGAACAGATACTTTGGAATGCTGCTCCGTTTCCTCTTTATGGTTATCCGTGCTATCCCAGCAACTGTGTGGGTCTTAATTGCTGTAGCCAGCATTGGGTTTGGAACGATGGCAGGTGTGTTAGGTCTTATTTTTCCAACCTGCTCTTATTTAGTGAAATCCTTTTCTGCTCAAATTGAAGAAGTGGGCCAAGAAACAATTGAAGCACTGCAATCAGTTGGGGCAACATGGTGGCATATTGTTTTTAGAGGCTTAATTCCTACACTTCTCACTAGCTTTCTGGCTATTACAGCCTTTCGATTTGAAATGAATGTAGCTGAATCTGTTATTTTGGGAATGGTTGGTGCTGGCGGTATAGGACTATTAATTCAAGGATATATATCCTTCTATGATTTCAGCAGTCTAAGCTTAGGAATAGTAATGGTCTTTATCACAATGTTTATGCTTGAATTCATGACAACTCAAATTCGCAAGCGCATGTCTAATTAGGAGGAATATGATGGAAACCATCCTTAAAATTACGAATCTAGCAAAAACATATAATGGCGGCACATTAGCGTTAAAAGATATTAATCTTGAGGTGAAAAAAGGGGAATTTATAGCCGTAATTGGACCAAGCGGTGCTGGAAAATCAACTTTACTGCGCAGTATCAATCGTTTAATTGAACCGACAGAAGGGACGATTGAGTTCCTTAATCAGCATATTGAAAAAGTAAATAAAAATGAATTGAGAAAAATCAGATCAAAAATGGGCATGATTTTTCAACATTATAACCTGATTTACCGATCAAGTGTCCTCGAAAATGTTCTTCATGGCCGATTAGGATATATGGGTTCACTGGCAGGAGTCTTTAACCGCTATAAGGAAGCGGATAAAAGGGAGGCAATCATGCTCCTTGAAAAGGTAGGATTAGAAGCTGAAATTTACAAGCGGGCGGACGAGCTGTCAGGTGGCCAAAAACAGCGCGTTGGCGTATGCCGTGCTTTAGCGCAAAATCCTGAGCTTATCTTGGCAGATGAGCCAATCGCTTCCCTAGATCCTAAATCATCAACTGTTGTGATGGACGCTATTTATAAAAACTGTAAGGAGCAAGGAATTGCCTGCTTAGTAAACCTCCATCAAGTCGATGTGGCCAAAAGATATGCAACTAGAATTGTAGCAGTAAAAGCAGGCACCATTATCTTTGATGGAGAGGCAAGTGAATTAACAGATGCAATGATTAAATACCTTTATGAAGGAAAAGAGCAAGAGATGTTGGAGCAAGCCAATTAAGCTAAAAGAAGGGGTGTAGTTGTAAATGGAGAAACAAGGAGTAACAGCAAGTCCAAAAAGCAGAATTATTCCATTTGAAGGAATCCGCAATTTTCGCGATATGGGTGGATATAAAACCACGGATGGAAGAACAGTTAAATATGGAGTGTTTTACCGTTCAGCCGAATTGACGGGAATGACGGAAAGAGATAAAGAGATTTTCAGCACACTGGGAATAAAGTATATATTTGATTATCGTGATGATGGGGAAGCTTCCGTCAAACCAGATCCTGTTATAGAGGGAATCATAAACGAGAGAATTCCTGCAATTGCTGGAGAAGTACAGGGGCTTGTTCAATCAATGGAGGATATAGTAAAAAGTGAATTATTTAAAAATATAAATATAACTGGATTAGCTGAAATGTACGGAAAAATGACCTTAAATAATTCTTCCTACAAAAGATTGTTCGAAGTTATCCAAAACCCTGAAAATCTAGGGATTGTTCATCATTGTGCAGCAGGCAAGGACAGGACTGGGGTAGGAGCTGCTTTGATTTTATCAGCATTGGGTGTTCCTAAAGAAACAATCATAGAGGATTACTTAATTACAAACGAAACCATGCGAGAATTCCAGGAAATAATCAAAGCAGAGCTGTCTGGACAGCTGACAGAGGAAGAACTCTTGTTGTTTGATGTAATGATGGCGGCGAAAGAAGAATATTTACAAGCAGTATTTACGGTTATTGAGGATACTTATGGAAACATGGACATTTACTTTGAGAAGGAATTGAACTTGACTGCAGCAGACCGAGTAGCACTGCAAAATCTATGGTTAGAATAAGAGTTTCTGAAAAAAGGCGCTTTAAAAGGGCCTTTTTTTGTTGATTAGTTATTCTGTCTTAGCAGTCTTAAGTCCGTTTGTCCTAATCCCTAAAATATGACAATACTCGATATTGAAATAAAAAATGAAAACGTTTACTATAAGGTAGTATATACATGTAATAGCAATAATTACTGAAGGAGGCTGAAATGAAATGAATGCAATTACGATTGTAATTGGGACGATGTGTTTCTTAATGATTGCGTATCGTTTATATGGTACTTTCATGGCGGTTAAGGTAATGAAGCTAAAGGAAATGGAAGAAAGAAAAAAGACTCCTGCTCATGAGCTCAATGATGGGAAGGATTATGTGCCGACAAATAAGTGGGTTACCTTTGGGCACCATTTTGCGGCAATTGCGGCAGCTGGCCCCCTTGTTGGTCCCATTTTGGCTGCTCAATTTGGTTATTTGCCAGGACTGCTTTGGCTGTTAATTGGGGCAGTTATCGGGGGAGCGGTTCATGATGCAGTTGTGCTTATGGCCTCCATGCGTAAGCAAGGAAAGTCTTTGTCCGAGGTTGCCAAAGAGGAGCTAGGTCCAGTTGCCGGCTTCTGTACAGGACTTGCCATGCTGTTCATTATTACAATTACGATGGCAGGTCTTTCAATGGTTGTCCTTCATGCTCTTGAGAGAAATCCGTGGGGAACATTCGCAGTAGGTATCACTATTCCGATTGCGATGGGTGTTGGTTTATTTTATAAAAAGACAGGAAATTTAAAGCTGGCCAGCACAGTGGGCTTTATTCTCCTTATGATCGGTGTTTTTATCGGTCCCTCTATCCAAGAGACTGCATTAGGAGAGTTCTTGACATTTGACTCAAAAACATTGGCAATCATCCTGCCGATTTATGCTTTTTTTGCAGCTGCTCTGCCAGTATGGCTGCTGTTGGCTCCAAGGGATTATTTAAGCAGCTTTATGAAAATTGGTGTTTTTATCGCTTTAATTATCGGTGTGTTCATTATAAATCCAGATGTACAAATGCCTGCCTTTACTGAATTTATTCACGGCGGCGGTCCAATCATTGCAGGACCTGTTTGGCCGTTTATTTCTATCACCATTGCTTGTGGTGCCATATCCGGTTTCCATGCCTTCGTAGGTTCTGGAACGACTCCGAAAATGCTTGATCGCTGGCAGGATATAAAAATAGTCGGGTTCGGCGGCATGCTTGTTGAATGCTTAGTAGCAATTATGGCTTTGATTGCAGCCGTTTCCCTGCATCCAGGAGATTATTTTGCCATTAACTCAACACCAGAGGTTTTTAAAACATTAGGAATGTCTGCCGTTCATTTGCCAGAATTGAGCCAGGAAATTGGTCTGGATTTGGAAGGCAGAACGGGAGGGGCTGTTTCGTTAGCTGTCGGAATGACCTATATTTTCACCAGCATTCCTTGGTTTGATAATTTAGCACCGCACTTTTTCCAATTCGTTATTATGTTTGAAGCGGTATTCATTTTAACCGCTATTGATGCTGGTACTCGTGTGGCCCGCTATTTAATTCAAGACTTTTTCGGTGAAGTTTATAAGCCGCTGAAAAGGGTCGATTGGATGCCTGGAAATATCTTTGCCAGTGCATTAGCATGTGTAGCTTGGGGGTACTTATTGTATTCAGGGGATATCGGTTCTGTTTGGGCATTATTTGGTGTGTCTAACCAGCTGATGGCATCAATTGGCTTAATTGTTGGAGCTACTGTTATCTTGAAAATAGCTGATAAACGCTCTTATATGCTTACATGTCTTATCCCGCTTGCTTATCTTTTTGCTACAGTAAATGTGGCAGGCTACTGGATGATTACTAATGTCTATTTGAACCCAGAAGCGGCTGGTTATAATGTCGTCAACGGTGTTTTGTCGATTATTATGCTTATTCTCGGAATTATAATTGTAGTGGCAGCCATTAAGAAGTGGGTGGAAATTTGGAAGACTCCAAGTTTAAGAGGAGATAAATACCTTTCTGCTTAATTTAGAGGAGAGCCTGCATTCATTTAAGCAGGCTCTCTTCATTTTATTTGGCTAGTTTAAATTAATTGCTGAAAAAAAGTCATTCTGTTATTATTTAGATGTCTATTATTTAGATATCTAAATAATAATACGGAGGCAGTTAATCTCCGCTGTTAAAGAAGATTAGAAATAATATTTAGATGTCTAAATAAAAAACAAATGACAGTTAGGAGTGTATATAAAGATGGGAAGATTAGAAAATAAAGTAGCAATCATCACTGGTGGAGCATCAGGCATTGGTGAATGCATGGTCGATTTATTCCAGCAAGAAGGTGCGGTGGTAATTGCTGCAGATATTAATGAGGCAGCACTAGAAAAGGTAAGCCAAAAGGAAAATGTGTATGGGCTGAAATTAAATGTAGCTTCCGATGAAAATTGGCAAGCGTTGGTGAAAGAAGTGATAATCAAGTTTGGAAAGATTGATATTCTCGTAAATAATGCGGGTATTTCTTCTGAAAAAATGTATAAGGATATTAATTTTGAAGACTGGCATAAAATGCTTTCCATTAATGGATATGGTCCTTTTGCAGGGATTAAGCATGTTGCTCCATACATGGCAGCTCAAAAGAAAGGTTCTATTATCAATATCTCATCCTATACAGCTCAAATTGGTCAAGGCTTTAATCATTATTCTGCATCTAAAGGGGCAGTTCGTGCTTTCTCTAAAGCAGCGGCTACAACCTTTGGACATGATGGTGTACGTGTAAATGCACTTTTTCCGGGCATCATTGAAACACCAATGACACAGTCCTTGAGCACTTCTAGAGAATTGCTTGACCGATTAATCCAGGCAACACCTCTTCAACGGCTGGGACAGCCTAACGATATCGCGAAAGCCGCATTGTTCTTTGCCTCAGACGACTCGGATTACATTACAGGTGCAGAATTAGTGATTGACGGTGGATTCTCAGCTCAGTAGTAATGTATGATAAGAGAGCTCCTGAATAAATTCAGGAGCTTTTAGACTTATCGAAAGCAGGGATATGATTGATGGAAGAACAAACTATTTTCGAGATTATTCATAACATGGACAAGGTTACCAATAATTTAATCATTCAGTGGAATAAAATGTTTAATGAGGATCTTGGCATATCCCATATTCTTGTTCTCAGCCATCTGGAGAAAAAGGGAAATAGCCGTCCATCTGATATTGCGAAGGCTCTAGGTTTGACTCCGCCCACCTTGACACATTTATCAGAAAAACTAGTGCACAAAGGATTGGCCATAAGAATTGTAGATGAAACGGATCGCCGAATCATTTATTTAGGAATTACAGATAAAGGCAGTGAGATAGTAGTTAAAGCCCACCAAGAAGGGCAAATGCTCCGCCGAAACTTGTTTGAAAAACTGACAGAAGAAGAACGATTACAGATGTTAAAGATATTTGAGAAGCTGAATGACGCACAAGCTTAGAGAAAGGGAAAAGACGAATAAAAGTCAATTATTCGTCTGCTGATTTATTCCTTTTGTTTATATAGATTAATACCCTTGCATTGTCTGGTTTAAATCATCTGCCAGTTCAGCTACTTTAGAGCCGGCTTCGCCAATTTCTTTTAAAATATTAGAGAAATTACTCATTTCTTTATTGTTTTGCTCATTTTTTTCGGTGCTTACGATGCTTGCTGACAGAATTTCATCAAAGCTGTTCACTGTCTCTTGAACATTCTGATTGGCTGATAAGGTTTTAGAGTTTACTTCATTTATTTGTTTCACCACATCTTCAATCTGCTTTGTAGTAGAAAGAACTAAATTAGTAATATTGCTTGAAGATAATTTAGTCTGCTCAGCAAGTTTTCTTACCTCTGCTGCTACGACAGAAAATCCTTTTCCATGTTCCCCAGCTCTTGCAGCTTCTATGGCAGCATTTAGAGCAAGAAGATTTGTTTGCTCTGCAATGGATGTAATTACGGCCACGATATCACCAATTTCCCTTGAGTTAGCTTCAAGTGAACCTACACTAGTCTTAATTTCATTGACACTATCTTTCAATGCCACCGTTTCTTCTATAACTTGATCGAGCTGCTTTCTTCCTTTTATAGAAGATTCGGATGTAATGATAGAGGATTTCAAGCCTTCATCCAGTTCTGTTTTCATGTTTTCAGAGCGGACAACCACATCGGCAACAGATGCGCCAACTTCCTCTGACATTGCTGCAAGCTCCTCTGTAATAGACCCAATTGTTTCTTTTACTTGCTGCTTTGCTTCCATTTCCTTCTTCGCAGAAGCTTCGTTTTGCAGCTCTTGTAGATAAGAAAGGCACAACTGCAGCTCCAGATTATAAATTTTTGTAGTGACATTAGCAGCTAAGATAAGGCTGTCTACATCATCTTTATAAACTTCCTTTAAAAGGTCAAGAATGGTGCTAACAAAGACAGCATTTGTACAAAGATACCAACGAGCCTCTACACCTACCGCTAAATAATATTTTGAGATGTTCATTCTTCGTTCTGCGAATTGGTCATCTATGATTCCATCAAAAAAGCCAATTACATATTCTTGACATCCAGCCAAGTCTACACCGATTGATGTCATGTCCACTACCTTGCGTATGCCTGGATTAGCATGATGATAAATAGGATTATAGATGGCCTCAATATTTTCTCGAATGAACGGCTGCAGTACTCTTGCTACTGCTAAATCGTCTAATGTGAGATTAATTACTTCCAGCTGCTTAAGAAGATTAGCTTCTTTTTTTATATCTATTAAAACATTGTCCCGTTCCTGCTCAGCAGCCTCTCTTAAACTGCTTGCTTTTTGTTTTTTTGCAAAAATATTCATGTATACCACCCCTGTGAAAATTAAATGTGTCCGAACTATTAGGAATTATTTACATGTAATATATCGGTAAAAATAATTATTTTTAAATAGTAGCTCGTTGCTCCTGTCTATCAACGGAAAAAACTTTTACATTCTTTTTTGCTTTCACCGACTTTTCACCAAAGACTATTAAACTACAAACTATCAACAGGAAAGGTGGAAAGAAAACAATGAATGCTAGAGTTAAAAAAAGTATTTTCTGGGGTGTGTTAATTGCCTCCATCCTATTGGCAATTAGCATCATCAAAAATCTGATTGGAGGGGCCGCCGCACTTGCACACGGTTATGGATTCGGCGGAGGCATGAGACAAGGCGGGTTTGGTCATGGCCAAATGATGGGTGGTTTCCACCATGAACCGAGTTTTTCTTGGCTGGGCATTTTATTCTTCGTAATCATAGCAGCTGCAGTGATCACATTTGTGATTAAACTTTTCAAAAAGAAATCACAATCATCATCTGTTGAGCACTTCATTAATACATCAGCTATGAGTACACCTAAACCGTCAGTGAACGTTAATAATGCTTCTATCTTAGATGAATGGGAAAAAAATAACACAAACTCAAAGGAGAGACTATAAAATGGGTATTTTTAAAAGAATAAAAACAATGGCAAGTGCTGATATTAACGGATTGCTGGATAATATGGAAGATCCAATAGCAATGTTAAATGAATATACGAGGGAAATGGAGCAGGAGCTTGGCAAGGCGCAAGCAGCACTATCCCGCCAAATATTCGTAGAAAATAAACAAGCAGCACTAATTGGACAAACGAAAGAGTTAATAGAAAAACGAACACATCAAGCTAAGCTTGCTCTTGAAAAGGGAGAGGAAGGGATTGCGAGGCTTGCTGTACAGGAAAAAATCAACCATGAGCACCAGCTTAGTGTGTATGAGCAGCAGCTAGAAGCAATAAAGGAGCAAACAATTATCCTCAAAGACAAGTACAATGAACTGCAAGTAACATATAATGAGCTTCAGCATAAAAAGATTCTGCTGGCATCCCGTGCAAATGTGGCAAAATCAATTAAGAAAATCCAACAGGTGTCAAGTTCCTTTAACGCAGACAATGTAGTTAGAGGCATTACAAGAGCGGAGGAGAAAATCCTGTTTATGGAAGCGGAAGTACAAGCAGGAGGCATTACAAAAGCTCCGCTTAACAGCTTTGCTGCAACAAGCTTCACAAATGTCAGTGATGAGGAAGTTTCAAAAGAACTAGCGAAATTAAAGGCATAAAATAAGGAAAGACCTCTTCATTTTGAAGTGGTCTTTCCTTATTATTTTGGAATATCGTTCCTGTTAAAAGGAATACTAAGCTCATGGCACAAAGCTTTCACCCATATGCTCGCCGCTCATTATGATACACTAAATATAACCTCTTTAATCCTCTAATAATCCTTTCTATATGTATTTTTACACAAAGGAGTTTTGCAAAAATGAATAATTCTGATGAAAAAGTTTCTTCTAAAATCTATTTTCAGAAGGTGTTTGCAGTTTTTAAACAATCCTTTAAGGTGAGCAAAAACCCATTTCCATGGCTGAAGGCTTTTTGTGCCGGCTTGGCCGCTTCTTTGCCTGTATTCATTGGTGTCCTTTTCGGCAGCTTTGAATATGGTTTACTGGCAGGAATAGGGGGATTCACCTATTTATATGTATTTGATATTCCATATGTCCAGCGAGCAAAAAAAATCTTTTTTGCCCTGTTAGGAATCACATTTTCCGTGTTTATCGGTACCATATTAGCACCATATCAAGCTTTGTCTGTGCTAATGCTGGGTATAATCGGTGCCGTTTCTGTCTTTATTTTTGGTGCACTGAAAATAACCGGACCATCTGCGCTGTTTTTTGTACTTTGCTTTGCGATGGCAACTGGCATGCCTGTAGATCCGTCTTTAGCTCTAATGCGTGCAGGCTTTGTATTTTTAGGAGGTGCTTTATCGTGGGCTATTGCAATGTTTGGCTGGTTCTTTCAGCCTCATGACCCTGAAATAAAGGCGGTGAAAAAAGTTTATAGTGCACTTGCAGAATTAATGGAAACTGTCGGCACAAGTGGTATTAATAATGCCAAGCATAAAGCTGTTACTGCTTTGAGCGAGGCGGAATCCGTCCTGTTTGCTGGTTATTCTTCTAAGACGGCGACATTATTGTGGAATCAATTATTTCTATTAAATGAGCATGCCAACGCAATTTATTCCCATCTTGCCAGTATATCTACACAAACTAAAATTCCACCTGAATTTAGTGCAGCGGTGCAGTCTATCTGTGCAATGATAGGTTCTGGGAGAAGCAGCAATAATTTAGATTTTCCTGATTATAGGAATCAAGAGTTCGAGGAATTAGTACATAAAATTAATGAGGCCAATAGTATCCTTAATCGAACAGTTGAAAAGTTACAGCATGACGTAAAGCTAGTGAAACCACCTTTAAGGACAGTACTTTTAGGAGCCTTTGATAAGAACTCTATTGTATTTCTATCCTCCATAAAATATGGAGCAGTCTTGATGATAGCAGCGCTTATTGCTTATGCTTTTCCTTTTGAAAGAGCTTATTGGATTCCACTGTCCTGTGCAGCAGTCATGTCAGGTCCAACAATAATTGCAACATTTCATCGCGCAGTCCAAAGAATGATTGGAACAGTCCTTGGTCTGTTTATTGCAGGAAGTATTCTCTTGACGGTCCATAATGGCTATATAGTTGCTCTTCTTATCCTCTGTCTGACCTTTTTAACAGAACTGTTTATTGTTCGTAATTATGGATTAGCTGCCATATTCTTTACAGCTTCAGCTCTGACTATGGCAGAATATTCTTCTCAAATGTTTGATTACTCCTATTTTGCAGTTGTAAGAGCCACTGATATTTTAATCGGAAGTCTTATTGGTCTTGCTGGGGCACTGCTGATTGGCAGGAAATCAGCTTCAAATTTATTGAATCACTTTATTGCCAAAACAATCAGAAGCCAAAATCAATTACTGGTGGCACTGTTTGCTGAAAACAGCGGGCTTGAATATGCAAACAGCAAAGAGAGAAGTAAAATGCAGACAAATCTTACAAACTTAATGACAGTTTACCAGTCGGCATTAGGGGAAGTGTTTATAAACAAAAGTAGGCTGGAAGCATTATGGCCTGTCATTTTCTCTATAAAGCAGATTAGCCATTATTTAATTGTATGTTTAAAGTCTGAGCAGAAAGAGGATTTTCCTGAGAAGGAGCTCGCTCAATGGCTTTATGTCATGGAAACAATGGCAGTGTCTATTGAGAATAATATGGTGCCGGCACAAAAGCAACTTCCTGTTGTTGCAGGCTTTGCTCAGCTGCGCAACGAGATGCTTGATTTACAGAAGGGGCTTCAACATATTGAGTAATAAATAAAAAGCTGGCGGCTGCCAGCTTTTTTTATGTATTATGGTTGATAGAATAAAACGTAGTCACCAGGTCCAGTTAAAGCTACACCAATAGCGACTGCAATTAAGACGAAATTGTATTCAAATCCACCTTCCGTCATCCAGTAGCCATTTTTGCCATGAACAGCGATTATGGCATCAATCATAACGATGACAATCATTGCTGCTCCGAGCCATGTAAGAGCACCTGAAGCAAACAGGAGTCCGCCGATAAGCTCGAACAATCCTGCCAAGGTTGCCCAAACTCTCGCCCCTTTTTCAAGACCAATCGTCTTCAGCCAGTTTCCAGTTCCAGTGATGCCTGTACCGCCAAACCAGCCAAACAGCTTCTGGGCACCATGCCCGACAAAGGTCAAGCCAACTACAAGGCGAATAATTAAAAGCCCGATATTTACCATTGCGATATTATGAGCCATGCCTCTACCTTCTTCCAATATATGTTTATCGTTATAGAATGATCTGATAGCTTAGTATATGGACAAATGGTCAAGATTATACGACTAATAGACCGGAGAACATTATTCTTCTAAAATATGTTCCGCCAGTTGAGAAAAGCAATCCATTCACCATTCTTTTCCCTAATAAGCCTTAATCTAATCACATTAATACCCATAATCAAAAAGCTATTTAAATAACCAGTTGTAATTATAAACATTCCTTTTTTTGAAAGTAAATAAAATTAGTCGGAAATAGATACATTTTACTAATATATTATCAAAACGAGTAAAGCACACCTCTTAAAAAAATGCATACTTCCTCCCTTAAAGGGTAAAGAGCTTCTATGAGCAACTTGTTTGATTGGAGGTAGCAACAATGAATACAGAAACTTTAACAGGAAAATTAGTAAAGGGAATTGCACCGAATGTTGATCCGCAAGCTTTGTTAAATGACAAAAGAAAGGTGTTCTTATTCGGTTCACCAAGCTATACAAACATTGGTGATCAGGCGATTGCTTATGCGGAGGAAAAGTTTATAAAAAATCATTTCCCTTATTATGAGTATATTGAAATTATGGATTATGCAACAGAAGAAGGGATAGAGCTAGTCAAAGAGATAATCAAGGAAGATGATATAGTTTGCTTTACAGGCGGAGGAAATCTCGGCAGTCTGTATTTGGAAATTGAAGAAGACAGACGGAAGGTATTTGAAGTATTTAAGGACTATAAAACCATTTCCCTTCCACAATCTGTTTATTTTGAAGACAACGAGGCAGGTAATGAGGAAAAGAAAAAATCCCAAGATGCCTATCATCAAAACCGAAATTTAACGATTGCGGCAAGAGAGTCACAAACTCTTGATGTTGTTAAAGAAACATTTGATTCGAATGTTATTTATACACCAGATATGGTTCTTTCCCTTGATATCGTGCCGAAAGAGCTGGACAGAGATGGAGTATTGTTTATATTAAGGGCAGATAAGGAAAAAGTGACCGATGAGGTTTTTATTACTGAATTGATGGCATGGGCAGAAAAAAAGGGTCCTGTGGAGCGAACAGATACTGTGCTCTCAGAAGTAGATATGATTGATTATGATGAACGAGAGAAGTATTTTCTGAAAACACTCGAGAAAATCGGTTCGAGCAAAATAGTAATAACAGACCGATTACATGCGATGATTTTTTCCATCATTACCAAAACCCCATGCTTAGTATTCGGTAATAGTTACGGCAAAGCAAAGCATTCCTATACAGACTGGCTTCATGGGCTAAACTTCATTGAATATACAGATACACAGAATATTAGTGAGCTGGAAAAGCTGGTTGAGCAGCTTATGCAGGCAGAGCCGAATCGTGTTCAGCTAACAGACGATTTCCAGCCTTTAAAGGATTTCTTCGCGAACTAACATAAAAAAGGGGGCTGCCAAAAGGCGGCCTCTTTGGTGGGTGAATTATAGGAATAAAGCATCCGTGTAAGTTATTTCAATTAATAAGCCAGAATCAAAGCTAACACTCCTAGCTAACAGTATAATAAGTGTATGGATGTAAACATTAGTAAAGAATATTACTTCGTTAAAAAGGAGATATCATGACAAAAAGCAATGAAGCTGGATGGAACTTAGATAATAGCTATGCTCAACTGCCAGAAATGTTTTTTACTAGAACAAAGCCGACCCCAGTAGCAGCTCCCAAGGTTATCTTTTTCAATGAAAGACTAGCAGCAGATTTAGGATTAAATGTTCAAGAGCTTCAAAAACAAGAGGGCGCAGAGGTTTTCGCCGGAAATGTCAGTCCTGACGGAGCAGATCCACTGGCTCAAGCTTATGCAGGTCATCAATTCGGCTATTTTAACAGACTTGGAGATGGTCGTGCCATCCTTTTGGGAGAGCAGATTACTCCAGCTGGAGAGAGGATTGATATTCAGCTGAAAGGCTCAGGCCGGACACCGTATTCCCGCGGTGGGGATGGTCGTGCAGCAGTCGGACCAATGCTTCGGGAGTATATTATCAGCGAAGCAATGCATGCGCTTGAAATCCCGACAACGAGAAGTCTGGCGGTAACGAAAACAGATGAGCGCATCCTTCGTGAAACAAGGCTGCCTGGTGCCATTTTAACGAGAACGGCAGCAAGCCATCTTCGTGTTGGGACCTTCCAATTTGCTGCTCAGTGGGGAACTGTAGACGATATTCGTTCTCTTGCTGATTATGCAATTAAACGACATTACCCTGAGCTGGAACAAGAAGAGAACCGATATCTGGCTTTGCTTGAGGAAGTGATTAAGAGGCAGGCTAAGCTTATCTCTCAATGGCAGCTTGTCGGTTTCATACATGGTGTCATGAATACAGACAACATGACAATCAGCGGCGAAACGATTGATTATGGACCTTGTGCGTTTATGGATGTTTATAATCCTAACACCGTATTCAGCTCGATTGATGTGGAGGGCCGCTATGCTTATGGAAACCAGCCGGTAATTGGCGGCTGGAACTTAGCCCGGTTAGCAGAAAGTCTGTTGCCGCTCCTTCATGAAGATGATGCTGTTGCACTTGAGATGGCGCAGCAAAAAATATCAGGCTATATGGATATGTATAAAGAGAATTGGCTTGCTGGGATGAGGGCAAAGCTTGGAATCTTTAATGAGGAGAAGGAAGACGAAGCTTTAGTTAACAGTCTTCTTGATTTAATGGAGAAATATCAAGCAGATTACACAAATACATTCCTGACACTTACCTTTTCTAATAAGGATGATTCTGCATTGCTGGTAAGCGAGGAATACGAGCAGTGGCATAAGCGCTGGCAGGAAAGGCTCAACAGGCAGGAGGAAACAAAGGCTCAATCAGATGAGCTGATGCGAAAAAGTAATCCGGCTGTTATTCCTAGAAATCACCGGGTGGAGGAAGCGTTAGAGGCAGCGGTTGAGCGTGGTGATTACACAGTTATGGAGAAGCTTGTGGCTGTCATTACCAAACCATATGCGCATACTCCAGAGCAGGCTGAGTATGCAGAGCTGCCTGCGCTGAAAGCACCGTACCAGACTTACTGCGGCACTTAAACATCTGTAATGCCTTGCATATATGAAGTGATGCTGCCTATAATGAGGGCAGCATCACTTCTTTTGTTTAATTGTAGTTATTCTTATAAGTAAGGAGTGTAGAAAGCAGTGGCTAAATCGATTACAGATAAACTTAACTTACATAAATACGAAAAAAAAGCAGTGCTGCATATGCCTCAAGATAGCGCGTATTTGGACGAGCTTAAAAGTTATGGGACAGAGCTGGTGCCTGAGGAATCTTACGACTTGATATTTGCCTTCGTATTTAATATGGATTCCATGAAACAGCTTGCTTTGGAAGTTGTAAAGAACAGCTATCTTAACAAAGGCGGCTACTTGTTCTTTGCCTATCCAAAAAAGGGCAATAAGCTTTACTCAACCTATATTCATCGTGATGAAATATTGGGCGGACTTGGAGCGGATGCGGATGGATTTATCGGCAGCAGCAATATTAAATTCAGTCGAATGGTTGGCATGGATGAAACATTTACTGTCGTTGGCCTTAAGGAAGACTCTAAAATAAAAAATAAACCATCAACAAAGGCGAGTCAATGTGTGGATGATTATATAGAGGATATGGCACAAATTGAAAAAGACTTAAAGGATGATCCAAATCTGCTTGCGTTTTATCAATCTCTTACACCTGGATACAAAAAGGATTGGGCCCGCTATGTTTATAGTGCAAAGCAGGAGACAACAAAGGAGAAGAGACGGGAAGAGATGAAGGTCATATTAGGTGCAGGATTTAAAAGCCGTGACCTGTACCGAAGGGATAAGGCGAGCAAATAAAGATAGATAAAGGCAGTATAAGCTGGCCTTTATCTATAGAAGAAGATGGTTAAGTTATCCTTATTATCAATGGTAGCAAGCAGGATGTCTTTCACCTCTGCTTGATATAAGCTTTTTAAATTGTCCGTCAGCCAGTCTTCGTTCTTTCCGTGTATTTCCAGTTCCTTTTCACAAATGTGACCATCCCGTATAATCGTTTTAGGTAGGTCAAAAGAAGCTGTTGTCATTTGGAGAGAAGCTTGGGTAAGAGGTACGTATAACGGTTCAAGAAACACGGACATATTTCCGTTAGGCTCCCAGACTGCTAATGCTACTTTTTTTATGTTTTCCACTTGCTTTCCACGCAGTTCTTCAAGAAGGACATCAATGGAGATTCTTGCTTTTTTCAACCCTTTATAGACGATTTCTCCATTTTGAACAATTACAATGGGCTCTTTGTTGATTATTTTTTGAAACCATTGCCATTTCAGTATTAATTTTGTTCCGCCGAGATAAAGGACAGCAAGAACGAGCGTTGTCAGCATGGAACCTTTAAGTCCTAGTTTTTCATCTGAAAGAGGATGGGCAACTATATTTCCAATCATCAATGCAATGACAAAATCCATCAGCCGTAATTGGGATATAGTACGCTGCCCTAAGATTCTTCCAATTATCACTAAGAATATAAATGCAATAATGGCGCGGAGTATCCATTCAATAGCAGTTAGTGTTTCTTTCCCTTGGTAAAAATCCATTAATTACACTTCCTTATGGTTCATATTCTTAGTGTTACACGGATGTCTCCTTCATAATCAGAGACGTAAAAAAATTCCATAATAGCAATAACAGCAAAGATATTGGAGAATGCTATAATTAACATTTTCAAAGATAAATTAGATATATTTTAGGAGATATCCATGTTTGGAACTAAACTTTTCAGCAAACCCCCATCTAATTGGGCAGTAGTGGCACTTATCGCGATTTTTACTACAATAGCAAGTGAAGTAAAAGTTGTCCCTTTCCAAGGAGAAGCATTTCGTTTCGGTTTAGGCAGTATTACTTTTTTTATGCTTATTTTAATATGGTTGCCTAAAAACATTTTGAAGGCGGGGGCAATTACAGGATTAACAGTTGTAATTATTAGGACATTGGAAGATGTTGTTTTTCGAGATGAGCTATTTTTCCACAGCATAATTAGCCATATTCCTGCTTTTCTTTTTTATTTTACCTATGCTTTTGGCTTTCATCTTATAAAAGTGGAAAGATATAAAACAATGCCCTTCCATTTGGGGGCATGGGCCTTTCTTTTTGAATTTCTAGGTAATGGCGCTGAACAGCTTCTTCGTCATGAGATGGAAACAAATATCAATGTCGATTTTTGGAGCTGGGCACTCATGAGTGGAGTAGCTTTATTCAGAAGTTATTTTGTTGCGGGGTTAATTGCGTCCATCACTGTTTCTGAACAAAAAAAGCGAGTAGAGGAAATGCTGGGTGTCGGTTCAGAGTTATATGCAGAAGCATTATACTTGCAGAAATCAATGAATCATATTGAAAAGATAACCGCATCAAGCTATGAACTTTACCAGAAATTAAAGAAGAAGGAAGAGCTGTCATTAAGTATTCAAGCATTGAAAATTGCCCAGGAAATCCATGAGGTCAAAAAAGACTCCCAGCGAGTATTGGCAGGAATCTCGAAAGTTACTTCTCAGAAAAAGGAAACGAGTCTTACCCTTTCCGAGTTATTGCGGCTAGTTATTTTGGCAAATGAAAAATACGGGGAATTTTTAAAGAAAGCAATAAGCTTTCAGCTTAAGCTGTCTTCAGACTATGAAACAGATAAGCATATCCCTTTGCTTGCGCTTTTAAATAATCTTGCAGCAAATGCCGTTGAATCAATTGAAGGCAAAGGTGTTATTAAAATTCACTTATATGAAGCAGAAGGACAAACCTGCTTCGTTATTGAGGATACAGGAATAGGCATAAAAAAAGAGGATATCCCTATTCTTTTTGAACCAGGTTATACAACAAAATTCAATGAAAAGGGAGTAGCTGCTACAGGAATCGGTTTATCCCATGTTAAAGAAATAGTCCAAAAACTGAATGGACAAATACAAGTAGAAGCACCGGAAAATGGCGCGGTTTTTCGGGTTTCTATTCCAACGCAATGTTTAAGAAAGTGAGCTGATATTTCTGCGTTATTATATTGTTGACGATGACAAGGCGAGCAGAACCATGCTAAAGAATATTATTGAAGAGGAAGATCTCGGTGTGGCAATCGGTGAGGCTGATAATGGAAAGGAATGCTTGACTGCTATTATGACCATGCATCCAGATGTTGTTTTAATAGACTTGCTGATGCCGGAAATGGACGGAATAGAAACAATAGATCAACTTAAAAGAGAAGGTTTTGAAGGACAGTTTGTCATGATATCCCAAGTTGTAAACAAAGAAATGGTTGGTGAGGCATACAAAAAGGGAGTAGAATTTTTCATACATAAGCCAATCAACAAAATTGAAGTGCAAAGTATATTGAAGAAATTAGTTGAGCAGTGCAAGCTAAAGGAATCTCTGCTAACAATACAGGAGTCTTTAGCGAATATTGGCCTTGCGAACACATCCTTGCAAAAGCCGCAAAGCGTTAACCAAATCGTTTTATCTATTTTGAACTATATGGGCATAATTGGAGAAGCAGGCAGTGATGATATCGTTTCTATCATTGAATATTTGGTAAATGAAAGAGGACATTCACCGCAGCTGCCGCCTTTAAAGGAATTATATGAAAAGATTGCTGCAAGAAATGCAGCCGGCATTGAGGTTAAGAAAGAAACAAAGGCGATTGAGCAGCGTATCCGCAGAACCATTTTAACGGCTATTAATAATTTGGCATCACTTGGCGCCATTGATTATACGAATCCAGAGTTTGAGTATTATGCTCCCCGCTATTTTGATTTTCAGGAAATACGAAATCATATGATTCATATTCAAGAAGGAAAAGGCGATTCAGCAAAAGTGAAGGTAAACATAAAGAAATTCCTTCAAGTGCTGTACTTAGAAACTTTGGAAAAATATAATAAAACTCACTAGAATATTTAATAATTTTAAAAATTTAGATAGATTAAATTTACGATTAATTTAGGATTTTGTCGGATTTTATAAGTAGCCTTTATAATGTGTAGTATCCTGACTGTTTTCGTTAAGGTTAACACAAAAGAGGTGAAAATTAATGAAGAAAAAGTTTAAATTTACTTTAGCCTACCAGATTCTTGTTGGTCTGGTGCTGGGGATCATTGTTGGGGCAGTTTTTTACGGAAATCCTGGTGTAGAGAAATATTTACAGCCAATCGGAACTGTCTTCCTTAACATGATCAAAATGATTGTTGTACCTATCATTATCTCTACATTAGTAATAGGAGTTGCCGGCACTGGTGATCTCAAAAAACTAGGTAAGCTTGGCGGAAAATCCTTAATTTACTTTGAGGTTGTTACAACAATTGCTATTATCGTAGGTTTGCTTGCTGCAAATATCTTCCAACCAGGTGATGGTATTGATATGTCTTCCCTTTCAAAAGGAAATATCGACCAGTATGTGGAGACGACGGAGGAAGTGCAAAGCCATGGTATGCTGGATATCCTTGTCAGCATTGTTCCAAGTAATATTTTCCAAGCGATGGCAGAAGCTGATATGCTTGCGGTTATTTTCTTCTCCGTTGTATTCGGCTTAGGTGTTGCTGCAATCGGGGATAAAGGTAAACCTGTGCTTGCCTTCTTCGAAGGTGTAGCAGATGCGATGTTCTGGGTAACAAACTTTATCATGAAATTTGCTCCATTTGGAGTATTTGCATTAATTGGTGTTACTGTATCCAAGTTCGGTGTTGAATCACTGCTCCCGCTTGGGAAATTAATGATTTTAGTATATGCGACAATGATATTCTTCATCATCGTTGTACTGGGCGGAATCGCAAAATTAGTTGGTATTAACATTTTCCATCTTATGAAAGTATTAAAGGATGAAATGCTTCTGGCTTATTCAACATCAAGCTCAGAAAGTGTTTTGCCAAAGGTTATTGAGAAGATGGAAAAATTCGGATGTCCAAAAGATATTGTATCATTTGTAGTACCGACAGGCTATTCCTTTAATCTGGATGGATCTACTTTATACCAAGCATTGGCTGCCTTGTTCATTGCCCAAATGTACGGGATTGAATTGAGCATAACAGAGCAAATTACATTAGTGCTCGTTTTGATGGTCACATCAAAAGGTATTGCTGGTGTACCAGGCGTTTCCTTTGTTGTCTTGCTGGCAACGTTAGGGACTGTCGGCATTCCATTAGAAGGTTTAGCATTTATTGCAGGTATTGACAGACTTCTTGATATGGCCCGCACTGTTGTAAACGTAGTAGGTAACTCTTTAGCAGCGGTTGTCATGTCCAAATGGGAAGGTCGTTTTGATTCAAAACAAAAAGATAAGTATTATGCTACTTTCAAAAAAACAGCATAAGTTAGATAAAAACAGGTCTCTAAAACAGAGACCTGTTTTTTTATTATATATATTTTTATGCTCTGTCTGCATTTGCAGCAGCAGTTAAATTCTCTTCTTTATCTTCCCAAACTTCCTTAGCGATTTGAGCGATAAACTTCAGCTTTTCCCATTGCTGTTCTTCTGTCAGCTCATTACCGTGATGAGTTGATGCAAATCCACATTGCGGGCTCAAGCACAGCTGATCATGCGGGATATATTGCGATGCTTCTTTAATGCGGGCTTTAATGGCCTCTTTGTCCTCTAGCTCTCCTGTTTTTGAAGTAACAAGCCCTAGCACGACTTTCGGGCCTTCTTTAGGGATATGGCTTAAAGGCTGGAATGTTCCAGAACGCTCATCATCATACTCCAAGAAGAAGCCGTCAACCTTTTCCTTAGCAAGCAAGGTTGGGGCAATAATATCATAGCTGCCCGCAAAAGCATGGTCAGAGCGATAGTTTCCGCGGCATAAATGAGTAGTTACAGCTAAATCCTCAGGTTTTCCTTCTAATACCTCATTGATAACATGAAGAGCAAGTTCAATAAGCGTTTCCCGTGAATATTCACCATCATTGAAAGGAATATCTGGGGAAGAAAGTCCTGCTATGTAGACATCATCAAGCTGAAGATAGCGGACACCTGCATTATAGAAGGCTTGAATGGCATCTTTATATGTCTGAATAACATCCTTTGCAAATTCCTCAATAGTAGGATAAGTTTCCTGATCGCGGATACCAATGTTAAAAAGCTGGTTCGGACTAGGAATAGTTTGTTTTGCCACCGCACGTCCGCCAACAATCTCATTGAAAAGAACGAAATCCTTAATTTGAGTATGATCTGGATTGAAGGAGATTTTCCCTTTGTTACGAATAGTATAACGCTCCGTTTCCCCTCTGCTGAAAGGATATCCTTTATCAGGAATAAAGCCTTCAACTCCATTAAGCTGCTCTAGGAAGTCTGTATGCCAGAACCTGCGTCGGAATTCACCATCTGTAACAACGTCTAGTCCAGCTTCAATTTGCTTATCAACAATTCGTTTAATTTCGTTTGTTTCAATTTCATACAATGCTTCAGCTGTAATTTTGCCATCCTGGAAATCTGCTCTTGCTTGAAGAAGTGTTTCCGGACGAAGTAAGCTACCAACATGATCTGCACGGAATGGGATTGTTTTATTTGACATATAATTACCCTCTTTCTTTTATGATTCGTATTTTTTATAACGGTTGAACTCTATCAGATAAGGAAACTGCATAATAAAAATTAGCTAGTAAAAAACCCTCTTCTTATCATAAGAAGAGGGTTTGAATGAACTCATGTCTCTCCTTATCTTCAAGCATTGCTTTCTGGAATTAGCACAGTGTTAAAGTAACCTGTTGCTGAGGCTTCAAAGGGCCAGTCCCTCCACCTCTCTAGATAAGATTTTTTGCTATTCACTTTAAATAGATTAACTGTTTGCTAATCTTGTATATTAATTTAAATGGAAAAGGGGTATTTGTCAACTGAATTTTCAGAATAAATTTAAAAATATTTTACACACCAAAAAAGGAAGGAGCTACCCTTCCTTTCATTCATTATAGTGCAGTTAAACCGCCGTCGATTGGATAAACAGCCCCATTGATAATGTTTGCTTCATCGCCTAGCAAGAATACAACTAGGGCAGCAACTTCCTTAGCAGTTCCGTATCTTCCAGCAGGAATTCCGGATTCAACAGCTGCTTTTGCTTCCTCAGATCCTTGTGTAAAGCGCTCCATCATGCCAGTTGCTGTTGGACCAGGAGCAATTGCGTTGACACGAATGCCTTGTGCTGCATATTCGCCAGTTGCTGTTTTAGTTAATCCGATAACGCCATGCTTAGTTGCTGCATATGGACTAACACCTGGAGAGCCAACTAGGCCTGCATTTGATGCAGTATTAACGATAGAACCGCCGCCATTTTTAAGCATGACTTGCAGAACGTATTTCATGCCGTAAAAAGCACCTTTTAAGTTTATGTCCACAACTCGCTCAAACATATCCTCTGGATAATCTGCTAAAGGTGTAACAGTTCCTTCAATTCCAGCATTGTTAAAGAACATATCAATTGTGCCGAATGCCTCTACTGTTTTATCAACATAGTTTTTTACATCCTCACGTGCTCCAACATTTGCTTTAATGAAGATTGCTTCTGCACCTAAATTTTTAACAAGGTCTACAGTCTCGTTACCGCCTTGCTCTGAGATGTCGACTACGGCGATACGAGCTCCTTTTGCAGCAAGTAGAAGTGCTGTTTCACGGCCGATGCCGCTGCCTCCGCCTGTAATTATTACTGCTTTATCTGTGTAATTTGTCATATGTAAAAATCCCCTTTCATAGTTAATTATGCATAAAAACTTTTTATAAATAAACAAATCTGCTTTATTATTGGGTAAATTTACCGATATAATACATAGAATTTGTTTAAATAAAGGGGTTTTATATAATTGGATAACGTACAGGCATTTATAGCTTCTATACCATACTGGAAAATTATTATGAAAGAAGAAGTAATGATTACTGTTTTTGATCATGAAAAATACTTATACTACTCTCCGAGTTCTGATTTAAACTTTCATCACAAACCAGGGGATTCCTTGCCACCGTCATATTTAAATTATGCAATGGTGAACAAGTCAGGTACTACAATAGTGAAAGTACCAGAAGCTGAGTTTGGTATTCCTTTTGACAGCATTTCTTTTCCAATTAAAGATGATAATGGTACAGTTGTCGCAGCGGTAAATGCCGCAATCAGCACGAAGAAGCAAGAAATGTTTAAGCAAATAGTCACGGACATGGATACTATTGCTGATTCCTTATTAGGGAAAGTTCAGCAGATTGCTGCTCATTCAGAAGAATTATCAGCAACAGCTGAACAAATCTCCGAGAATACAAAGGAAACAGTAGAGCAGTCCACACAAATTACTGGTGTTACTGGAATGATTAAAGGAATCAGTGAACAGACAAATCTACTTGGACTTAATGCAGCAATTGAGGCTGCAAGAGTAGGCAGCGCTGGTGCAGGGTTTGGTGTTGTAGCAACAGAAGTGAGACGTCTTGCTATCGATTCAAAAAATGCAACTGTCAACATTGAAGAGACATTAAACAAGATCAAAGAATCAATTGAGCAAATGCAGGATGACTTTACTGATATAGCGAAATCCTCTCATGAGGAAGCAGCTCTTGTTACAGAATTTATGTCAGAAATCGAGAATTTGACGGCTACATCTAATAAACTGAAGAAATATATGGAAGAATTTATTATGCAATAACCGCTGGCTTGGGACTTTATAGTTCCAGGCTTTTTATTTCTTTTAATCTGCTGAAAAATTTTCTTGTATTATTTAATAGTCCTATTATACTATTTAGGTGAAGAGGTGGTAAAAAAGTACTGGTTAACAAACTTTTTTAACATTTTAGTAATAAAAAATTAAAAGTGAAAAGGGCAAATCATGGGAAACTGTGAGACGCAAAGCTATGGGCCTAATACATATCATTTGTTCAAAAGTGATATGATGGCAGCCGGTTACCACAAGAAGTCATAGTTGGCATTTTTCTATGGACCTTCTGCGGGTCTTTTTTTATTGTCCTTTTTTACAAGAAGGGTAGGAATATCGGATGAGGGGAAAATCTATATTTTTAAAGTCTTTTTTATTGTTAACGCTCCTTGTATACCAGTTGGCTTTTCCAGTTGGAGCAATAAAGGCAGCCGCAAATGAAACCATCTTGCCTCCGAGCAATCTTGCTTATCAATCATCTTCACCAGATGATGGGAAATTGACATGGAGTGCAGTATACGGTGCAACTGGATATAAAGTTTATGAAATTAAGGACGGTCAGTTAACATTGCTTGGCACGACTTCAGCAGTAAATTACAGCGTAAACGATCTTCCTGAGGGAGCATACAGGTACGTTGTTGCCACAGTAACGAATGATGGCGAGTCAGGGCCTTCTGCACCAGTGAGTACAGAAATAATATATCCAGATATGCAGACTCCGACAAACATTGTGTCAACAGTGAAAAATGGGAATGATATTGTGCTTTCTTGGCAAGCAGCAACTTATGCAGAAAAGTATAATATTTATATAACAAAATCTGGACAGAAATCTTTGCTGACATCAACGACAGCAAGGTCATATACAATTGAAAAGGCAGAAGAAGGAGCATACTCTTACTCTGTGTCAGCTTATAATTCCCTTTATGGAGAATCTCCAGAAAGTGAGCCGGTGAGTGTTGAGTTGGTTCATCCTGTGTTAAAGGAACCAGAAAATCTGACATTTACTATCACAAATGGAACAGATGTTAACCTAAAATGGCAAGCATCAGATTATGCAACAAGTTATAAAATTTATGAAGTAAAGGACGGTCAGCTTGAACTGCTGAAGACTGTTGCTGGTACAAGTGCTTCTTTTACAAATTTGCCAGCGGGAAATTATATTTATAAAGTTTTTGCATTCAGTGACCGATTTGGGGAATCGATTGAGGGCAGTCAAGCAGAGGTAGAAGTGAGTTCTATCGTTATGACAGGTCCCGAAAATGCTGCCTATAAAATACAAAATACAAATGATGTTGTCTTTAGCTGGAATACAGTTCCATATGCTAATGCTTATAAAATCTATGAAATAGTAGATGGTGAAAAAATATTAAAGACAACGGTAAAGGGCACAACAGCAACATTATCAAAGCTTGCCGGTGGCAGTCACGAATACGAAATATATTCATACAGTGATAGATTTGGTGAGTCTGAAACAGCCTCAAAACTATCATTCAGCATAGAAACAGTAGCGGTGAATCCTCCGGAAGGACTAACTTATAAAGTCCAAAATGGGAACGATATTGTTTTAAATTGGTCTGCAGCAGAGAATGCAACTAATTATAAAATTTATCAAATCATAGACGGAGAAAAAATAGTAAAAAGCACTGTGACAGGAACAACTGTTACCTATACGAATCTAGCAGCGGGAAGCTATCAGTTTGAGGTCCATACAAACAGTACAAGATTTGGTGAATCAGAAAACGGAACATTAGTGTCGATACAGCTAGATGAAGTGAAGCTTGCCGCACCTGAGGAGCTTTCTTATGAACTGAAAAATGGGAATGACGCTGTGCTGACTTGGAAGCAGGTTGAAAATGCAGCCAGCTATAAAGTCTATCAGGTCATTGATGGGAAGAGAACATTAAAAGCAACGGTTTCCAACACAACAGCAACAATTACGAATTTGCCTGAAGGAGACAATTCGTTTGAGGTATATGCTTACAACAGCCGCTTTGGTGAGTCAGAAAAAGCAGCAGTGCTCAGCATTCCGGTTATTTATCCGAAGCTTGCGCCACCATCAGAATTAGCGCAGACAATATTAAATCCTTCTGCCTTCACACTCAGCTGGAATCAAGCAGAATATGCCTCTAGCTATCGAGTCTATCAGCTCATAAATGGCGAGAAAGTATTGAAGAGCAATGTGAACGGAACAAGTGTAACCTATTCTAATATTCAGCCAGGAACATATAAGTATGAAGTTTATTCCTATTCATCTCGTTTTGGTGAATCAGAAGAAGGAAAAGTACTTGAGGTGACGCTTAGCGGACAGGTACTCGCAGCTCCTGAGGATGTCACTTATACTATTGCAAATGGAAATGATCTTACTCTGAAATGGAAATCGGTTCAATATGCAAATGGATATAAGATTTATAAATTATTGGACGGAGAAGAGACGTTAGAACGCACAGTAACAGGCACAAGTGTAACCCTCACTAATGTATCAGAAGGGGATTTCCATTATGTTATAAAAGCCTACTCCAACCTGTTTGGAGAGTCACCTGTTGGCGGAGAAGCAAAGGATACACTCAACTATCCAGAAATGGCACAGCCCCAAAACGTGACGAAAACTGTTACTAACGGAAATGATATTACATTGAAGTGGAATGCTGTTACTTATGCAAAGGGCTATAATATTTATCAATACAAAGATGGCGAGAAAGAGCTTGTACGCACAGTAACAGGCACAAGTGCTGTATTTTCCAATATGCCTGAAGGGGAGTATCTATATATTATTCATTCCTTCAGCGATCGTTTTGGAGAGTCAGCAGAAGGAAGTACAGCGGAATTTAACCTAACTTGGCCGGTTATGCAGGCACCAGGGAATCTAACAAAAACGATCAGCAATGGAAATGATATTACTTTAAGATGGAATAGTGTTACTTATGCAAAAGAATACCGGATTTACCAAATAGCTGAAGGGGAGAAAACCTTAGTCAAAAAGACAACAGGTACATCTGCGTCCTTCACAGACATGCCAGAGGGCGATTATGAGTATGTTGTATATTCATACAGTGACCGCTTCGGGGAATCACCAGAAGGAAGCACACTTACATTTAATGTAGTGTGGCCGATTATGCAGGCTCCAGAAAATTTAACGAAAACAATCGCAAACGGCAATGACATTGTTCTGAAATGGAATGCATCTGCCTATGCAAAAAATTATAAAATCTACCAAGTTATTGATGGTGAGAAAGTGTTGCAAAGCACAGTAACAGGAACATCAGTAACATATAAAGATATGGCTGAAGATGACTATACATTTATTGTGCAATCGTACAGCGACCGTTTTGGAGATTCACCAGAGGAGAGTACGCTTACGTTCAATTTAACATGGCCGACTGTGCAAGTACCAGTGGTCAGCGGCAGTGTCTTTAATGCAAACAATATCACTCTCTCATGGAAAGCAGCGGATTGGGCTAATAGCTATAAAGTATATGAAGTGATAGAGGGGGAAAGAAAGCTTTTATACAGCGGAACGGCGCTTACGTATAAAGTTTATAATCTCTCAGAAGATACGCACACTTTTGAAGTGACAGCATACAGCAATCGTTTCGGTGAGTCTTTACCGTCTGAATCGTTCGTTCAGACAATTGTCTATCCAGTAATGGAAGCACCAAAGGCATCACTAACATTGCTGAGTGAGACAAGTGCGAGAATTACTTGGGACTTTGTCACATATGCTAATGGCTATAATATTTACGAAATTATAAATGGCAAGCCAGTTTTGCTTGTTGAGAACTTGAATAATTTATCGTACGAACTGAAAAACCTGACTCTTGCTAATCATGAATATTATGTCACTTCATATAGCAATTCCTTTGGAGAGTCTAAACCTTCAGAGACGGTTATCGCAAAGCTTATTGTAGATACACAGGCACCTGAGACAAAGAGCAATGCACCTGCTCATTGGATTAATGAAAATTTTTCTGTCCTTTTAGAAGCTGAAGATGATGAAACCGGAGTAGCGAATACTTATTACTCCTTAAATGAGGGCATTATTCAGGCAGGTACATCAGTCTATATCGACCAAGAAGGCGTTAATAAGCTTAGCTTTAATTCATTGGATAAAGCAGGAAATATGGAAGAAGTGAAAACTGTCTATATTAAACTGGATAAGACGTCACCTGTAACTACAATTAGTGAAATGCCTGCATATGCACAAATAGTCGATGTGCAGCTGACAAGCTCAGACTCATTGAGCGGTGTTGATAAAACATACTATTCAATCAATGGCTCTGATTATGTTGAGGGAACAAGCTTTTCGGTAGAGAAAGAAGGAACAAATGAAATCTCCTATTATTCTGTCGACGCTGCAGGCAATAAAGAAGAAGTAAAAACAGCACAAGTAAAAATAGATAAGTCAGCACCAGCTACTGCAGCCAATATAAAAGACGGTTGGGCAAATAAAGAGGTGGCAGTCACATTAACTGCAAAAGATGAGATGAGTGGAGTTGTAAAAACATACTACTCTATCAACGGCTCAGAGTATGCGGAGGGAACAGACTTTACAGTGGAGAAAGAAGGAACAAATGAAATCTCCTATTATTCTGTCGACACTGCAGGCAATAAAGAGGAAGTAAAAACAGCACAAGTAAAGATAGACAAGTCAGCACCAGCTACTGCAGCCAATATTAAAGATGGTTGGGCAAATAAAGAGGTGGCAGTCACATTAACTGCAAAAGATGAGATGAGTGGAGTTGTAAAAACATACTACTCTATCAACGGCTCAGAGTATGCGGAGGGAACAGCCTTTACAGTGGAGAAAGAAGGAACAAATGAAATCTCCTATTATTCTGTCGACACTGCAGGCAATAAAGAGGAAGTAAAAACAGCACAAGTAAAGATAGACAAGTCAACTCCAGCCACTGAAGCCAATATTAAAGATGGTTGGGCAAATAAAGAGGTAGCAGTCACATTAACTGCAAAAGATGAAATGAGTGGAGTTGTAAAAACATACTACTCTATCAACGGCTCAGAGTATGCGGAGGGAACAGACTTTACAGTGGAGAAAGAAGGAACAAATGAAATCTCCTATTACTCTGTCGATGCTGCTGGCAATAATGAAGAAGTGCAAACAGCAGAAGTCAAGATAGACAAGTCAGCACCAGACCTTACAATCCATAAACAATCTCTTTATGAACTTGGCACAAAATTTGTACTGGATTATGATGCCAGTGATGATCTATCAGGAATAACGACTGAAATTGCTGTTATTAATGGGAAAACGTATAAAAAAGGTGATGCCGTTCAACTTAACGAGCCTGGCGAATATAAGATAAGTGTAAGTTTGACAAACGGTGCTGGGCTGACAACTGTAAAGGAAGAGACAATTAAAGTTTATGTCCCTATATCACTTGAAGTGTTGCCAAAAGTGATTAAAGGGAATAAAGGTACCTTTACGGTGAAGGCAACTTTGCCGAAAAAATATCAATCCTTAAAGTTTGATGTATCATCGATTAGACTGAATGGAATTGCTCCTAAATTAGACAGCAAAGGCCTAATATTGCAGGCAGAAAAAGGCCAGTTCAAATTTGATCGAGAGGATTTTGACTGGGAATCAGGGGATGTAGAACTTGTGCTTAGCGGCTATCTAAATAATAAGATTTATGTAGTTGGCCAGACAACAGCAGAAGCGAAAGATTGCAGCTATAAGGGCAATTGTCTTTTCGGTTGTTTCTTCGATTGGCTCTGGTGTATAAAGTAGGTCTTTAGATGTATAAATCAAACAGAAATGGATATAGTAAAAAAGGCAGAAAACGCGTTCTGTCACAGAATTTCCAATATATTCACGGGAAAACGAGGTTGACAGATTTAGCAGCATCATGTAGCCTAAAAGATATAACTGAATGAATTAGACCTCACTTTTTTTCAGTGAGGTAGAGGCGCGATATTTAACAGTCTTTAAGCGGAGCTTGAGAATGCAATGATGCTAAAGAGAAGGAAATATCGCCGAAGTGAGCAATAGATCTCAGGTATTGCTTGCTGGGTCTGCAGTTAATAGCTGCAGGACTGTCTCAATAAACTCCCAGTTTATTGAGTTGTGCTATCTCAATTGGAAACAAAGAGAGGACTTTAGGGCAACTATAATATTGCGACCTGAGTGTATCTCAGGTCGCTTTTTGTTTAGGCGCCTAACAGACCATGTGGAGGGAAAACAAATGAAGAAAAAAGCACCATTTTTATTTTTATTGTTGCTTTCAGCTATTATTCTCTTAGCTGGGTGCGGGACAAGCAATGGGTCCGGATCCGGGGATGATGCAGATACATTTAAAGTAGGACTAGAAGCAGGCTATGCACCATTCAACTGGACACAAAACGATGATTCCAACGGAGCAGTCAAAATAGACGGCACTTCAGAATATGCGGGCGGCTATGATGTAGAAGTTGCGAAAAAAATCGCTGATGGTTTAGGCAAAAAACTAGTAATTGTCAAAACGGAGTGGGATGGACTTGTTCCAGCACTTACTTCAGGTAAAATTGATGCAATTATTGCAGGTATGTCTCCTACCGAAGAGCGTAAACAAACAATTGACTTTACAGATAACTATTACAAGTCCAACTTGGTGATGGTTGTTAAAAAAGGTGGTAAATATGATGGCGCAACATCTATCCAAGACTTTAAAGGCGCCAAAGTGACAGCACAGCTGAATACTTTCCATTACTCTGTTATTGACCAAATTAAAGGTGTTTCTAAACAGACGGCAATGGATAACTTCCCGTCAATGCGTGTTGCTCTTGAGTCAGGTGTAATTGATGGATATGTATCAGAGCGTCCAGAGGCAGTTAGTGCTTCCAATGCAAATGATAACTTTGCAATGGTTGAATTTAAAGATGGCTTTGAAACATCAGAAGATGATACAGCCATTGCTGTAGGGCTTAAAAAAGACAGTGATCTTAAAGATAAAATCAATGAAATATTAAAAGGCATCTCAGAAGAAGACCGTACGAAAATCATGGATGATGCAATTGTAAACCAACCTGCAGCAAAATAATGATAACATAAGACCGGCTGTCTTTTTGTGCAGTCGGTTTTATGATGAATAATGGAGGAAAACGATGAGTTTTGAATGGATAGTAAAAATTATTTCCGAAAACTGGCCAATGTTTCTTCGCGGTGCAGGCATGACGCTTTACATCGCATTAATAGGTACAATTATTGGGGCAGTTATCGGTTTAGTCGCTGGAATTGTCCGCACAATACCTGTGCCGGAGCGCGGCTTTAAAAAATTTATTCTAAAAGTTATTAATATCATACTTTCTATATATATTGAGATTTTCCGCGGAACGCCTATGATTGTACAAGCAATGGTCATTTACTATGGTTCTGCATTAGCTTTCAACATCGATATGAATGTAATGTTTGCAGCGGTAATTGTTGTATCCATTAATACGGGAGCATATATGGCAGAAATCGTCCGCGGTGGAATCGTGTCTGTTGAGAAGGGACAGTTTGAGGCAGCTCAAGCAGTCGGCATGAATCATTTCCAAACAATGATGAATGTTGTCTTGCCGCAAGTAGTCCGCAACATCCTGCCGGCAACAGGTAACCAGTTCGTCATTAATATTAAAGATACGTCTGTACTAAACGTTATTTCCGTTTCCGAACTGTTTTTCATGACAAAATCTGTTGCAGGCAATAACTTTAGATATTTTGAATCATTCTTTGTAGCATGTATCATCTACTTTGTGATGACATTTATTGTTACGAGAATATTGCTTTACTTCGAAAGAAAATTAGAAGGACCAGATAACTACAAAATGCTTGGCGAGGAATTGGATGCACAGCCAGGAATGAAGCAATAAAGAAGGAGGAGAGACAATGGAAAAAGTCATAGATATTCAGCATTTAAGCAAAGCCTTTGGCAGCCATGAAGTGTTAAAGGACATTGACTTCTCAGTAAACAAAGGAGAAGTTGTCAGCATTATTGGCTCTTCAGGTTCCGGAAAATCGACCCTTCTTCGCTGTATCAACATTTTAGAAAAGCCAAGCGGTGGTCAAATCATCTTTAATGGAGAGAATATCCTTGATGATAAACATGATATATTTGCTTATCGAAGAAGATTAGGAATGGTGTTCCAGCAATTCAATCTCTTTAATAACCATAATGTTTTAAGCAATTGTGTGGTAGGTCAAATCAAGGTGTTGAAGCGTTCAAAGGCGGAAGCAGAGAAGATAGCGATGAAGTATTTGAAGGTCGTTGGTATGGATCGCTATATAAATGCCAAACCAAAACAGCTGTCAGGCGGACAGAAACAGCGTGTTGCTATTGCTAGAGCGTTGTCAATGGAGCCAGATGTTCTGCTTTTTGATGAACCTACTTCAGCGCTTGACCCAGAAATGGTTGGAGAAGTATTGAAAGTAATGAAGGAGCTTGCTGAGTCAGGACTTACAATGCTGATCGTAACACATGAGATGGAGTTTGCAAGAGAGGTATCTGACCGTATCGTATTTATGGACAAAGGGGTTATTGCAGAGCAGGGAACTCCTGAGCAAATCTTCCTGAACCCAACTCAAGAGCGCACAAAGGAATTCTTGAAGCGCACATTAAAAGAAGCCTAAGAATCAAAAATCGCACCCCAATTGCAGACAATTGGGGTGCTTTTTATTAATCATCCAATGTTGATAAATCACCAGTAGGCAAACCAAGCTCCCAAGCTTTCAAGACGCGGCGCATTATTTTGCCGCTTCTTGTTTTAGGAATCTTTTGGCAAAATTCAATCTCTCTTGGTGCTGCATGTGCTGCTAAACCGGTTTTTACAAACTGCCGTATTTCCTCTTTTAGCTGATCTGACTCTGTATATCCATCGGCAAGGGCAACAAAGGCTTTAATGATTTCTCCTCTAATAGGGTCAGGCTTACCGATAACACCCGCTTCAGCGACAGCAGGATATTCAATCAGCTTGCTTTCAACTTCAAATGGCCCGACCCTTTCTCCAGCAGTCATGATGACATCATCCACACGACCTTGGAACCAGTAGTAGCCATCTTCATCTACGTAAGCACTGTCGCCTGAGATATACCAATCGGAGACAGGGAAATAGCTGTCGTACTTTTCCTGGTTGTTCCAAACTGTGTGCATAAGGGAAGGCCATCCCTTTTTTATTGCCAAGTTGCCCATCTGATTTGGAGGGAGGATGTTGCCTTCATCATCAAGAATAGCTGCTTCTATGCCAGGAAGCGGCTTCCCCATTGACCCTAGCTTTATTTCTAGGCATGGGTAATTACATATAAGCTGTGCTCCAGTTTCCGTCATCCACCAAGTATCATGAATTCTTTGCTTGAAGGCTGTTGCCCCCCAGCGGATTACTTCTGGATTTAATGGTTCTCCCACGCTTAAGACATGCCTTAAGGAGGAAAGATCATGGCTAGGTTCACCTGCAGCCATCAGCATGCGAAAGGAAGTAGGTGCACTGTACCAAACTGTTACACCAAAAGTTTCAATGGTTTTATACCAGCCCTCAGGACTGAAGCGGCCGCCAACCACAATATTTGTTGTCCCAGTTAGCCAAGGACCAAAAATACCATATGATGTACCTGTTACCCAGCCCGGGTCAGCTGTGCACCAGTAGATATCATCCTCCTGTAAATCTAACACCCATTTTGCTGTCTGATAGTGCTGAATCATTGCATTATGGACATGCAATATACCTTTAGGTTTACCTGTCGAACCAGAAGTGTAGTGAAGTATTAAGCCATCCTCGCGGTCCACCCACTCAATATCAAGTTGATCTGATGCTTCCTGGAAATACTTTTGGTAATCAAGATAATTATTCTGCTCCTCCAAATTTTCTCCAACGAGAAAAATCGTTTCTAAGGCAGGAAGGTCTTTGACAGGCACCCTTTCAATTAACTCTGGGGTTGTGATGAGGACTTTCGCAGAGCTGTCATAAAGGCGGTCTTTAACTGCATCTTCCATGAATGCCTCAAATAAAGGGCCGACAATTGCACCGATTTTAATTGCTCCTAATAAGGCGAAATAAAGCTCTGGTGAGCGGGGCATAAAGATGAAAACACGGTCACCCTTTTTTACATTTGCTTTATCTCTTAAAACATTGCCAGCCTTATTGGTCAGCTGCTTTAAGTCGCCAAATGTGTATGTCTCATTTCGTGTGCTGCTGAGGTAGCAAAGGGCTGGTTTATCCTTCTTTGAACCTTCTGCGTGTCGGTCGACCGCTTCATAAGCCAAGTTGACTTTTCCTGTTGTATGCCATGAAAAATGCTCTTCTGCTTGTTGCCATTGAAATTGTTCATACATCACATCATAGTTTTCAAGATTATAATTGCCTTCAACAGGTGGAAACGCTTCCATTTTCATAGGATAAATCATCCTTCCTCTCAAGTCTTGGACTTACTCGGAAATGCTGTTTAAAACCATATACACAATTTTAATGATGAAAACGCTTTATTATGACTATTTTATAAAAAAGTATCAAAATGATTCAATAGCCAAATTAACTAGTTTATGTATTTTTTTAGCTCAACAGCAAACAATGATAGTAATTAAGAATGAGTACAGCAGGCGGAAACTAAATAATGGAGGAATGGAAATGCAAAATAACCCTTCGATTACGTCATCAGAAATTGGCGTACTTTGGATGACATATCAACAAAAAACAATGATTATCAGTATGCTGGAATATCTCATTAATAAAGCAGAGGATCCAAAGGCAAAAGATATAATGACTGATTTATATAAGGAAACAAAACCGTATTGTGAAAAAATAAGAAAAATTTACGAAAAAGAAAAGCTGCCTGTACCGGTAGGGTTTAACAGTGAAGATGTGAACCCTGAAGCCCCAAAGCTGTTCGATAATGGGTTCGACATTATGTTTATCAGACTCATAAAAGAAATCAGCATGGGCATGCATACACTCAATCTGACGATGGCTTATCGGAGTGACATCATGCAGCTGTTTAGAGAGATGACGATAATAACACAAAAGTACTATGACCGGTGCACATCTTACTTGCTTGAAAAAGGTCTGCTTCCGCGCGCCCCATATGTAGCTGTCGAAGAAGGGGTCGAATTTGTAAATGAAAAGAGTTATTTAAGTGGAAGCAATTTGTTTAATGAAAAAAGATCGTTAAATACAGTGGAAATTTCCCATATGTACCATGCAGTTGAAACAAACTTGATTGGAATGCAGGTAATCAACGGTTTTTCCCAGTGCGCGAAGGAAAAAGAGACTAGTCAGTACTTTGCTAAAGGAGGGGAGCTTGCCAAGGAAATTGCCACAAGCCTGGGAGATATTATCTTAAAGAATGACACCCAGCTTCCTGGGCTTTCAGGAGGGAATGTGACAACATCTACGGTAGCGCCTTTTTCAGATAAAATTATGATGTATTGTATCAGCTTATTTTGCAGTTTTTCCTTAGGTGGGAATTCACTTGGAACTGCCTTTAGCTTAAGAAATGACCTGCCTGTCAAGTTTTCAATTGTCATGAAGGATGTATTTGAATATGCCCATGAAGGTGCAAAGCTTATGATTAAATATGGCTGGATGGAAGAGCCGCCGCAAACAAGTAAAATAAAAACAAAATAATTAAAAGCAGACAGCTGGCAGCTGTCTGCTTTTAATTATTAATGCGTTGAACAATTTGCTCGCAAATAAGATGTGTTATAAGAGAATCCTCTATCGACGGATCAGGTATCTGTTCATTTGCTACACAGTCAAGAAAATGATCGGTAATTTGGTAAAAACCCCGTTTAAATAATGTAGGCTCCCAATCGCCAAATTTCGTCACATTCATTTGTTTATGATGATAATGAACGGTTTCAACAAGACTGCTAACAACATATTTGTGAAGACCAGTATGATACTCGATTATTTCCTCTGTTACTCCACCATTTCGATTCATGATTCCGATGGCAATGCAGTTTTTGCCGATAAGCTGAACGATGAGCTGGTTGAGGGTTTCATCAGTCTTAGAGCTCTCGACATTAACTGCAATGACTTCTTCATCCATTAAAAAGCGCAAGGTATCAACAACATGGATGAAGTCTTCTACCACCACTTTTCTTGGGATATCGGGCAATGCAAAGCGGTTTTTTTGCATTAATATTAAATTAGCTTTGCCTTTTTCCTTTAAGCTTGCCACCATAGGAATAAATCGGCGATTAAAGCCGACCATGGCAATTAGTCCATATTTATGTGCAAGCTCGACTATTCTCTCTGTTTCATGCAGATGTAAAGACACTGGTTTGTCTATATACACATGGATTCCGTGCTGAAGCAATAGTTCGGCTGTTTGGAAATGAGCCTCTGTTATTGTGGAGATAAAAGCAGCTTCTATGTTTTTTAATAGCAGCTCCTCAACTGTTTGCACTCTATCCTGAATTCGATATTTTTCAGCAAGCTTTTGGAGTACAGCTTCATTCCTAGTGCAGAGTACTAATTCTATATTTTCTCGTTCTGTCAGAACAGGCAGATAAGCCTTCTTAGCAATATCACCTAATCCAATTACTCCAACCCTCATCTTCATCGTCCTCCAAGTAATTAGTTACTTTGCTTTTAAGTATAAAACAAATAGAACTATAACAAAAAAGGCTTGAGACAAAATAAAATATAGCCTATCGAAATACGAATAATAAAATTACAGCTAAATTTAAAAAATGAAGCTTGTGACTAAATAGAATATGGCTTTAAAATTAGTTCGTTTCATTGCGCTCCAGCCATTCGCTTTACATACTTAATTCCCAGTCCTCTGGTGAATCAGTCACTTATAGATAAATCAGGCTGCCTGTTTAGCAAATCTTCCATTTCACTGCTTCCACAAGGTCTTCCGAAAAGATAGCCTTGCATTGCATGGCAATTAATTGATTTCAGAAGCAATGCTTGATTTACTTCTTCTACACCTTCTGCAAGTACATCTAAGTTTAAGTTTTGTGCAAGATCAACAATGGAAGAGATAATGGTTTCCTTAGATTTATTTTCCTCGAGCTTATTTATGAACTCTTTTGCAATTTTCACTGTATTAATTGGAAACTCAGCTAGATAGGAAAGGGAGGAATAGCCTGTCCCAAAATCATCAATAGAGATAGTTACACCTAATGCTTTTAATGCATGTAGTTTAGGTAGAACTGCTTGTAAATTATTAATAGCAGTTTGTTCTGTGATCTCTAAATCTAAAAAGGAGGAATCTAATTTAGAGATAGCTAATGCTTGTTCTACATCGGTCAAAAGATTTTCCTGATAAAATTGTTTCGGAGAAAGGTTAACTCCCATTTTTAAATAGTAGCCTTTATCATGCCATTTTTTTGCTTGTTTGCAAGCCTCCATTAACACCCATGCACCGAGTTTGTGGATAAAGCCTGACTCTTCAGCGATTGGGATAAATTCACCTGGCAGCAACAGACCAAGCTGTGGGTGCTTCCAGCGGATGAGCGCCTCTGTGCCAGTAATTTTTCCTGCAGATAAATCCATTAATGGTTGATAATGAAGGAAAAACTCCTTGTTCTCTAAAGCATAAGGCATATCCTTTTCTAATAACAGTTTTCTCGTATAAGCTTTTGCTGCATCAGAATAAAATAAATAACAGCCTTTGCCGTTCTCTTTTACTTGATACATTGCTGTGTCTGCTTTTTTCATTAATTCAACAGAAGTCGTGCCATGATCAGGGTAGAGGGCGACCCCAATGCTTGGTGTACTTATGAGCTGGTGGCCGTTGATATCATGAGGGAGCTTTAATGATTTTAGCAGCTCCTTAACGTATTGCTCTGCACTCTCTTTAGTTGTTTCTTTTAGGACAATAGTAAATTCATCGCCGCCTTGTCTAGCTGCCAGATCTGCCAGGGGAAGACTGTTCTTAATTCTGCTTGCTACAGAGAGTAAGAGTTTATCGCCAATATCATGCCCTAAAGTATCATTGATGCTCTTGAACTTATCTAAGTCGACAAATATGACTGCAAGCTGTTCCTTCCTTTCCTGTGCTTTTTCGATTGCCTCAAGGAGATAGGACTCAAATCTTGCTCTATTTGCCAAGCCTGTCAATGGATCATGAAAAGCAAGAAACTGAATTTTTGCCTCGTTTTTTTTGAATGCAGTAATATCTCTGCCGATGCCAAAGATACCGACAATCTTATTTTTTACGACAATGGGAATATTAGTGATGCTGTAATAACCATGACCATATTGGCTATTGATGGCAACTTCATAAACTTGAGGAATGCCTTTTCGCACCTTTTCATAATGTTTTAGAATTTCGTCTTCCTTCGACATTAAGAATGTTGTGCTAGCCAAGCCTTTAATATTTTCATTTGCCATTCCAAGCATTCTTGTCCCAGCATTATTCACGCTCACAAAGTTTCCATCTAAGTCCATAGAAAAGGCAGCATCTGGATGGTAATCAAAAAGAGATTGATAATGCTGTTTATTTAATTCAGCCTTTTCTGTTTGTTCATAAAGGCTGTTAACAAGCCGTCTGTTTTCCGTGATAATCAGGATTTGTCTTAATAGAACAAGCAGAATGGAAACGCTTGTCCCAATTGTTAATGCGTCCATGCCTTCTGAATTTGTAATCATAAAAATAAACAAGATGATGACATTAACATATGGCATGGCTGTGCGAAGAACATCCCGCTGCATGAAATTACTTTTTCGTACTTCTATCTTTTTCTGCGGAGCATTTCTATATAAATTGCCAGTAAATCCGACAAGCAGTGTACCTAACAAGAATAATGGATCAACAAAATCCCCAGATTGATAGCTATCATGATATTGTAAATAGAAATACCAGCTGTCTGCCAAAATATAAATTATTAATCCTGTCAAAATAAAAAAAATGCTCTGACCGGAAAGAAACGACTTTGGACCGAACAGTACGAGAATGACTCCAGCTAAAACAGCTAAATCACCGATCGGGTATGCTAGTGTTATTGCTAAAGCAAAATGTGACATTTGTGCTGAATTAATAATAGGGCTAATGATAAAATGCCAGCTGAAAGTAAATGCAACAGTCATTAAAATAGCAACATCAAATAAAAACCGGGCAACCTGCAATTTTCTTTTGACTAGTGATAGATGATATAAAAATGCGCCAAAGAAGGCAAGAACCTGTATAAAATAAAGAACATCCAAAAAGCTTGGAAATGGAATTTCCTGCTTAAGAATGTTTTCTTGGAAAAACCAAGAAACCTCTGAAAGCATATAGCTCATATTTCCGATGAACAGCAAATACCAAAACGTTTTTACAGGCTGTTCGCTTCTTTTGGCAGCATGTAAAAGCCATAAGGATGCGGCACAGCTGCCTAACACACAGAGAATGTTTGCTCCCCATGTCAGTACAGATTGATTTTCCTGAAATAAATACAACCAGATATAATAGATAACAGTAATAAGCAGAGTAAAAGTAAAACTTAATAAAGGAATTGTATTTTGTCTTTCCATAATGTAACTCCTTGATAAACTTGTGAAAGCAATACTGATAAGTAGCTTTTCCTTTCTTCATCTTATAAGATTTCCTTGGCGTTGCATACTAAATTTTAGGTGATTGTAATAATTGGCAGTGTTGTGATGTGCAAGGGGGAGAAGGATGCTAATGCCTGTCAAAAAGCGGCGAGGAATGTTTCATGTGAAACTTTTGTAAATTAAAAGAGCAAGCGTCTTAACGACAGCTTGCTCTCTTAATTAATAAACTTTGTCTCCGTTAAAGATGGAGTTTTTTACAATAACATAATCAACATTGCGGATGGCATCCAGTTTCTTTCCGCCAGCATAAGAAATAGAAGACTGCAAGTCTTGCTCCATTTCAATTAATGTATCCTGCAGGGAACCTTTATGCTCTACATACATTTTTTTGCCTTCAACGTTTTTCTTTTCGCCTTTTTGGAATTCAGAAGCAGATCCAAAATACTCTTTGAAAAGCTTTCCGTCTTTTTCAAACGTTTCTCCAGGAGATTCCTCATGACCAGCAAAAAGGGAACCAATCATGACCATGGAAGCACCAAATCGAACGGATTTCGCAATATCCCCATGTGTGCGGATACCGCCGTCAGCGATAATTGGTTTGCTCGCAGCCTTTGCACACCAGCGAAGTGCTGCTAGTTGCCAGCCGCCAGTTCCAAAGCCTGTTTTAATTTTTGTAATACATACTTTACCAGGTCCGATACCAACCTTAGTTGCATCAGCTCCTGCATTCTCCAGCTCTCTGACAGCTTCTGGTGTACCAACATTACCAGCAATAACAAAGCTTGCAGGCAAATGCTGTTTAATATGCTTAATCATTCTGATTACAGCATTAGAATGACCATGAGCAATATCTATTGTTATAAATTCAGGAACTAGGTTCTCGGAAGCAAGTTCTTCAACAAACTCATATTCCTCTTCTTTAACTCCTACACTAATTGATGCAATATATCCTTTTTGTTGCATATCCTGGATAAATGCCTTTCTAGTTTCAGGCTGGAAGCGGTGCATAATATAGAAATATCCATTTTCCGCTAAATATTCAGCAACCTTTTCATCTATTATTGTCTGCATATTTGCAGGAACAACTGGCAATCTAAAAGTATGTCCACCCAATGTTACAGATGTATCACATTCTGAACGGCTATCCACGATACATTTTGCGGGAATTAACTGTATATCTTCGTAATCAAATACGTTATCCATAGTTTACACTCCTAAATACGAATATTTTAGTATGTTTAATTAAAATTGTTCGTCCCTATGGTACTTTAACTCATTTTTAACAGTATGTCAAAGTTTTTTGATAATTATGTAGCTGATAATTTGTTCTAGCTTGGTTTCTTTTGAATACAATGTATGGGGGTACACCTAAATGATTGTAGTTTGCCTTTGTCATAAATTGACGAAGGGTGTAAATTTCCCGGGAAATTTATATACAATAATGTAAAATATTGCTGCACTTTGTCTTTTAGGAGGAGATAAATACATGAAAATAGGAACTATTAAAAAAGAAGCTTTACATGCTCTAAGAGGGAATTGGGGACCAGCAGTACTGGTAACTTTTATTGTTTTTGTTATTAGCGCTTTTGTTCCTTTAGTTTTTGAGGTGCCATTAAGCGGCGGGTTTGAGGCTTGGGTGCTGCAGGATACAACGCCATTAGGAGCAACTATTGTGAGCACTCTCATCTCGGTGCTGCTCGTTCCGTTATCAATTGCCGTACTTTGGTACTTTTTGGACTTAGTGCGAGGAAAACTGCCTAAAGTAGCAGATATATTCCTTCCATATAAAGACCTTGGGTTAGGCTTGAAAATAATTGGTACATCCATTATGCAGAGCATATTCTTATTTCTTTGGTTTTTGCTATTATTCATACCTGGTATTATCAAATCATTGTCTTATTCCCAAACATACTATTTACTAAAGGATCATCCGGAGTATTCCGTATTTGAAGCAATAACAGAAAGCCGTAAACGAATGGTCGGCTTTAAGTGGAAGTATTTCCTTCTATATTTAAGTTTTATTGGCTGGGGATTGCTGTCTATCCTAACACTTGGCATTGGTTTTCTGTGGCTTGCACCATATATCAGCACAACGCTTGCAGTATTTTACGACAATCATATTTCAGATAAAAATAAGCATAATTTTATGGATAAGAAATGAGATCCTATTTATTGAACATGAATAACCTATAGTTACACAAATGCCTTTATAGAATTACTCGCTTTGTAAAATTAATACAAAGAAGGTTCATTCCTCTGGTAATAGTAATTTTGTGTATTAAAATATTACATATTATGCAAAATAGTTGTAATATATAGAAGTACTATGAAATATCGGAGGTAATGATGAAATTTACTATAGCAATACCTGTATATAATGATGAAAATACCATTAGAATTTGTTTAGATAGTATTATTAATCAAACAATCAGCAAAGATAAATTAGAAATTATTTGTGTGAATGATGGTTCAACAGATCAGAGTCCAGAGATACTGAAGGAATACAGTGATATGTACAGCTTCATCCGTATAATTCACCAAGAAAACAGCGGTTCACCAAGTGGTCCGCGCAATAAGGCCATCGAGCTTGCTACAGGTGATTATATATTTTTTGTAGATGGAGATGACTACTTAGGAGCAGAGGCTTTAGAGCGGATGGAAAAAAGGATTCTTCAATATGACAGCGATATAGTAGTCGGAAAATATGTAGGTGTTAATAGAGGAGTTCCTCAGGCTATATTTAAAAACGAAGACAATTTTAATTTTTATGGTTCAAATGCACTTTATACAGTTAGTGTACAGAAATTGTTCCGGGTCAAGTTGCTTCGTGAGCATAATATTCGTTTTCCGGAACATTATTCATTGGGTGAGGATCAGCCATTTATTATTCAGGCCTATGCCTATTCAAATTCCATATCCATTGTTAAGGATTATCCATGTTATTATTTGACTAACAACCTTACTGTAGGAAGAGAGCAGCTAACAAAAAAACCAGTCACAGGCCGAGTTTATATGTATCAGTTCGAAGAGACACTTGCTGCAATTGAAAGTTTAAACCTACCACAGGAGAAAAAACTGCGTACATACTATCAGTATCTCACGCGTGTTCTTAACATTGAACTTCGAACTACTATAGTACGATCCTTCCAGATGGAAGACAAGAGGTTCATTTTTGAATCTCTGAAAGTATTAATTAAAAAGCATAATTTTCTTGAAATTTATGCTAATTTTAACACAAGGGAAAAGCTACTTTTACGGATTATAGAACAAGGTGATTTGGAGGACTTGATTAACTTTTGGTATGCAGAACGTCATCCAGGAAATATGTTGGTTTTCCATGGTCTTATTTATCCTAAAGCTGAAAAAGCATATGAATTGGCTAAAGCTGAATCACTATCATTTCATCGCTCTAATAAGCTGACAGCTGCTGTAACACGTATTCGCAAGGTTCAAGAAGGGCTGCTTCTTGAAGGTTATCATTATCATTCTCATGTTGATGCATCAGCGGAACAGCTGTTTATCAGGCTTAGCGACAGGGATAGTGAACGTGCAACATCTCTGGCAGTTCATAAAGGGTTATACCGTGCAGATAGTCCAATACCAGTCAATTCTAAAATAATGGAAGCAGAGATTGTTTCTATGTTCCATGTTGTTATACCAGTAGAACTTTTAGAGTGGCTTGAAGCGGAAAAAGGAATAGTGGATATGCATCTTGTAAGCAGAATTGAGAACTACACTGCATTTGCTCGTATTTTAGGTGAAATTCCTAATCACCATAAAAGTAAATTTAATTCGACAAGAAAGAAGAACTGTGCATTTCAGGTTACAACCTACAATACAAAGCATGGAAATTTGTCATTCGAGCTACAAGTTTTAGCTAAAAAGAAAACGAAGCCTTTAACCAGAAAACAGCGGGTTATTAATAAAATTAAGCGAATGATGAAAGCTTGATGGTGCTTTTTTAGGTTATAAAAAAGGGCAATGCGGTGTAAACTGGTACCCATTGTCAATGACACTATAAAAAAGAGATTAAGCAACTAGAAGATGATTCCTATACTGATTAGGAGTCATCTTTTTTATATCCACGACGATTAAAGGTTTTTAATATAACTTCTTTTGCTTCTAAGTCCGTTTTTTTTCTTGCTTCTCGGCTAGTGAATGCCTTTAGGTACCTATAATATCCCGAATGGGATACATCTAGTTGATCACAAAAATACCTGGTCATTCCTTTAAAATGATTCTTTTCAATGGTTTCATCAATCAGCTGATATACTTTACTCGGTTCTAAATTTTCTTTTGTGTTTAGTAGCCCTCTTTCGGTCAATTCTAGCTTTTTTAATAGCTCTACCTGCCCTTTGATAAGCTTAATTCTTGCTTCCTGCCTTACGATAATTTCAGATGTTGTTAGCTCCCGAGTTAATGGTCTACCATAACTCGTTTTCCTTGTGTCTGTCAGTCCAATTATCCCATTCTTTTCATAGGCCTTCTTTCACCTATAAGCTGATTGTTCCATTATCTTTTGTCCTATAACCTCTATATCGAAACCGTTCTCCTAAAAATTTGGCGCGGAAATTTACCGGCTAGATACTCATCCATAAATCTATTTTAAAGAAGTCAGTATAGGTAATAGCCTGTTCACTAACACGTTGAACATTTGGATTCAAGTACTGTGATTTCTTTAGCTGAAAACGTAATCTTACTCATATTGTCTCTCCTAATCCCCATAACTTGAAATTTAAGTATATAAAAAAAATACCTGTAGATAAAACACTCTCTTTTTCAAGAGTCCTAACCTACAGGTACCAGTTTAATGAATGCCTTTTCCTTTTTTGATTTAATCTTTTATAAGAAGGTAAATAAAATACGGTGCGCCAAGGCAGGAGACAACAAGACCTACTGGTATTTCAGTCGGTGCCATTAAGTTTTTGCCAATTGTGTCAGCAGTCAAAAGCAATAAGGCACCTATTAATGCGGCAACAGGGAGGAGTGTCTGATGTCTAGGACCGATTATTCGTCTTGCCAAGTGAGGGGCAATCAAGCCTAGAAAAGAGATTCCTCCGCCGACAGATACGCAAGCTCCTGCAAGAGCTACTGAAATAAAGAGAAGGATGCCTCTTTCACGTTCAATTGCTACTCCAAGCCCTGCAGCAGTGTTTTCACCAAGCTGTAATAAATTCAGCTTATGGGACTTATACAGAGCTAAAGGTACAAACAGGCAAATCCAAGGAAGCACTGCAAAGACATAATCCCAGCTTGCGCTCCAGATGCTTCCTGTAATCCAAATAGTTGCTTGTGTGAAGTCCCGAGGGTCCATCATTAATTGGAAGATAATAATTAACGCGCCAAATGCAGAATTAATACCAATTCCAACAAGCACAAGTCTTACCGGCGAAACGCCATCCTTCCAAGCAATCATATAGATAAGACCAGCAGCAAGCAATGCCCCAAGCAAAGCAGAAAAAGGCATAATAAAAACAGATGCAGTGCCAAAAGATCCTTGGAAGAAGAAAATATAGAGAATAACCGCAAAACCAGCACCGGCATTGATGCCAATGATACCTGGGTCTGCAAGGGCATTACGTGAGACGCTTTGCAGGATAGATCCAGCAATAGCCATGCCTATACCTATCAAAATGGCTATAACCATTCGCGGCAGTCTAAAGTTGAACAAAATGTTCGCACTTTGCGGTGAGCCTTGTCCTAAAAAGGCTTGCAGCACCTCAGATGGCGATATTTTTATAATGCCCAAGTTTAAGCTCAGAAGGAAAACAACAATAATCGCAGCAATTAAGCTTATAACTGTAACAGTAAAGCGCTTTGTGGTCCATTTTGTCTGAGACATTATAACCCCCTCCCTTCACGGCGAGCTAAATAAAGAAAGAATGGAACCCCAATTAATACGGTGATGGCTCCTAACGGCGTTTCAAACGGCGGGTTTATGACGCGCGCACCAACATCGGATATAACTAAAAGAAGGGCGCCGACTACTGCCGAGCATGGAATGATTAACCGGTAATCAGGACCAACTATAAAGCGGACAATATGCGGTATCACGAGACCGACAAAACCGATTGTTCCGCCGACTGCAACTGCAGCACCAGTTAAAACTAATACGGCGATAGTGCCAAGAAACTTGACTAAACCTGTCCGCTGCCCGAGACCTGCGGCAACATCTTCGCCTAGGCTTAAAACAGTAATTGACCTGCTGATAAACAGGGCAATAACCAGACCGACAATGACAGCAGGAAGAAGCAGCTTAATGCTTATCCACTGAACACCGGCAACTCCGCCTGCATACCAGAAGCTTATATCCTTGGCAATATCAAAGAACAGGGCAATACCTGTTGAGATGGAACTGAGAAGCGCTGTTACTGCTGAGCCAGCAAGCGCCAGTTTAATTGGAGTAAGTCCTCTTTTGGATAAAGCGCCTATTGAAAAAACTAACAATGTGCCTAAGCCTGCACCTAAAAATGCAAGCAGCATAAGTACTAGATTTGAAGCGGATGGCAGAAAGGCAAAACTAATTGCAATCATAAAGCCTGCTCCAGCTGTAACTCCCATAACGGAAGGGGAGGCAAGGGCATTTCTTGTCATCCCTTGCATAATAGCTCCGGAAACTGCCAAAGCTGCTCCGATTAAAGCAGCCGCAACCGCCCTCGGCCAGCGGAGACGATGAATAATTTGATGCTGAGTAGACTGAGGGTCATAATGGAAAATACTTTGCCACACTGTTGATATACTGATATCAGCTGCACCATATATGATGGATAAGCCCATCGATGCCAGCAAGAGGGCGAGACCGAAAAAGATGACAGCTGTTGCTGTTTTTGGTCTGTAAATATCTTTTTGTACACCCGTTTTATTTTTTTGCATAAAAGGACCAACTTTCCGACCAGATTTCATAATTCCTTTTTATAAAAATATGTAATTAGTGCAAAATAATAATAATCTTCAATTGACTGTTAAAAAATTTGTCGTTTTCTTTAATAAATTTTACTAGAAAATGATAAAAAAATACATAGTCTATTGAAAATGATAATTGTTATCACTTATAATGATTGTATAAACACTCAGGAGGGTACATAGATGTCCAATAAAATGGTTAAATCGCTTTTGTTTGCTAGTTTATTATTAGTATTTACTATATTAGCTGCATGCGGTAATGAAAGCGATTCAGATAAAGATACAGGAACAGATACTGCGGAAGAAGCAAAAGACCGCACATTAACAGATGCTATGGGACATGAAGTGACTGTTCCGGCTGAACCAAAAGCAGTAATTGGCTCTTATTTAGAAGATGAGCTTGTTGCACTAGGTGTAACACCTGCAGCACAATGGTCTATCCAAGATGGAGCAGGCGTACAGGATTATCTGCAAGACTCCTTGAAGGATGTGCCGACAGTTGACTCAGAGCTTCCTTACGAAGCTGTTGCTAGCTTCAATCCAGATTTGCTGCTGATGACATCAGCTGCTACTGTAGAAGGTGCTAAATACGAGCAATATACAAATATTGCGCCAACATATGTTGTTTCTGAAGAAAACAACAATGATTGGAGAAAAAGACTGGAAACAGTTGGAGAAGTGCTAGGTAAAGAAGACGAAGCTAAAAAGGTTTTAGCTGATTATGATAAAAAAGCAGAAGAAGCAAAAGCAAGCATTCAAGAGGCTGCCAAAGGCGAATCAGCAGCAGCAATCTGGCTTGTGGGCGGACAGCTGTTTATGGTTGGTGAAAATGTATCAAGCGGTGCAGTATTGTACGGTGACTTAGGTTTAGCAGTACCGGAAGTAGTTAAAGAAATTTCTAAAACAGCAACTGGCAACTGGTCTTCGGTTTCACTTGAAAAGCTTGCTGAGCTTGATGCTGATCACTTATTCCTAATTAACAGTGACGGCGAAGCTGCTGAAACGTTGAAAGATCCGCTATGGTCTAATATCCCAGCAGTGAAGAACGGAAATGTTTACGAGTTTAGTCCTGATACTAGCTGGTTATACTCGGGCTCTATTGCTAACACACAAATTATTGACGATGTTGTGGAAAGCTTAACGAAATAACCCAAATTGGCACATTCCTTTTTCAGGAGTGTGCTTTTTTTAAGAGATGTAAACAAAGGGATATGTTGCTGACATAGCGAAATAATATAGCAAGGAAAAAATGACAGGAGGAAACATATGAACAGAATCAATTTAATCGCACTTGGTGTAAGAAAAATTGCAGACTCACTGGCATTCTATAAATCAATAGGGTTTCAAGCATCTGTCGTCGGTTCAGATGAAGAACCAGTCATTGTGTTTTTTAAAAACCAAGGCTCTAAATTAGAGCTGTATCCTCTTGAGCTGCTTGCTAAAGATATTAATGAAGAAAATCCGCCATCAATAGTAGAGACTGGAGGATTTCCCGGATTTACGCTTGCTTATAATGCAAAATCTGTTGAAGAAGTGGATGCTATTTTCACAAAGCTTGCTGAGCTTGGTGCCGAAATAGCAAAAATGCCACAAGCAACAACTTGGGGAGGCTACAGCGGGTATTTCAAGGACTTGGACGGTTATTATTGGGAAGTTGCATATGGGTCAGACTGGGAGTTTGATGAATCGGATATGCTTGTCATTAACTAAGAGGAAGGGAAAGACCATTAAAATGGTCTTTTTTGAATTGATTTTCCTAAATGAAAGAGACTAATGGAAAGACTTATGTGAAGAGGTTGTTTAAATGAGTGAACTACTAGAAGGATATTACGACAAATCAGTAGAGAAAACAAAGAAGCTGATTATTGAGGATATAGAGAGATATCTGCAGGATAAAGAGAAAATGCCTTCCTATGAGCAATATTTGCGGGAAAGAGGAGAGTTAATCCACCAAATATGGCTTAACACGTGGATTAACATGACTGGAAGTGAGGCATCCGGCAGAGAAAAGAAAGAGTATTTAGAGGAAAAGGGAATAGAGACGGAGGGCTTAACGAAGAAAGTAATCAAGCAATTATTCAGACAGGAAATAAGAGAACCGAAAACCTATAAGTTTGAAGAATGGCTGGATACGCTGTACGCAGGAAAGGAACTGGAATGGGAAGCCCTTTATACGAGTGTACGGGAAAAATATCTTGAATGGAAAACAACGCAAGAAATACAGGAAAAAAACCGCAAGCTGAACAGGAAATTTGCCTATTATATAGAACAGGAGCTTGGAGAGCATTATGAGGAATTGTATTTATATGTTCGCTACTTGATTGGCTGTCACTTAGAAGTGGAAATAGAAGGGAATGGCATTATTCTGTCTTCAGATGATATTATGTTTGAAGATTATTTATACAATGAACTAGACATGCCATATAACCAGTTTTATTTTGTAGAGGACAGAACAGCGGCTTATGAGGACATGATCATTGCTTATTTAGGTGATTTTGGACCAAATTGGCTGAAACAGCATCTTCCTAAACATCTGCTTGACGAGTATCTTAAGTACTCGGAGAAACCAGTTCCGCTTTCCTATTTACGGGAAATAGCCAGTGAATTATTTGAAGATATTGCTTCAGACTTCTTCGCCGATCTTCTTGAAGAAAGGCTGGCAGATTTAACGAAGCTGATTGATATTCCTTTTGATTTAGAAATCCATAGGGATATTTATATAAAAGATAAGGAGTGGAGAGAGCGGCGCGAACGGGAAGAGCGCGAAGAAAAAAGAAAGCGCAAAGAAAAAGAAAAAAAGATGCTTGAAGATATTTTTGGAATGGAATATAGTCCTCCGACTGGCCGGGATATTCAGTATAAACTCCATGTGGGTGAGACAAATACGGGAAAAACCTTTCGTGCTATCCAAAAAATGAAGGAAGCAGCAAGCGGTCTGTATCTTGCGCCATTACGCTTATTAGCATTGGAAATATATGAAAGGCTGAATGACGATGGCGTCCCTTGTTCGTTAATAACTGGAGAGGAAGAAAAACTTGCGAAGGAAGGAAAGCATCTTTCCTGTACCGTCGAGATGTTTCGTGAAAAGGACTTTTATGAAGTAGTGGTCATTGATGAAGCCCAGATGATTGCTGACAAAGACAGAGGTTTCTCATGGTATAAGGCAATCACGAAAGCAAATGCAAAGGAAGTACATATTATTTGCAGCTTTCATGCAAAAACGATGATTTTGGATTTGCTTGGAGATTCGGATGTGGAAGTGAAGGAATATGAAAGAGATACCCCATTGAAGGTAGAGTCCTCGCCATTTAAGCTGAGCGACACGAGAAAAGGTGATGCACTTGTCTGCTTTTCAAGAAGAGGCGTTTTAGAGACTGCTTCACAAATTCAAAAGATGGGACGGCAGACGAGCATGATATACGGCAGTATGCCGCCAGAAACGAGAAAAAAACAGATGCACCGATTTATTGATGGAGAAACATCTGTTATTGTTTGTACGGATGCGATTGGAATGGGGTTGAACTTACCGATCAAACGGATTGTTTTCCTGGAAAATGATAAATTCGATGGAACTAAACGAAGGATACTCACATCCCAAGAGGTAAAACAAATTGCAGGGAGAGCAGGACGCAGAGGTTTGTATGAAGTGGGCAGAGTAGCATTCGCAAGTGAGCCGAGAATGATGAAGGTGCTGCTTGAGAAAAAGGATGAGGATATCACTGGCTTCACAATTGCGCCGACTTCTGCTGTTTTGAAGAGGTTCCAAAAATATTCTAACAGCTTAAGCTTGTTTTTTTATCTATGGGAGAACTTCAAAAATCCAGAAGGTACAAGAAAAGCAACATTAGCTGATGAAATGCTCTTATATGATATGATTAAGGACACATTGGTTGAGGCGAGGCTGTCCTTAGATGATCTATTCGGGTTTTTGCGTCTTCCATTCTCTGCGAATGAGCCTGTTTTGCGGGCACAGTGGAAAAGCAAAATGATTTCCATAGTGGAAAACAACGATTTGCCTGATCCTATTATAAATAAATCAAGCTTAGAAGAACTTGAACTTTCATACAAATCTGTTGGCCTGCATCTTCTCTTTTTATATAAGATAGGCAAAGCGACAGAAGCCTATTATTGGGAAAGAGTTCGTGAAGAAATAAGTGATTTGATTCATGAACAATTAAAATCTGGCGTTAAAATACGCAGAAATGTATGTGAAACTTGCGGGAAAGAACTGCCGCACCGGTTTAAACATAAAATATGCAATGAGTGCTTTTTCATCAGATAAAAAACAGCCAAAGGCAAATTTGCCTTTGGCTTCCTTTTTAATTTAATGTAGATGCTGCTGATTCTTTTTTAGGCCAAACCCCTGCAAACTCCTCTACATCATAGGAGAGAAAATCATGTAGCTTTTGCTTTCGATCATCAAGAAACAGCTCATCTGCTACAGCCGAAACGATTCTTGGGATTCCGTAGCGCATGCCGGACAGGGCAGAAGCAGACAAACCACAGCTGATAAGCGCCGAATAATTAAAGGCAAACAAACCGTAAAGGAGCGCTTCTCCAGCTTTATCCTTACTTATGAAGGAGAAACCATTACTTAAATATGGATGGGCATCAATAGTCGGGTTAGCAATATCTTTAGGTGCTTGGTAATAATCTTTCCAGCGTGTAATATGCTTTTCCACTAATTTAAGCTCAGGGCGAAGCGCTGGATCAGTTATCAGGCCAGTGCTGATAATAAGGAAATCAAACTTCGCCTTACTTTGAGGTGTAGTTACAACAGCTGCACCTTGCTCCTCTTTAACTTCAAGCCACGGGGACCCTAAATGAAGATGAAATCCTGGCCAATTGCTAGCCCGCTCGAAGATGTCATTTGTAGGCGGCTGGTTGAGCTTAAAGAAATGTGCCATTCCTGCATATTTCTCTGCGTCGGAAAAGGCAGGGTAACGCTCAATCATCCCTGAAACTTCCATTTGCCGGATTGGATTAATGCGAGGCAGCTCTTTTCTGCGGACAAATACATGTACCTCGCCGGCACCTTTCTGGAGCGCGTAATTGGCATTATCAAAAGCAGATGCTCCTCCTCCTAATACAGCCAGCTTTTTCCCTTTTAGTTCAGTAAAATCAATGGACTCAGAAGTATGGGCATAAAGACTTTTTGGCAAAGATTCTGATAAGAAGGAAGGTACATGCCACTCACCGCCGCCTTGAATTCCAGTTGCAAGGATGACTTTTCGCGCCAACAGCTTTTCCTGAACATTCCCTTGTTTGCAAACATGGAGGCAATGCAATCCCTCACCAAGCGGTTCAATGAGTTGGAGCTTTGTGTCATTAATAACAGGTAGATTTAAGATTCTGCGATACCAGCGTAAATAATCCATCCAATCTCCCCGAGGGATTTTATCAAGCTGTTCCCAGCCCTCCACTCCTGCCTGAGCCTCCCACCATGCCCGGAAGGTTAAGGAAGGGATGCCAAGGTCAATGGATGTTAAATTTTTCGGTGTGCGCAATGTAATCATTCTTGCGTACGTATCCCAAGGACCTTCATAGCCTTCAGGGTTTTCGTCTAGGACGAGAATATTACTGATCCGTTCCCGCAGCAGACCAAATGCAATTCCTAATCCTGATTGTCCACCGCCGATGATGACTGTGTCATAAACATGACCATTCTTATGAGAACGGGGCTTCATCCAATCTGGTCCGCCAAAATTTATATAAGATAAATCCGTTTTTACTCGTTCATTTAGTGCCTCTAAGCTCATGTATCCTCATCCCTTCCTTACTTTTTCATGTAAATATAGTAAATAATATAATTTCATGTTAGGTTTTATTACATAGTTGCGTTATGAAATAATGGTATCATTTTTGTATGTTTATTGTATGGATAAAATATCTAAATTTTCACTCTTTTTTTAGTTATTTCGCTTTACTACCGAAAGTGTTGACTGTAGCCTATCTTTTTAGTAAAATAGAATCATCATAGAGCTAATAGCTCATGAACATTTGAATACTCCAAAGGGGAGTAGCTAACAGTTACGTCGTCAATACGTGGCAATTTACATGCCACCGGCCAAACTGGCAACTTGAATGTTGTTTGCGAGACCTTTGCCATTAACGGTAAAGGGATAAATATGACTATTTTCAAACCTTTACCAATCCGGTAAAGGTTTTTTGTTTTTAAAAAAAGGGGGAATAGTAATATAAGCGGTAGATAATCACTGTATATATTGCGAGTCATAACAAAAAAAATAGAAAAGTGGAGGAAACAAATAATGATGAAGAAACTCTTAACAGCAGTATTAACACTTGGACTTATCTTTTCACCTATCGGAAATGCAGTGTTCCATGAACAGACAACAACGGTTGAAGCGAAATCTTATAAATCTGGAAAACGAAGCTTTAACAATAATAACAGCAATACAAACACAAATACGAACTCCTTCTTTCAAAAGAAGCAGAACAATAATTCAACAACAACAACTTCTAAATCAAACAACAGAGGATTCTTTTCAGGCGGCTTGATGAGAGGCTTAATGATTGGTGGACTTGCAGGATTGCTGTTTGGCGGCCTTTTTGCCAATATGGGTGTACTTGGGTCTATTTTAGGTCTAATCATTAATGTTTTGGCTATCGTAATTCTAATTAGCGTCATCAGAAAAATCTTTGTTTATTTCAAAAAGAAAAAAAGAGAGGAAGCTAATAATTGGAGAAACTAATCATTCCAGAGCAGGATATTATAAATGCAATTTGCGTTTATATTTCAAGAAAGAAGCAAGTCCGTCCGGATGAAGTAGAAGTGGAGCTTATGTACGATGATGATTACGGCTTTTCTGCTGAATCCTATGTTCATGACCGAAAGCAAGTGCTGATTGCTCAAAATATCATTGAAGCATTGCGCCTATGGATGGATGAGTATTTAAATATTGATCCTTATATCGGAATTAAATTAGTGCTGGATGACGAGCAAGGAATCATTGCTGTAACGCGATAAGCAAAAAAAATAGTAAAAAGCCGTTAAGGAAATTTAAAGTGTACCCTTTGTAAAGGACATTTAAAAAAAGCCTAGGCAGTTTTAAGAAGATGATCTCTGTATTGAACAGGGGTCATCTTTTTTAAGTTCCACTGATATCTATAGTAATTGTAATAAATC
>NZ_JAMAUK010000025.1:0-63504 GCF_023714395.1 Niallia sp. MER 6 | reverse complement strand
CATTTATTACTATAATCACATACGAATTAAGGCAAAATTAAAAGGCATGAGTCCGGTTCAATACCGAACTCATGCCCCAGAAGCTGCCTAACGAGATAACCATGTCTAACTTTATGGGGTCACTTCAATTGTCCAATCCAAAGGCAGTTCTTTTTTAACTGAAAGGCAGACTCAGCTGCAGGCTGATTTTATTGGAACTTCCTTCTCATCGTCTTCCCATATATCGTCATATTTGTATCCTGTTAATGCTTCCACGACTTCTCGTGTTTCTGGATCAACCTCTTTCTTTGAACCGTTATTTTTTAATCTTTCGATTTCATCAACAAGAATCTTATGCGTCTTCTTGTTCAATTTAAAAGTGAACACAACCACTAATGCTGCGATTAAAAGCAAGGCTGAACCAAAAACTAATGTGTAAACAATCGTGTGCACTGCTTGAGGAGATTGTGTTGATTGGCCTGCAGTAAAACCGCCAAATTGCAATACAATTCCGACAAAAAATGTAGCAAGGGCAACCGTGCTTTTACGAGTAAATGTCATCACAGCAGCAAATACCCCTTCACGACGCTGTCTTGTGACAATTTCATCTATATCAGGTATGAACGGAAAGACATTCCAAGGCGTAAAGTCTAATATCGCTCTACCAACTTGGTACAATGCTGAAATAATAAACACATACATAATCATGGATTCAGGTTTCATTAAATACACAGCATAAAACGCAGCTAAACAAACAATCATCGTAAGATATGACACTTTATATAAGCTGTTTGGACCGAACTTAATCATCAGATATCCAGCTAAAATAGTAATAGGAACTCCAATAATACTCAGTGACAGCATGTCCCCTGCCAGAGAAGAGGAAATACTTAATGCAAAAACACAGAAATACACAAATACTGCATTAAAAACATCCTTCGCCGTATAGGAGAATAAATAAATCATTAAATGCTTGCGGAAGCTTTTAATTTTTAAAGTAGAGAAATAAACCTTAATAGTTTCACCAAATGCTGCTAATAATTCCTTGGCACCTTTTCTATTAGTAGTTTCTCTGCTAGCAATCCATTCTTCTTCCTCTTCTGGAGTTAGCGTTTTTTCCCATGTTACTTTATAAGATATAAAAATACAGATTGCAAAAATAATAGCGAAAAATACTGCATTAATGAAATAGGCATACCCATTATCTTCTCCGAAAAAGGAAATTAGTCGTCCCGGAATAAAAGTGGCCAGAAATACACCTAACCCTGATAAAAACATTCTTGCAGTAGATAATTTTGTACGGTCATTAAAGTCTTTTGTCATCTCTGATGGCAGTGTTTCCCACGGAATCAGTACTAAAGCCATCACAATTTCAAACAATAAATAGCTTAATAAATAATACCAGTAATTCATCCCCGTTATCCAAAGCAAAATATATGTAAACATTAATGGAGAGCCAATTAAAAGAAAGAAGCGTCGTCTTCCAAATTTTCTGCCTATTTTATATTTATAAAGGTTATCGGTAATGCTTCCAATTGCTAAAGAAACAATCGCATCAACAATGCGGGCAATAGCAATAATCGAGGCCCCTTCAACAGGAGTTAAACCGACAAATGTTGTATAGTAGTATAACAGCCACGCAGATATAATGGTAAAAGCCCCGCCTCCCATAATATCCGTTAATCCGTAGCCGATACTTCGTGGAATCGTAATTTTCTTCGTTGTGTTTTTCATATAAGCTCCTTCCCCCTGCTAGAAAAAATGTATGTGTAGAAGATTGACCGGTCTTGTATGCGTACGCTTTTTTATTTGTAGTTACTTATTCCCAGGTAACTTGCTAACTAAACAAAAGTTTAATAAAGCAGCATTATAAGGTTGTAACTCTATTTGAAGACAATTCTTATATAGGAATAGAATTATAAAGAAGAAACATACTAACTAAAAATATGTAAGGGTGAGTTATGTGCTTTATAAAAATATTTCTAAAGGCTTAATGGTAAGTACCATCTTATCTTCCTGTTTCAGTATCGCTATTATTATTTTTTCGGTGTATCATCATTTTACTGTTTTGTCTCACTTGCAACGAAATAATAAAATGCAGTAAAAACCGGCTTTTTATGGTATGTAAATTGTCTATAAAAGCTACGGAAAAGGTGCGCTTATAAAAAGCAAACCTTTTCCTGCAAGAGAAGGATCGTGCGAGGGTTAATGTGAGAGGAGTATAAGAAGAACACATTAAAGAGGAGAGTCCCAAAATCAGTTTGGAGAAATGTTGTAATCTATTTAAACAGCAGGTTAATTAATTTAAGCTCCTACTGAAACAAACTTAGCTTCTTTAACTGGAATACGGTATAGAATACCGGAAGCCAAAATTAACGCAATTGCTTCTTTAGCGTCTTTAATGATTCCTTGGAAGATTCCTGTAATAGCAGGGGTTGCATGGTTGTCTGTATAAACAGTTACAGTAGTTCCGACTGCAACTCCAGCAAAACGTCCTAGCTTTACAATTGGAAGGTAAACAGCGTGAAGTTTCATTGCTTCTTCTTCAGGCAGTTCTTTCATCAATGCCATTGTATCATCTCCTTTTACATGATTTACAGGAGGTGCACACAACTCATCCTCAAGTTGCTGGACAACTGCATGATCTTTTTCAAACTGACAGTTATCCTTTGGCTTGTCCATTATTTCACACTTGTCCGCTTTTGGAGGATGAGGACGAGTATGCTTTTTGTTTTTATGATTCTTATGCTTTTCAAACAACATTACTTCCAAAGTAAATTTCATGGTACTCTCTCCTTTCACTAATGAATTCTTTTATACAATACAGTATATTATTGCTTGTCCTTAACAGAGATAACATTTCCCCATGACAACATCCATTTTTTTGAAAATAGTAAAAATACATAAAAAAAACAGCCACTTTTCGAGTACTCGAAATGGAAGCTGCTCATTCATAATATCCCCTTCAGACTAATGCCAATAATAAAGAAAATACCAGCCAGAATATAGATCCATCCCATTGCTTTATTTTTTAAGTTGATATTATCAATCCCAAACGCTATCATTGCTGTATTAAAAATTAGAAATGCAATATTATAGTGAAAAAACACCATAATCAAAGATATGGCTGAAAGAATTAGTCCCATTTTCCCTATCAAATTTGCCTCTTTCTTAAATATAAGTTAATTACTCTTAAACAAGAAAAACCTCCACGTAGGACAGGTGGAAGTTCCTCTAACTTTTCTATAACTCACTATATTCATACGAGAGTTATCCTTGTAATAATAACATGGAATTAATTGTATTTTTTTAAAGAATCCTAATATTAATTTACCTTATAGCAAAATAACCTATTACAGTGCCTATTCTTTTTTAAATTGGAACGATACCGTTCTTTCTTCACTAGTACGCATATCCTTTATTTTATAATATTCCCTAATAAAAATATCCTCCAATGTCCTTCTAATATCCCTTCTTAATCGTTCCTTTTCTGGTAAGTAATCTTGTGTGCCTTTTACATTTTGGTAAATCATTTTTTTCATTTTTATAAGCCCCATTTTTTAATAAATAAAAAAACCGCATCAGATCTAAGTTTTCAACTTAATCAATGCGGTTTAATAGTAAATAGCCTTCCTTTTCTGATTAAAAAATCAAAATAGCAAGGCTAATTTTTATGATGTTTTGGAGACAGACAGGAATAATTGCTATAATCTTGCATTGTTCTCACCTGTTATTCCAATTAAGGTAACATAATATAAGATGGCTAACAACAGATTTAACTAAATTTTTCCTTAAAGCTGTTTTCTCTCTGCTCCATTCAGCGTGTAACTAACAGCGATTTCTGCATTTAGTGAGTTAGCTACAGAGCAGTATTTATCCTTTGACAGTTTAATCGCACGTACAACTTTATCTTCAGGCAATTCTCCTTGAAGTGAATAATGGATATGTATACCTGTAAAGCGCTGAGGATATTCCTCTGCCCGCAAGCCTTCTACTTCCATTTCGAATGAAACAATATTCAAGCGCATTTTTGTCAAAATAGAAACAATATCAATGCCTGTACAGCCTGCGGTAGCCTGCAGCAGTAATTCAGTCGGTCTTGCGCCTGTATTATTGCCGCCGGATTTTTCTGCTGCATCCATGATAATCTCATGCCCAGAAGGTGTTTTACCTGTAAACGCCATCTGTCCATTCCATGTAGTTGTTACTTTCATGCATTCACATCCCTTACTATTATTTTGACTTTCTTATAAGTATTCCCTAAAGGTTATGTTCATACCGTGATGATGTGATTTTCTTATAACAAGTAAGCAATCATTATTGCTTACTTGTTATAAAGCTTTGATAGTTTTTATTTCCGCCAGACAGATTATATAGATCCGTAAATCCTATATTGCGAAGAATATTTTGCGCTGCATTTCCAGTGACTCCACTGTTACAATATGTTACAGTAGGCAAGCTTGGATCTAAGTCCTTGCACTTTTCTCGTAAACTGCCAAGTGGAATATTAATTGCCTTGTCTACCCTCGATACATTGAATTGCTTTTCTGCTCTTGTATCGATGATTTGGATAGTCTCTCCTGCTGAAACTCTTTCTGTTAACTGAAGAGGTGTCATCAATTTATTCTTCTTTTCGATCGCATTTTGCAACGCCATTCCTGTGTACATAACAGGGTCCTTCGTTGTACTGAATGGAGGAGCATATGCAAGGTCTAGATGAAACAAGTCCTCTGCTTTTGCTTTAAAAGTCATCGCCGTAACAAAAACATCAAGTCTTTTATCTACGCCTTCTTCTCCGATAATCTGCACACCTAGAACTCTGCCAGTTTCTCTGTCTGCAATGGCTTTAATCACTAATTCCTTGCCGCCAAGATACTCTGCTCTTGCTGGTTTAATATTATGAAGCACTTCAATTGTATAGCCTTCTTCGAGCGCTTCTCGTTCATTCATTCCAGTCTGACCAACAGCAAGGTCAAACACTCTCAATATGCCAGTGCCTAATATGCCACGATGTTCTAAGTTTCCTCCTGTGATAACATCTCCGGCTATTCTCCCCATCTTGTTGGCAGTGCTCCCTAATGGACGATATAATGGTTTCCCTGTAAGAACAGAATAACTTTCTGCCACATCGCCAACGGCATATACATCCGGTAAGTTTGTCTGCATTTTTGGATTAACCGCGATTGCCCCTGAAGACCCAAGCTTCACACCTATGTTTTCAGCCAATAGAGTGTTTGGACGCACACCTGTTGCGAGTAAGACTAAGTCTGTTTGTATTTTTGTACCAGACCTTGTTATTACTTCCTGCTTGTTTATTGCTGTTACTTCCTCATTTAATAAAAGGCTAACTTCTTTATTTTTAAGATAGTCTTCGACTCTTGCAGCCATATCCTTATCCAAGTGGCTAATGATGTGATTGCCTCGTTGTACAATTGTTACATCTAAGCCTTTCAGTTTAAGCTGTTCTGCCATTTCTAATCCAATGTATCCTCCGCCAATAATTGTAGCTTTTTTCGGCTGGTTTGCTTGCATATATTGATGTATAGCAGCCGTATTTTGGATTGTCCTCACTTGAAAGACATGCTCCTCGTTTACACCTTGAATAGGCGGTGTTATTGGGGAAGCACCGGTTGCGAATACTAATATATCGTAGTCATCTGTTTTTACTTCACTTGAATCAAGATTCTTAATCTCCACTTGTTTTTGTTCAGCATTGACTGAGATAACTTCATGACGAGTAAAGATATCCACGTTGTATCTCTTTTTAAACCAAGCAGCATTTCTTGGCGTTAATGTTTCTATCTCCTCTATCTCTCCTCCAAGAAAATAAGGAATTCCGCACGCTGAATAAGAGATATCATAGTCTGCATTATAAAGGGTGATGACAGCATCTTCATCATTTCTTCTTGCCTTTGCCGCAACAGAAGTACCTGCTGCTACAGAGCCTATTATGATTATTTTCATGATATACCCTCCTGTTTTAAACTTTCTTTATGAAATGATAGTTAGCCATAAGTATAGGCCGATAAGTGTAACCAGCAAGGTTGGCACAGTTAAAATAATACCTGTTTTAAAATATGCTCCCCAAGAAATCTTCACATTTTTTTGGGATAGTACATGCAGCCATAATAAAGTAGCTAATGAACCGATTGGTGTTATTTTTGGTCCTAAATCAGAGCCAATAACATTTGCATATATAAGTCCTTCTTTAATTTCTCCCGCTGCATTTGTATCCGCAATTGCCAACGCATCAATAAGCACAGTAGGCATATTATTCATAATAGATGAGAGAATGGCTGCAATAAAGCCCATACTGATTGTTGCGACAAATAAACCTTGGTCTGCAGCTGCCTGAATAACACTTGAAAGCAAGTCTGTCAAACCCACATTTCTCAGCCCGTAAATGACTACATACATACCGATTGAGAAGAATACAATCGCCCACGGCGCTCCTTTGACCACTTGTTTAATCGAAACAGCCGGGCTTCGTCTCGCGAATAATAGGAAGATTGCTGCGATTGCAATTGCAATGAACGAAACCGGGATAGAAAGATATTCACTTCCAAAATAGCCTATCAGCAATACTGCCAGTATACCCCAAGACAGACGAAACATTTCTTTGTCTTTCAAAGCCTCTTTCGGAGCTTTAAGCTGGCTCCTATCATATGTTTTTGGAATGCATTTGCGAAAATATAAATATAGAACGATAATGCTTGCAAGTAAGGAGAAGATATTTGGAATAATCATCCTTGAGGCATACTCTGCAAACCCAATGTGAAAGAAGTCAGCCGAAACAATGTTCACTAAATTGCTTACGACTAACGGCAAGGAAGTAGTATCTGCAATAAATCCACTTGCCATAATAAAGGGAAAAACCATGTTCTCTTCCAGCTTTAACGCCCTCACCATCGCTAACACGATCGGCGTTAAAATAAGGGCGGCTCCATCATTGGCAAACAATGCGGCAACAATTGCACCAAGTATGGAAACATAAATAAACATCTTCAGGCCGTTTCCTCCCGCAAACCGGGCCATATGTAAGGCTGCCCATTCAAAAAAACCAATTTCATCTAGAATGAGCGAAATAATGATAATGGCAATAAATGCAAGAGTTGCATTCCACACAATCCCAGTCACATCGACAACATCATGGAAGTCGACTACGCCTGCAAGCAAGGCTAAGACAGCCCCTCCACATGCAGACCAGCCAATTGACAGATTTTTAGGCTGCCATATAACAAATGTAAGTGTTACTAAAAAGATAATAATAGCTAAAAATATTTGCAGCAAAATGTTAACCTCCACTATATACAAGTAATTCTAAGTCCACTTTCTTCCAGCCAGTCCAATTTAGCCTGCTGACTTGGAACATGCTCTAATAAGTCGCTTATTAACGGATAGCAGTTACTAGCCCTATTAATAGAATAAACGACCCATTGTCCCTGTCTTTGCTCTTTTACTAGCCCAATATCCTTAAGCTTTCTTAAATGCTGACTAATTGCTGATTGGGACATATTAAAAATATCAACAAATTCACAAACACAGCAATCCTGACTTGACAGCATGCTTATCATGGACAATCTTGTTTTATCCCCTAACAGTTTTAAGACAAGTGCCGTTTCCTCTATAGCTGCCTTATTAAAAGAAGTACCCTTATTTGTCATTTTCAAGCCATCTCCATTCTATCTGCACAATAAGATATAAGCATATGCTTATATCCTAAATTACATTATCATATGTGTCAATGACATTTAGTTTTACCTATTGTCAGGCTTCATAATTAAAACATTACATTAATTTATAGAACTATTAATGCCGAAATAAAAAACTGCCAGCAACTATTATCTTTTGACTGGCAGTTTATGAATGTTTTTTCAGAAAACCTTCTGATGCCCTGCGGGATACTCATCCCTTCCCTAAACTAAGACTAGGCGGCACAAACCCTTCTCCAAATACTTCAGTTGCATCACTCATAATAATAAAAGCACTATGGTCAATGCTTTGAACCAATGTTCTTAATTGATTTACCTTTGCTGTATCAAGAACAATCATCAAAATGATTCTTTCTGTATTCGTATATCCTCCTGCACCTGTCAGTTTTGTCATGCCTCTGTCAAGTTTATGTAAGACAGCATCGCTTATATTTTGTTCATAATCTTTAGCTGTTATGATATAAGCAATCTTCGGTCGCTTGTGTTTCCCTTGAACAACATCCATTGTTTTGCGTGTTACAAACGCCCCTACAAGAGCGTATAATGCATTCTCTGCTGAAAACACTAAACCGCCTGCAACCATGACAAGAGCATCTAAACATACAATAGTTGTACTATGCTTAACTGATTTATACTTATACAATAACTGGGCAATCAACGTAAACCCGCCTGTATTACCGCCTGCCCGAAACACTATTCCAAGCCCTATTCCTACTCCCAATCCTCCGAATATTGCAGCCAAGAGCGGATCGTTAGTTAACACCGGCATGCCGCTTGTAAGCAATACGAATAACGGTATTAACAGTGATCCAATAACGGATTTCAAGAAAGAATTCTTTCCTAAAAAATAAGAGCACACAAGCAACAAGAGCATGGTCGCTACCCATAACAGCATCGTTGACGGCATATGCAAGATAGAGCTTAGTACTAGAGCTGCACCTGTTAGCCCTCCTGATGCAATATGATTTGGCCCTTGCAATAACGTAAATGATAAAGAAATGATAAAAGTCCCTATTATTAATAAAAGGTAATATTTTATTTGCTTCATATTATTTCCTCCCTTTCATACAAAAGCATTATAAACACAATTTCACTTTAGCGCAATAAAGTGAATTAACGCTTTCATGTATTTACACAGCTTTGCTTTCCTGCTTTTATTTATCAAAGCAAAAAAGGAGATGTGCAGTTCACGCACACCTCGTGTATTAAAGGAGTTTAGGTTTGTCATACATAGAGATATGTGATGAATTATCCTGATACTATCCTATTCATCTTGTCCATTCTTGTACAGGCACTTGCCCTTTCGCTAAAAAAATTTATTAAAATAACTTTTACTGGATAACATAAGGTATAAAAGTTAGGGAGGTAGCGACATGACTTCGAGGGACGTTCCTATCACTTCATCAGAATTGGCAAATTTGTGGATGACTTATCAAGAAAAGACAATGATCCTCAGAATGCTCGAGCATTTTTTAGAACATGCAGATAGTGAAGCAAAACAGCTATTACAAAACCATTATGAGAGTGCTGGTAAAGCTATTGATATCATTACAGAAATTTTCAAGCAGGAAGGTGCAGCTATCCCTGTCGGATTTACAGCAAATGATATAAATAAAGGAGTTCCTAAGCTGTTTGATTTCCTCTATGATATTATGTATTTACATATGATGACGAAAGTGGAAATGAGTTTATTCTCCCTGTTCTGCGGCATCTCCTATCGCAGCGACATTAATGACCTTTTCATCAGTTGGACAGCTGAGTCACAAGCCCTCAATAATGAGGTGACCCAATTCCTCCTTGAAAAAGGCGTGCTTGTTCGTCCAGCTTTTGTTTCGATGCCAAAAGAGGTGCATTTTGTACAGGAAAATCATTATCGAAAGTTCGGATTGTTTGGAGAAAAGAGATCGTTAAATACAATTGAGGTTTCCCTTATTCATCATGCTATTGAAACCAATTTGGTTGGAATGCAACTAATGATTGGCTTCGCACAAGTTGCGGAGAATAAAGATGTGCAACAATACCTTGTTAAGGGCATGAAACTATCGAAAAAAATCGAAGTCGATTTAGGCGAATTTTTGCGGCACAGCTATATTGAACCACCTGCAACACATGCTGGTAAAGCAACTTCTTCCCAAATCGCACCCTTTTCTGACAAATTAATGATGTATAATACCAGTTTATTGACTTCCTTTGGGCTTGGCACAAACGCAATCGGCGGTGCCTTCAGTTTGCGGAATGATCTGCCAGCGAAAATGTCATTACTGGCAAAAGAAATTTTTACATTTGCTCAAGAAGGTGGAAAAATTTTGATAAAAAACGGCTGGATGGAGGAGGCTCCTCAAATGGAGGACCGAAATCAGCTGACTCAATAAAGTTGAATATGCCCCTAATAACGCTTGATGTTATTAGGGGCATTTCTTTTAAAATTTTATTAGTTGTTTCCCGGCAGATATTGTGCTGACAGCGCTTTTAAAGACTAACTGCTGCTTACCATCTACTTCTAATAATAATGTGTATGTATCATTCCCTTTAATCTTACATCTGATTGGAACACCTTTTTTTCCCATAAATACGGTTACGATCATCTCTGTTTCGATGATGTTACGGATGATGCTGTTTTGTATATCAATAACTGCCATGTTAGCCCTCCTTCTTTGTCTTATATTTATACTTTACTACAATTAGTCACAACTTTTGAGATTTTTTTAGCTGGATTAAAGAAATCCAGCATCTATCCGTCTTAAGAATACATGCTGGAGCAGATTTTTAGGAAGGATTTCTTTTTTGCAGAATCATTCGCAGTCCGCTTCTTGGCCTAAGTGTAATGGATGGAAATGTTTTAATTGGATGATGATTTGGCGCTAATTTAAATTTGAACCGTTGAGCTACAGAAACAAGGATAAGCGCTGCCTCCATTATCGCAAAGTGATTGCCAATGCATACTCTTGGTCCTCCGCCAAACGGAAAGAATGCATATTGGGGAATTGTCTTAATAAAATTATTTTCAAATCTTTCTGGTATGAACGACTCCGGATCTTGGAAGTATTCTGCCTTTCTATGCATCGCATACTGACTGACAAGAATCATATCCCCTTTTTTAAAGCGATATTCACCAATCTCAACATCCTTATCCACTTTCCGGCTTGTTACAAATGATGGTGGATACAAACGCAAGGACTCCCAAATGAGGTTTTGTGTGTAGGTTAATTTCATAAAATCAGAAGGAGCTGGTGGTTTTTTTCCTAGTACACTTTCTATTTCACTAAATAACTTCTCTTCAGCCTCCGGATGCTGAGATAATAAATACAATGTCCAGGACAGTGCGTTGGCAGTCGTTTCGTGTCCTGCAATAAAAATAGTCATTACCTCATCTCGCACCTGCTTGTCTGTCATCCCGATGCCATCGACATCATCTCTGGCATCCATTAAAATACCAAGCATATCCTCATGCTTAACTGGGTCCTTTCTGCGTTTCTGGATTATCTCCAAAACGACAGAATCGAGTTCCCTTATCGCCTTCTTCGTATCACGATTAAGCTTTGTCGGAACCCATAACGGCATTTTTTTAAGGCTTCTCATTCGTTTAACTGCTAATATTAAAGCAGTTTCAAGCGGTTTTCCGATGACCTTGTAGCCTTCTTTAAAGTCCATGTTGAACATTGTTTTACAAATAATTCCGAGTGTTATGTTCATCATATCATTCGTGATAATTCGTTCTTCCTCGTCTTTCCATGTCGATAAATAATCATTCGTTATATCTATCATATCTTGTCCATAATCCATGATATGAGATTTTTTGAATGCTGGTTGGATCAGCCTCCTTTGCCGCATATGGAAGTCTTTATCACTCGTGAGCAGTCCTTCACCGAAGATTGGTTTTAATGCTTTAAAATCATCAGATTTAACAAAGTTTTTCTGCTTTGTCACCAGGATTTGCTTAATCATATCCGGATTTGATACTAAGAAGACATTCTTCAAAGGACCTAAACGAAACTTTGCAACATCACCATATTCAGCCGCCATTCTTTCAAGGAATGCAGGCGGATCTGCTCGGAATTCAGCCAAATTGCCTGTCAACAGCTTCCCTTTTGGCCCTTTTGGTGTTTTAAATATGGCAATCTCGTTACTCAACTATTTTTCCCCCTTTAAATTTCCATACTTCTTTTATAGTATGGTGCAATGTTAAAGCAGGATTGTACTTAAGTGGAGGACAGTAAAAAGAGGACATAATAATTACAATACCGGCACAGACTCATTCAATCATTTGTCTGTTCGATTGTTTGTAAGCGTTCCTTTTCTGGAGTTCGTTCATTCCAGGCATATTGTATAATGTATGTTTTATTCTCTTCTACCAATTGAAATTCATTAAAGGATACATTCAGCTTTTTATTTTCTATTTTAACATAGTATCTTCTATCTTCTTCAAACTTTTCTTTGATTGTATACGCCCCAAAAGAGCTTGGATGTTTTCAACTTGCGAGCAAATAAAGCCTATATAAATAAATGATAACAACAAGTATAACACCCATTTTTGAGCAGCAAACCTTCTATCTGTTTCTTTCTCTATATGATTTTGACTCATTTTGTTTCTCCTTTAAAAAAGTAAGTTCATTATTTAATTCTATAGTATGTAAGAAATTTCCTTCACTTGCTCTTGATTGGTCAGAAGCCCATAAATGGACACGTACATATAACTTACTCTTTCCCAGATACCGAATTTTCTTCCTCGGCTTTCTGTTTATCCCATATTCTAAAAAATGGGAAGTAAATGATAAAGGAAAGCAGAATAATGACTAATTGAAGGATTGCTCCTGAGATACTGCCAGTAATTAAGTAGCCTTGAATAATTGGCGGCATCGTCCATGGCGGCACAATACCGATTGGCTTGGCAACAAGTCCTATATCCATAGAAACATAGGCGACTATAACAGACAGAATTGGTGTCAACACGAATGGTGCCATCATTAAAGGGTTTAGTACAATTGGCATACCGAAAATAATTGGTTCATTAATATTAAAGATACCTGGGCCTATACTTAACCGTCCAAGCTGTTTCATTTGCTGGCTTTTTGAAAAAAACAACATGGCCAGCACTAATCCTAAGGTTGTTCCAGAGCCGCCGATAAAAATGATGTCATTAAATTGATCTGTCACAATATGCTCTACAGGTTCACCTGCTCCAAAGGAGATGGCATTTTCGTTTGTTAACGTCAGCCAAACTGGTGTCATTACAGCACCAACTATGCTTGCGCCATGCAATCCTGTCGTCCACAGCAAAGTAATAAGGAAGAAAATAAAGATTGTTCCTAACAAACTTGTTCCTATTTGTGTTAATGGCTCTTGCAGTAATACTGTCACGATATTATGCAAGCTGCCAAAATCCCCTACATTTTCAACGATTAGTCGTAAAATCCACACTACAGAAATCGCAAAAAATCCAGGAATTAAAGCGGTAAACGACTTCGCAACAGCAGGTGGAACTCCGTCTGGCAATGTGATCACGATGTTTTTCTGCAGGATTTTCCGATAAATCTCTGTACATAATACTGCTATAATCATTCCAACAAACAATCCTTTACTTGTGAAAAGGGCGGTTTGATAGGCTGTTTCAACCACATCAACCCCTTCTGGTGTTTTCCCAATTACATAGGAAACAAAAGGTGTTCCCACAAAGTAGGCAGCTAGCGAAATGGCTCCAGAAGCGAGCGGGTCGACCTTGTACGATTCGGCCAGCCGATAGGCAATACCAAAGGTTGCAACTAATGCCATAATTTCAAATGATCCTCGATACGGGTAAAGAATGCTTGCTTTAAGCTTCGGATGCTCCGCCATATAATCTAAATACCCTTGAAAAGGAAGATTGGCTAAAATCAAAAATACAGAACCGATAATAATAAGGGGCATAGAAAGGATAATACCATCTCTTAATGCTTGTAAATGTCTTTGCTCAGCTACTTTCGCAGCGACAGGCATTACTTTTTCTTCTAAAAGCGTATTAAGCTTACTCACATAAATACCTCCTCACATATAATGAAAACGGTTACATTATTATATGTGAAGATTCTAGATTATGTGATATTTTTAAAATTATTTTTTATATTTACCTGCTTTATCCGATAAAATTTATCAACTTAGTAATGTCTCTATCAAAGCAACTAGCAACTAGCAACTAGCAACTAGCAACTAGCAACTAATCATTATACCCGTTTATTAAATAAAACAGCTGCTTTTTAAAGCAGCTGCCTTTCAAACACTAGATTGCCGGCAATAAAATAATAAATTCTGTCCCTTTGTTTCTTTCACTGTTCACCTTAATTTTACCATGAAAGGAATGAATGATTTGAAAGCTTACCATCATTCCCAATCCAGTTCCTTTTTCCTTTAAGGAGTAAAACGGCGATCCTAGACTATCTATTTGTTTTTTCGTCATGCCTATACCTTCATCTTTGACACTGATCTTAATCTGACCGTCAGCTGTTTTTGAACAAGTGATCCAGACCGTTCCACCGTGCGGCATAGCTTCAACGGCATTTTTTAAAATATTGATTAATGATTGATTCAATTTTTGGGAGTTGGCAAATATCCAGCATTCATCCGTCATATCTGTTTTTATACGGACATTATTGTTTAAAGCATAGTTTTCAAGAATATTAATTACCCGTTCTAACTGGTGTGCGGCATTAATTTTTCCATTATTATTTATGGCAGGCTTACCTAATGATAGGAAATCATTGATGATGTCGTTTGCTCTGTCTAATTCTTCTATTGAAATCTTAATATACTGCTTTTTAGTTTCTGGGAATTCGGGATCATCTAGAAGCTGAAGAAAACCTCGGGTAACTTGCATAGGATTTCTAATTTCATGTGCAAATACACTTGTAAGTTCACTTATTACTCGTAATTTTTCCGCATTTTGCAACTCAAGGCGCAGCCGTTGTATCTCTCTGATTGTTTCATTTAACATCGTAAAAAACCATGTTACACATACAACAAAGAATAAATGAATAATCTGTACTTTCAATGTATCCAAAGAAAATCCACGGATTACCCCTAAAAAAGTGAGTCCAACTAGACAATAATATAAGGAAAGACCAACTGCGATCATAACTCTCTTATCTTTTGATGAACGAATAAATAATCTTTGGAAAAAGAAAATAACCGGCATCGTTAATAGCAGAACTAATACTGTATTGTAAAAACCTACACTGATCCCAAAATTAAGACGGTAGACAATAACTAGACCAGATAGTAAAATGCCTGGCCAAAATCCTCCATACAACGCCCCAAATAGTAAAGGAATAATTCTGATATCCAGTCTGTTTTCACCAAAATTCAGCGGAAAGGACATGCATAACAAAATCGAAATTCCCCATAATACGGTCATTAGAATCGTCTTATTTCTTTCACTCTTTACTCTTTCAGTGATAATTGTGAAATAAATAAATATGGGCAACACCATTAGCGTCATTTGTAGTAAAAAATCTTTTAATATACTCATTTTGGCTACCTTTCCAAGTTAGGAGCAGTTTTGTAAAAATGCTAAATTTGACATAATTATACTCTATACTTATCATATTTTGTCGGTTTTTGCCGAAAAAAATAATGTTCAACATGATTTTCATATCTCATAAAGAGTATTATCTCCTTTCTATTGTTTCGGCAGAAATCAACCTCACTTTTATCTACATTCCGACAAATAATAAAAAAAAATGTGGTTAATCTAATAAAGTAAATAGTTTAACTAAATCAGGAGGAATATTATGGGTATTTTAAGCGGCAATCCGAAAGATGAACCACTGCATTATGGTGAAGTTTACGATATTTGGTCATCAGTATTTGGAGCTAATGGTATGATTGGTAGTTATCAGATCATGAAAAACCATACAGGTGACGATGAATTGAAAGAACTGCTGGATGAAGCAGTCAATTTATGCAAAAAGCAAAAAGAACAATTAGAAAAAATCTTGAAAGAAAATGGAATTGGCTTACCTCCAAGCATGCCAGAACCGCCAGAAGCTTGCTTAGAGGATATCCCCGTAGGTGCCAGACTTCCTGACCCAGCTGTTGCTAGTGCACTGTCTCTTGATTTAGCTGCAGGGCTCGTTTTAATGAGCCAGATTATGGCCAAAGCCATTAGAGAAGATGTTGGGATGATGTATGAGCAATTTCATACTCAAAAGACTGCCCTTGCTGCCAAAGTACTTCGTTTAAACAAAGACAAAGGCTGGCTTGTACCTCCGCCGCTGCATGTAATTAAACAAGGTGATTGTTAAAAAACAAACCTGTCCACTTGCTTTAGTTGGACAGGTTTGTTTTTTATCGTCTCGTCTGCTCATATAAATACTGTAAACCGTATAATAAGTACGCTTTTTGAGACTCCCACGGCTAAAACCGCAAGCCCTATACCTTACGGTATAACGGGTGGGATTCTTGAATGACTAAACGTTCGCAGTCCATTTCTGTTTTGAACAGCCTTCAAGGTTAGGGTATCTCATTACCCCTCCTAAGACAGTGCATATAGCATCTTAGGCTGATTGACTGTTACCATCAATCACAGGTGCATATCGAATATTCATTGCACCGACTATATCCCGATGTTTTTTGAATCCGCATTTGCAGTGATACTTCCTATCTTTCGCTTTGTTTATTTCAGAACAGTTTGGGCAAATTTGTGAAGTATAGGACGCGTTCACAAACTCTACTTTAATGCCAGCCAACTTGGCTTTGTATTCGATGAATTGAGATAAGCGATAGAACGACCAACTGTGTAGATTCTTTTCGTTTTTACGGCTTGTTCTTGCCGTCTGTCTAATATTTGCTAATTGCTCCAAGCGAATGACAGAAATCTTATTACTTATGGCGAAATTAACTATTTCACGACTAGTTTTGTGATCCTGATTTTTCATCCATCGTTGTTCTTTATCCTTTGAATTTCGAATGGCATTGATTTTTTTCTTTTTTCCTAATGCTTTGCGTTCAGAACGATATTTACGTTTTTTATACTTATTTCGTCTTCCGTTTCCGAAGAAACGTACTTTTTCATCATCTGTTACGCCTACAGCAGGTACTTTCAGACCCAAATCAACACCCATCACTTTTAGGCCTGTTCCTTCGACAGTAGAAATGTTGACAGAAATTTGAGCCATCCATTTATTAGCTTTCTGTGTGATTCGGAGCGTACCTAATTTGTGTTTCAACAAATCAAAGTTTCGATTATCTTTATCAACTAATAAAGCACGAATAGGTGTCTTAGTTGCCTTACCATTAATCATAAGCGGCATTGAAATATGCGTGAAATCAAACGAATAGTTTTGATTATTCCAAATGCAAACTGGTTTCTTTAAAACAGGAATGATGGTGAATTTACTTTTCGTCACTTTTTTAAAAACACTTTTTGCGTCTTTAATGGCTTGATTCTTCACAGCACTTGGAAGAGAGACTGAAAGATCCTTGCTTGTTTTCTTTGTGCTTTTCTTTTCCACCATCATTTCAGAAACAAGCGTATTGATTGTGGATATATATGTCAAGCTCATTTCACGCAAAATCAAAATTTGTTCTTTTGTTGGAAGCAATTTAACTTTAACGGTTATGGTTTGTGGCACAATAATCACCCCCTTGTTTTTTGTTGTTCCACATAACGCTTGATTGTTTCGCTCGATACGTTTCCTGCGGTAGAAACAAAATAGGACCGTGTCCATAAACTAGGCAAGTGTTGAAGATGTGGAAACTCTTTTCGCAATATTTAGAGGTCACCCCTTATACTGTTAATCTAATTATTATTAATTTATAGATTTAAAACTAAAAAGTACCCTTCTACTGGATAGTAGAAAGGTATTGTCAGTATATACTATTTTTTATTATCATGGAGCCAGTGAAACAACCCAAAAATGACTGTTGGCTACATCAATCACCGCTTCTGAAAACTGGATATCTTCTTCTTGCTCTGGAAAAAAGTAAGTGTATACCATAAAGCCCTGCACAGCCATTTCTCGTAAATTCACACTTCGACCGATCGTAACAAAGCGGCTTTCGGTTTCCTCGGCATGCTTCTTAGCAAACTCCGTTACGAGTTCATCTTTTTCTTTAAGATATGCAAATACCTCCATTGGTTTTGAGCCTTTTGGAATTCTAACCTTTTCTTTTGCAAGAAAGTATGTTTTATTTTTAAAATCGATTTTGGCAAAATTAGTTCTTCTTAGTGTTTCGTTGATTTCTTCTATCGTTTCTTCATTAAGTTTTAAAATCACAGACTTACCTCTTTCTAATAAAATTTATAGTCTTTTTGTAACAAAGGCGCCAAGAATAACAACAAAATAGATTCCTCCTAAACAGACGATCAGCAGCCCTGTTTCAATTAAATGAATACCCATAAAGTAGACAACTATTAATGAGGCACCGCTTCCTAATAAGATAACATAAAGTGTTATCATAAAATAACGCATTAAAAGCATAATACTGCGTTCATCAACCTCTGGAACATTACCATTTCTCTTTTTAGATAACTTAGCAGCAATGAAATAAAACAACAGACCTATAGCTGTACCAACTACGACAGCACCAGCTAAGTCATAGTCAAATCCGCCTGTTTCACCTCTAATTAAATATACTCCTAACAATCCGCCTGTTAGAAAACAACAAACCATAAAGACTAAAGCAATTATCAGCAGCTTGTTTTTTTTCATAACTACTCTCCTTTCGTCTTCTCCAAATAAAATAACACTTCAATTGGAACATCAAAATACTCCATTAACTTTAAAGCTAACTCAAGGCTGGGATTGTACTTATTCTTTTCAATTGCATTGACAGTTTGTCGAGTAATTTGCAAATCCTCCGCTAATTTAACTTGAGTTATCCCTTTTTTCAAACGAATTTCGCGAATATGGTTTACCACTTTCATATACATGCCTCCACACCGGAAGTAAAGATATCTTTACACTTATTATATGCAAACCAACTAGGATATGTAAAGACATCTTTACACTTTAGTGGAGAAAAGTAAAAAAACGCCAGATGAAAATCTGACGTTTTTCCTAAAAAACTTTATTTTAGTTACCCTTATTTATCGGAATAGTGACTCTTGCGATTGTCTGATTATTATCAGAGGTAATAGCTATTTCTCCACCGTACCTGCTTACAGTTTCCTTTACAATAAACAGACCTTGTCCTCGCAGTTTTCCGTGCTGTTCTTTTTTTGTTGAGTAGCCGCTTTTGAAAATAAGGTCTTTATCCTTATCCCGAATAGGATTTCCAGTGTTAGCTACTTCAAAAATATAGTGTTTAGCATCGACTTTACACACAATCTTCATTTTTCTTTTCTGCTCTGGCAATTCTGTTGTAGCATCAATCGCATTGTCTATTAAATTGGATAAAATCTTAATTAAATCCGTTGTCGTTAAAGTAGAATATGAATCCTGGACTACCTCAAACTCAATTTGAATTTGATGATTTTGGGCAGCAAGCTTTTTCGTTTGCAACAGAACCGAAAGTCCTGGGTTATTAACATCTAATGCAATAGATTTAATCATATGAATTTCTTTGGCAAGAATGGATAAGTATTCAAGGGCCTTATCTGTTTGCCCAAGTCTCAGTAAACCATGAACCACCTGAATATGATTGGAATAATCATGGCGTAAGGATTGAACAGATGACACTAATGATTGCAGTTCAGTTTGATAGGTATCCTCTGTATCGCCTACTTCCTTTTTTAATTCTCTTGAATACCAATTTTGCAGAACAAAAAAAGCGGCAACCATCAGTATAACAAATAGACCATTAAACACGAAGCTTGAAATACTGCTTCTTAATGCTTTGTCACTAATATTATTAACAATGTCTGCACTTATATCAATACCAAGATAGCCAATAATTTCATCCGTCTTATCCTTAATCGGCACGCCAACCGTTAAATAATCCCCATAGATCGAATCTGAAATAATGTTTGTGGAAAAAATTTTCCCAAAGTAGGCCATTCTAACTTGTTCTTCTGGAACAGTACAAATACCCCCGATTGGAAATTCCTCCTTTTCCTCAGCTGACATGGCGACAATCATTGCTCTTGATACATTAGGATTATTAACTAATAGTGTATACACATGAAGTGCACCGTTTTTTTCCCTGGCATCCTCTAAATAACCCTTCACTTCATAATAATAATCGTTTTTCACTGGATTTCTTAGAAATAACTTATAGGTTTCTGTATCCATTGAGGCAGCAATTGATTTGGCAGCCTCTATATTTTGATTCACAACGGAGTTTACCACTGTTTTTTTTATATTAAAGTAGGAAGAAAAGATATTAACAATCATAAACATTACTACTATAAGAATGGATAAAAGAAAGATAGATTTTAATTTTTTATTTTTCATTGTTACATCCTCTTTAGTACTTTGTCGAAATTAACTCAAAACGATATAATATCACTATTTTTACCTAGTTTACCATACAATCTTAAACCTTTCGTACTAGGAAGCTAGATTTATTTAATTCAGGAGCTTAATAACTAGGAATTAATAACCAATTGGAATTTAAAACCATCTTACATGGATAGTATTGGGAAAGGTGAGAATGTGGAGGATTAGGCTTTTTTTATTAAGCTATTAGTTTTAAAAAACATCTAGTAGCGGCGGTACTAGTCATATGGCATTTATAAGCACCAGTAATATGTCAACAAGATTATCTCCTAAATGCCATCTCTTCTATCGAACATAATGCAAATAAAGCTTAGCCAATTTCTCTTTCCATAATCACATACTCTTTGTCTTCTTTTTTAAAGCTTTCGCCTGTTTCAAGCAAACCGAATTTCTGATAAAAAGCCGCTTTATTCTTTCTCGCATTACACCAAATTTTCTTTATGCCAAGCTTTTCTGCTTCCATTAGTACATATTGCAATAATGCACTGCCATATCCCTTGCCTTGTTCTTCTGAAAGTGTGGCAAATTTGCGAAATTGAGCTTCCTCATCTGAAACAAACAGAGAAATAACCGAAACTAGGTCGTTTCCTTTAAAAAGCCCATAGTGGATTCCTGTATCATCATCAGCTAACTTAATAAAGTCAAAATGCTTTTCAGGCCACATCACCTTATGCCTAAGCTCCCATGCCTTTTCTTTATGTATGGCCGAAATGATAGTTTCCATAATATCTCTCCCTCCAAATATATTAAAGGCTGTCATGCAAGAATATGGTGACAGCCTCTAAACCTCGTTTCTTATTCTGTTCATTTTAGTTGATTTTTGGCGCGGTACATCTCCGCATCTGCTTTTTTAATCAGTAATTCAACAGAGTCACCATCCACTATAGAGATTGATAAACCGATGCTTGCACCAATCTTTAGCTGTTTGCCCTCAATAATAAATGGTGCTGAAATTGCTCTTTTAATGTTTTCCATGAGCAATTGGAGATTAGCCTTGTTTTCGATATTGGCGCAAATAACTGTAAATTCATCCCCGCCCCAGCGAGCAACCAATCCCTTATTTCCAATGGCAGCGGAAAGTCGGTTCGCTACTTCAATTAGAAGCTGATCACCTATTTCATGGCCAAAATTATCATTAACGAACTTGAACCCGTCCAAATCAATCAACATCAGCCCATGAACTTGCTGCTTACTATCGTCAAGCAGCTCTTGGACTTTTTGTTTGAATAATCGTCGGTTTGGCAGTTCTGTGACAGAATCGTGATACGCAAGGTGGGAAATTAGTTCCTCAGCCTCTTTGCGTTCCGTCACATCTCGACCGACGCCAATCTTTTGCAGGATATTCCCAGACTCATCACGGATAACTTCAACTGTTGTTTCATACCAGCGATATTCACCATTCTTATGCAGAACTCGTCCCGTAAATCGTACTGTATCCTTATCAATATGGTAAGTATTCTGAGTATCAAGCAGCCGGGCATAATCATCAGGATGATTAAAGTTAATCTGTGGTTGTCCAATAACCTCCTCTGGTGTATAACCGAGCAGTGCCGTCACAGTTGGTGAAATGTATGTAAACATTCCGTCGCTTGAGAAGGAAGATATAATATTTTGGGATTTTTCAGAAATGAGTGTGAACATTTCTTGTATATTTAATAATCCCCTGTTCTGTTTCAAGGATTGGGTAATATCTTCGAATGTAAGCATCTTGCCAACTTCTTTTCCTTCACTCATAAGGGGTATAACAGTCAAATTTACATATAGAAGCTGCCCCTGTTTATGCGGAATGGCTAATCTTTGCCGAGAATTGTCAGCAGTGCCATTCATTAGCTGCTTTAAAGGAATTTCTAACAGCTCTTCTTTTGTATAACCAAATATATTTAAAACAGCAGCATTTGCGTCTACCATTTGACCGTTCATATCCATAAGAATGATTCCGTCTGGATGATAGTCAAAAAAACGTTGAAAGACACCATGTTGCTCTAATATTTTATTTTGCAGTTCCATGTAACTATCCACCTTTAACGACATCTGGACTATTGAAAAATATTAAATCTTATCCTTTTATTATATTTCCTGCTTACAAATGAAAGCAAAGGAAATTTCTAGTTTTTGATGATAAAAAAGATGACTGCGAACAGTCATCTTCACTCTTTATATATCCTCTGTTTTTTCTTGTTTTAAAATCAATACTTTATCCACTCTAAATTGATCCATATCGACTACTTCCAACACTAAATCCTCGATTTGAATTGTATCCTTCACTCTCGGTATAATTCCTAAGCTATTGGTGATAAATCCGCCAAGGGTGTTATACCGTTTATTCTCTATATCTGTTGCTGTTTTCTCTAACCCGAAATACTCTAAAAATGTATCGATAGAAACGAGCCCATCTGCCAACCAGGAAGTTTCTGTTCGTTCAATGATATGAGGCTCCGCTTCATCTTCCCTTTCCGGCATATCTCCAACTATATTCTCCACAATATCATGAAGTGTGACAAAACCTTCTATTCCGCCGTATTCATCAATAACAATCGCTTCATGTTGACCAGCATTTTTCAAGCTTTCAAGAGCTTGATACACTTTCATTGCTTCTGGCAGCACTAATGTATTTTCTATGCAATCAGCTAATTGGAAATCTTGGTTTGCAACCATTTTGGAAAAAACATCTTTTGTATGAATTATCCCCTTAAAGTCATCCAGACTCCCTTTTCCAACTGGAAACTTAGAATAAGGACTCTGTTCCATCACACGAATACTTTCTGAAAATGAATCTTCTAAATCAATCCACACTAATTGCGTACGTGGTGTTAGGATATCTCCAAGGCGCTTGTCTCCTAAATAAAAGATTTGTTCTACAAGATCTTGTTCAATCGCTTGAACCACTCCGCTGTAAACACCTTGTTCAATTAATTGAGTAATTTCTTCTTCCGTAACATCTGGTTCAGCAGCAGGTTTAATTCTTAAGAGACGTAACACTAGTTCTGTCGATTTACTTAAAAACCAAATAATCGGCTTGCCTATTTTAGAAAAGTAAAACATTGGTTTAGCGATGAGACAAGCAACCTTCTCTGGATTTCCCATCCCTATCCTTTTCGGCACCAATTCTCCAATAATTAATGATAAATAGGTAGATAAACCAACAACGATGACAAAACTTATTTCATAACTGAATCTGGACAGCACTTCTATTTTCTCCACGTAAACAGCTAGTTGACTGGCAATCGTTGCTCCTCCAAAGGCACCAGTTACAACCCCGATTAACGTTATACCAATCTGAATAGTTGAAAGCAGCTGATTCGGATCTTCCGCTAATTTCAAGGCATACGCGGCCCGTAAATCGCCACTTTCTTTTATTCTTTCGAGTCTGTTCTGTTTAGAAGTAACAATCGCTATCTCCGTCATCGCAAATATTCCATTTGCAATAATTAATATGAATAATATAAGAATTGAAACCCATATGCTCTCCAATAGACTGTCACCAACCTTTAGTAGAATGTTTTATTATTAATTGTTAATACCCGTTTTATCAAACTTATCTCGTGTAATGACATATAATTTGTGTGTTATAAGGTATTTTTAAGCCATAAGTTTTGCTATTTGAGTAAAAAGCGACAGAACAAATTTCTCTTAGGAAAATATAGAAGGAGCTGGTAATACAGTAGAAAACTTTATGACTAGCGACAGAAAAGGTTTTGTCCTTATTTTAATAAAATACTGACGTTATCGTATGTACTTACAAAAGAACTCTCAAGTTGGCTGGTCCTAAAAACTCATTCTCGTTAATGTATTCAAAAAAGGATAAGGCAAGGAAAAAAACTATTTAGAGTAATCCCTTATTAAACCAAAATACAAATCTTCTTACGATATATAACATAAAAAAATTAATGCCCACACTTAAGAAAAAGTTCCAATGCTTAAATTCAATGAGCGAACTATATTTATTTAATAAAAAAGTATAGGTTGCTAAAAGCAAATTGAATAGAAATGTATGAAAAAATTTTCTTGAAGTGCTTTTATCTGTCGGATAATAAACAATAAAAAAAACAAAAAATGTAGGATATACTGCATAATGCAAAGAAAAACTTAGTTTTGTCGCCTTTGCAAACTCTCTGTATGGAAATTCTAATAGTCCAAACAGAACCTGTATATACTCATAAGCCCATGCAACCGTGGAAGAAAACAAAAATGCTATGATAGATACTCTAAGATATTTCTTCGGAATTAACAGCAGTAATAAACTTATGGAAATTACCCACGAGACGATTAAGATGAGTTCATTTTTCATTAATTTGCACCTGTTTTAGACCTTTTTTAAACCATTTATAAGCAATATCATTTAAAAAAAGAGCGATATTCACGGTAATAAATGTCCAATACCAGTTCCATTTTATATATTTCACTAATACTGTGAATTTCTCTAAAAGCACCTCTATTGTGGTAAAAAAACCTGAAATTCCAACATAATACAATATAATGATTAGCCAATGTTTACTTCGCGGAAAATATAGGCTAAAAAAGATAGCTATGACTGGAAAAAAGAAAAATTCAAACGAAAAGCTAGATTTATTATAGGAGTTTGTATTCGGTAATAACTGAGTAGGATACTCTATCCACCCTAGCTCCACTGTAAATAAGCCTGCCGGCCAAGTTATAAGCTGTAAGAATAAAAACAAAACCCATGCATCTCTCCACCTATGTTTAGGGATAAATCGCCATAATGCAGAAATACAAATTATAGTTAAACCGATTAGAAACCATCTTTCACAATTCAATTTAGATCACCAAATATATTTTTAACTTAGTTTGATAACATTATGTATTTATCATCTTAAATATAAATTTTCATTGCCATTTTTACTTATACATAAATTACTACTTGAAAAAACAGCTAGGAACTAGTACACTTACACAAGTGCTCATTTAACTTCATATCAACAACCTGTATAACCTTAAGAATATGGCTTAAGGGTTTCTACCAGGAACCATAAAATCCTGATTACAGAAAATGATTTAATCATTTTTTGTAATCAGGATTTTTTTATTTTATTTAGTTAGAAAGGATGTTTTCTCTAATATGAATTTAAAGGTTTTTATACTCGCAATATCAACAGTCGCTGTTGGACTTGTTGAACTTATCCTAGGCGGATTACTGCCGACAATAGCTGACGATTTTAATATTTCATTAAGCACGGCCGGACAGCTCATATCTGTTTTTGCACTAGTTTATGCAGTATCTGGTCCTGTTTTACTCGTTTTAACCAGTAAAATAGAACGAAAAAAATTATATCTTGTGTCTTTATTTATTTTCTTTCTCGGAAATATCATGACATATTTCAGTCATACCTTTACCTTTATGATGATCGCCCGAATCCTAACATCAATGAGCACGGCATTAATTGTAGTATTGTCTTTAACACTTGCTGCTAAGGTAGTCGCTCCCGAACATCGTGCAAAGGCTTTAGGACTTATTTACATGGGGATTAGTTCATCACTTGTGATGGGTGTGCCTCTTGGTATACTTATTTCCAATTCATTTGGCTGGCGGATTATATTCTTAGGAATAGCGATTTTATCAATTGGTTCCTTTGTACTTATTTCCGTTTATCTGGAGAAAGTTCCCGGAGAAAGCACCATCCCACTTTCTCAACAATTGCGGGCTGTTACTAGTACAAAAATCGGCAGTGCCCATCTTGCTACTATGTTTATGCTAGCAGGCCATTATACGATTTATGCATATTTCACACCATTTTTAGAAACAGAGCTTCACCTAAATTCTAATTGGATTAGTCTTTGCTATTTATTATTTGGACTTGCTGCAGTTAGCGGCGGTGCATTTGGTGGAATATTATCAGACTCTATTGGAGCACAGAAAAGTATTGTCGTAGTTATCAGCGCATTTGCTGTAGTACTTTTCTTATTACCATTTACAACTTTCTCACTTATCGTATTTATCCCAATCATGATGGTTTGGGCAGCATTAAGCTGGAGTCTCGCACCGCCACAGCAAAGCTACTTGATTCAAACAGACCCAGCTACATCTGACATCCAGCAAAGCTTTAATAATTCAGCCTTACAAATAGGGATTTCCTTAGGCTCTGCCTTCGGCGGAATTGTGCTAACACAAACCGGAACAGTTTCCAAAACAGCCTGGTTTGGCGGTGTCATTGTCATCATTGCCTTATTATGTGCAATCTTCTCATTAACTCGAAAAACCGTAAATAGATCGAAGGCAATTATAATTTCATCCGTACAAGAAGAAAATATTAATTAGTTCTAGAAAACAAGTAAGACACTATTCTTCAGATGTGTTTTACTTGTTTTTTATTATTATTATTAGAACTTTATTAATGGAATTGCTGCCGTTTTAGTTGGCTGATCAAAATTGATAGCGGCTATAGATGGGGAACCCGCTGGACCTGTCGCTCCGGTCGGACCGGCTACTCCTGCTGGTCCCGTTGCTCCAGTTGGACCAGTTGGTCCAATTATTACAGTAGCAGATAACAGTGCTACATCATCAACTAAAACATCAGAAGCGCCTTCTAAAGGTATTAAGTAGCAAATATGTCTGTGTTGTTCCTACCGGGGCTGTTCCGGTAGTTAATATATTTCCTTTCATGTGCTTATTTGAGCATTAGGAAGCCTGTTTGGAGGTATAAAATTTGAAGCACCAGTCCCTAACAACTGTAAATTCCGTCCAAAAAAGAAGATTTGAATTAATACAGCAGGTGCTTGAAGACTATTGGGGCGCGCAAGTGAAAGAAAAAGCTCTAAAGTATCACCAGTAGCTGCAGGCACGAACTGACTAAGAAGAAATTGTTCCTTGCTGCAACAAAGCTGCTTAAGTTCCTGAATGAGAGTTAACATTGGTAGTAGTCGAATTAGATCCAGTAACCCAGCCATTCAGGTTTCCAGTTTCGAATCCACCGTTCGTAATTAATTCAGTAAACTCATTTTTCTCTCCTTTCAAAGTAAATACTTATCCGTATATACTATGAAAAGGAAAGAATGATGGATAAGCTGTTATCCTTACTCTGATTATGTTGCTTTTTTAATCGTATAAACTACAAAGCTCCTATTTTAACTTTTAAATTCACAAGAAACTATCAGGATTTTTTAAAAGAATTAAATAAATTATATTATATCTACCTCGATTTCCAACACAAAAAAAGCCGCCAAACGGCAGCTAATATTGTCTACAAAATGTTATTTAATATAATCATAGATATTTTTCACCAACAATAAACAGGTTACTGTAATAAACAGCGCGCGAACAAAACTGCTGCCTTTTTTTATGGCATATTTTGAGCCGCAGACAGCTCCTGCAAGCTGTGCTAACCCCATAATTATTCCATATGTATAATTCACTTGTCCTAAAAACATAAACATTAGCAAGCCAGCAATATTACTGCCAAAATTCAAAAACTTTGCATTACCTGCTGCCTTTAGAAAATCAAAACCTATCAACAGAAAAGCAAAGATCAGAAAAGAACCTGTACCAGGGCCTAAAAACCCATCGTAGAATCCAATTGCAAAAATAGCTGCTAGAAAAATATGGCGAAATGATAATTTTTTCGGGGTAGAAACGCTGCCCCAATCCTTTTTGAAAATTGTATAAACTGCTACTGCTGCAAGCATTATCAGCATTAAGGGTTTAAGCATTTGCGGATCCATTAAGTGTACACACCAAGCTCCTAACATCGAACCAATAAAGGTGAGCGGAAATAATTTATACACTGATTTTAAATCAAGCTTGCCGGAGCGATAAAACATCAATGTACTCGTTAAGGAGCCCATTGTTGACGCTAGTTTATTAGTAGCTACTGCTGCTGCTGGATTCATTCCTGTAAATAAAAGGGCTGGTAATGCAATCAAGCCTCCTCCGCCGACAACTGAATCAATGAATGCAGCAAAAAAACCAAACACAATCAAAATTATTAATACCGTTGGGTCTAAATCAAACAATATCGACAGCTCCTCTATTAGTCACTATTCAAATAGTAACTAAATATTTGATAAATGTAAACAGTTATTGTATCGTTTAAACTATAGAAAATGTATAATTGGAGGACGTGGAAAAGTGAGCGATATTGTACAGCAGCTCAAAAAACTTGGTTTTAATGAATATGAAGCTAAAGCTTATGTATCTTTAGTAAAATCAGGCCCTGTAACTGCCTATCAAGTTAGCAAAGAATCAGGTATTCCAAGGGCAAGAATTTATGATGTTTTAACTACGCTCGTGGAAAAAGGGATTGTCTTAAAGGAAGAAATTAATGAGGCTGCTCGCTATTCACCGCTTCCTGTTGAGATTTTTCTGCAAAAAGCTAAGTCAGAATGGCAATCAACTTATGAAGTAATTAATGATTCATTAAAAGAACTTGAAACGTCTGCGAAGGAAGTCGACAATCGGGTTATTACTTTAAAGGATTATCAAACAATCATTAGCTATTGTCAGACATTAATTAATAAAGCAGAAAATCGTATCGTTATTTCCATGTGGGATGATATGTATTCAGCATTGGAGGGCTATCTTGCTGCTGCTGCTAAAAGAGTGGCAGTAAAAGGGATAACCATACATGTTAACAAACCGCTTAAAAACATAGAAACACATCGTGTTACGTCCTTTACGGAGACATCCTCCACTGAGCATTGGTTTATTTTATCGATTGATTCTAAAGAGATGATTTATGGTCCTTCTTTTGAGGAGCGCAGCATTGCTTTTTATACAGATGACCCTGTCCATATTTATTTGTTAGAGGATTATGTATGGCATGATGTTCTTGTCAATCGGCTTGTACGGCGCAGTTCCGATGACTTGGAAAAATGGATTACAACGGAACGCCAAGCCTTTTTTAAGAAAAATTAAGAATATAAACTTCTTACGAGAATAATGTTATATGAAAATATTCAGTCCACTTACAGCTAAGAAACTTTTATAGGGGGAATTAAAGTGTCATTTAAACCTAAAGCCATCTTTTTAGACATGGATGGTACCATTTTAACTTCTGTAAATAAAGTAAATATGAAAACAAAAGAAATAATTGATGATCTACGAAGCCAAGGCATTTTTGTTTTTATTGCTACTGGAAGAGCTTTCGATGAGATAGCAGATTTAGTTCCAGAGGGCTTTCAAGTAGATGGCTTTATTACATCAAATGGAATGGCAGGATATATTGGAGACAAGCCAATCTTTCAACATTCCTTGTCTATAGATTTAGTAAAAACAGTGATTGAAAAAGCACGTCAAAATAAAATATATTATGAGCTTTTTCCATACGGGGCGTCTCGCATTACTTTAAATGAAGACAAAGATTATGTAGTAAATGAAATCAGAGATCCAAAACCAGACGATGTGGAAATTAATGAGTGGCTATCACGCAAACAAGCAATTAAAGAAGAAATCGCTTGGAAGGATAAGATTGAAGGAGATATGTTTTCGAAGTTTTATTTCTTTGCCAGAACAAAGGAGCATATTAATGAATGGAAGGAAGTCCTTCATGAATTAAAACAAGAAATGGATTTTACTACTTCCACCTCTTCCAGTCATAATGTTGAATTAATGTTCGCAAATGTTAACAAAGCAACAGGAATTAAACAAATGTTAGCTCATTTCGAATTACCGGAAGAAAATATATTGGCTATCGGTGACAGTTATAATGATTTGCCTATGTTTGAGTTTGTCAGCTTTGCAGTAGCAATGAAAAATGCAGCTGAGCCAATTAAGCAAATTGTTGATGATGTAACAGAATTCACTTGCGATGAAGATGGCGTTCATCATTATTTAACTAGATTCTCTACTGTGAAAATCTAGTAAATTAAGAAGTTCTTATTCATATAGATTGGTTCGCTATAATTAAACAAAATTAACCGAGGTGATAAATATGTTTTGCAAGCCATTGTTTGAAAATGATGTACCAGCAGCATCCTCCTGCTTCTAATGGATGTGATGGCTGCATCTCTCCGTTAGGGCATTTATTGACCTGAATAATAATCGGAGGGAATATATAAATGAAAAACACCTTATTAGGTTCATTATATTTAATATTAGCATCCAGTATTTGGGGCGGTATGTATGTTGTTGTGAAAGTGGTCGTAGCGGTTATACCTCCCCTAGAATTAGTATGGATGCGCTATATGGTCGCCATTCTTGCACTTCTTTTAATCGGATTACTTACAAAACAGAAGTGGAGAATTGAAAAACGTTATATCCTGTTAATTATAGCAATTGGCATAATCGGCAATACCATTTCCATTGTTGCTCAAGAAACGGGTACTATGCTGTCGACTGCCCAAATGGGTGCGATTATTACATCCTCGACACCAGCCTTTATGGTTATATTCGCACGCCTTATTCTTAAAGAACGCTTGACTATAAACAAGGCAATTTCTGTTTGTTTAGCTACAGTTGGAGTGGTATTAATTGTTGGAATCGGAAATATGAGTGTGTCAAACACACTTGGCGGTGTATCACTTGTAATTGCCGCCTTAACATGGGCATTAATGTCCGTACTCGTAAAACGTGTGCCAAGTGATTACTCACAAATAGTTGTCACAACATACGCCACATTGGTGGCGCTAGTATTGCTGACGCCGTTTGTTTTACCGCGTCTGTCTGCAATCAACTTTTCTGAACTTACTCACCCTACTATTTGGGGAGGTCTCTTATATTTAGGAGTTATCTCAACAGCAGGCGGATTTCTGCTATGGAATCGCGGCTTACAAATGCTGAATGCTTCAAGCGGCGGTATCTACTTCTTTTTCCAACCAGTTGTCGGAACATTACTAGGCTGGCTTCTGCTTGGTGAGAGGATTGGCATTATGTTTTGGATTGGCTCCTTCCTAATTCTTATAGGTGTCTTATTCGTAATTAGAGAGGATAAATAGTCGGTTGAACCCCTTCATAGGAAGGGGTTTTTTATTATCTAAGAGGATTCTTTTCGGTATTGCAGACAAAAAAATCAGGCCATCGAGAGATATCTCGACAGCCTGATTCAAATATGTTTACTCCAAGGAACAAGATGTTTGCAACAAAAAGGATAATCTCACTAGTTAGGTCATCATATTACCTAGTGCTGCTTAGGAAAAAGTACAGCTTTTTTTTACAGAGTTACTTCCTAAAATCTATACCTCACTTATTTACAGATATAATCTGCTCACCTGTTATAACCGACTGACTATCTACAACTAAAATTTCACGATAGTCAGTAGAATTTGTAACAATTATAGGTGTAATTGTATTCAAACCAGCTTCCTTAATTTTTTCTATTTCGAATTCTAAAAGAACATCACCCTTGCTGAAATAATCCCCTTCTTTTAGGTTTAAAGTAAAGTATTTTCCTTCTAAGCTGACAGTATCAATACCTACATGGATTAACAGCTCTGCTCCTGTATCTGATTGCAAACCAATCGCATGCTTGGATGCCATCACCGTAACTATTTTCCCATCAAAAGGTGCCTTGACGATACCAGCTGCTGGTATTATTGCAGCCCCTTTTCCCATTAACCCGCCAGCAAATACTTCGTCAGGGACAGATGAAAGCGGTACTAATTCACCATTCAATGGACTAAAAATAATAGTGTTTTTTTCTTGTTTTTCTTTCGGCTCTGCCGCTGGCTGTTCCTTAGTGTTAACTTTACTGTTTTCTTTATATCCGAATAAATAAGTCAGAATAAATGCTAATACGAATGCAAGGACGATGGAGATTAAAAATCCGAAAAAGCCTTGATTTATGCCGTCAGGACTAATAAACAATGGAATTCCAAAAATACCGCCTAAAGCAAATCCATATACAGTGGATCCCATTGATCCAGCAATAGCCCCTGAGATAGCTGCACTGATAGAGCCTAAAATAAATGGAGTTTTCGTTGGCAATGTTACACCATAAATAACTGGTTCTGTTACACCCATAATACCTGCTATTGTTGCAGATGTTGCTGTTGGTTTCAATTTCTTGTCCTTTGTTTTTAGTGCAACAGCAAACGCTGCACCGGTTTGTGCAAATGTTGTACAGAATAACATTCCGTTAATTGGATCAAAGCCATTTGCAGTAATGTTGTTTAGTAAAATCGGAATAAATGCCCAATGCAATCCAAAAATAATTAGAATTTGCCATACTCCTGCTAAAATAAATCCGGCAACTAACGGACTTAAATCATAAACACTCATTGCCCCTTTTGCTAAAAAGTCACTAATAGTTGTAGAAATTGGGCCTACTACTAGAAAAACTAGGGGCGATGCAACAACAATTGCCACTAATGGCACAATAAACATGCTGATTGAGTTATGAACTACCTTCTTAAGAAGATGTTCTATTTTTGCTAAAATAAACGCTCCAATAATAATTGGCAATACAGAAGATGTATAGTTAATTAATGTAATAGGAATCTGCAAAAAGCTGAGTCCCGTGCCATCATTAACAGCTGTAGTAAATGTTGGGTATACTAAAACGGCCCCCAGTACTGCTGCTAAATAAGGATTACCATTAAACTTCTTACCTGCTGAAAAACCTAAAATAATAGGAAGGAAATAAAATAGTGCATCTGATGTCGCATACAGAACTTTATATGTTCCCATTTGGTCTGTCAGCCAGCCAAGTGATGTAAATAAAGATAATAGCCCTTTTAATATACCTACTGCAGCCATAACACCAACAACTGGCATAAAAATACCAGATATCATATCAACAAACCGGTTAAACAAATTGCCCTTCTCTTCTTTTTCATCACTTTGAGCAGAAGCTGCTGCTTCACCGCCCATATGTGCGGTCACTTCTTTATAGACATGGGGAACTTCATTTCCAATAACTACTTGGAATTGTCCTCCGCTTTCCACTACTGTAATAACTCCATCTATTTGTTTAATTTCCTCTTTATCTGGCAGATTAGTATCCTTTAACTTAAAACGTAGCCGTGTCACACAATGTATGACACTGTTTACATTATCTTTTCCCCCAACTGACTTTAAAACTTCTTCTGCCGTTTTTTTATGGTTCATTCGTAATCACTCCCCTATATTAATACACTGAATACGCTTTCTTATTTCTTAGAAGGAAAGAGCATTTTGCTCTAGTTCCCTCTTTTTTCCGTAGGATTTCTTGTAGTTACACAAGCAATGATAACAGCGATTATTCCCCCTGCTAATTTTGCAACTATCATTGGCACGATCATTTTCTGATTGATGCTGGCGATAAATCCTAAATGCCCTCCCAGAACAAAAGAAGCACTTACCGCAAAAGCAATCGATATGATTTTTCCCTTTGGCTCCATATCTTTGACCATCATAAACATCGGAATATTATGTGCTAAGGAGGCGATCATTCCACCTGTTGTATTAGTATCAACAGACAATACTCTTCCTAACTTGACCAACGGCCGCTTTAGCAGAACTGTTAAAATGTGGACGAGCGGAAAAGCCCCCGCAAGAATAATCGCTATCTTACCGACAATTAAAATCGACTCTGACAAAGGAACTAAATTAGGCAATATCGTAAAGCCAGTAATTGTTTGTATTCCGATAAATGCCAGACCTATTATAGAAATAACACTTATCATTTTTCCAAATAAACGAAAAAGGACGACTGTCTGTTTCGGAAAGAGCTGTAACCCAATAATGATTAATATAGATAATCCGATAGGAATAATAAGATTATAAACAATAATTGCCCAATCAAATCCTCCTACAACTCCACCTACGATGCATCCAAAGGGAATTGCTGCAATTCCAATCAGAATGCCCTTTGAAAAATATTCATAATCGTCTTTTCTGACAATTTCAAGCGCAACTGGAATAGTAAACACTAATGTTGAGCCAAAGGTTGTGCCAAGAAAGACAGAGGAAAAAAGGCCTGCTTGTTCATTTAAAGCCATTTCTTGCGCTAATGAATATCCTCCCATGTCAACAGCAAGGATTGTATTGGCAAAAGATGCAGGATCTGCACCGATAAAGCTGTAAATCGGTGTGATAATCGGGATCAGGGCATCAGCCAGCAGCGGGGCTAATGAGACAATTCCAATCATGACTAATGCCAAAGAACCCATTGTTTGTATACCTTCATAAAATTTCGCTCCAATGCCGAAACGATTGCCAAAGCTGTAGTCTAAAGCTCCTACAAAAAACAGCAGAGCAATAATAATCATCAATAATGTATTTATGATCATAGCAGATGTTAAAAATGAATCACTTGCTTATTCTGGCTGCTTTCATATGTGCCAAATACAAGCTGTAACGTTTTTAAATTATCTTCCCCGCTTGTTTGGAAATCTGTTCCTTCATTTAAGCATTCAATGAAGTGAGCATGCAGATTTTTATGACTTTCAATATAATTGAGCTCAGTTGATTCTATATATGTCTTCTCCGCACCTTTATTATCGATAATAGATATTCTGCCATTGTTATACAGCTTAATGGTAGCTTTATCTCCTTCAATAATTAATTGCTCTTTATGATCAGGCAATACTTGTTCTGGCACTTCGGCTTCTAAATCTCTTCTAGTCGCCCAGCTCATATCCATATAGCCGAAGAAGTCATCATAGCCTAACATAATTAAACCGGTATCCTCCCCTTCTATAAACGGACTAATTTGTTTCGTTTCTGCATAGAGGCGTTTTGGTTCCCCAAACAAAAATCTCCACGTATCAAACCAATGTACACCCATCTCAAAAAATAACAGCTTTGGCATATCGCGAAAGAATGGCTGAGGCAGGTTTTTTTCAGGTGAAAACCTTGGTGAATACCAATCTGTATGGATGTAGCGCACTGTTTGAACTATTCCTGCAATGTTTTCAGCCAACATGCTTTTCATAATTTGGAAAGGCTCTAGCCAGCGCCAGTTTTCCGTAACCATTAAACGCACTCCTGCCTCATTTGCTATTTTCACCATTTCTTCTGCTTCTTCTAATGTATTAGCGAACGGCTTTTGGCACATGATATGCTTTCCAGCCTTTGCTGCCAGCTTCACAAGTTCTAAGTGCGTCTCAGGAGGCGTCACAATATCAATTACATCTATATCTGCATTTTCCATCATATTAATGATATCCAGATACAGGTTTTCACTCGGAATATGAAACAATTCGCCTTTTTCCTTTAACAGTTCCGCATTTTTATCGCAAAATCCGTTAATTTGAACCGTTTCAATGGACTGCCATGCTCTTACATGCTTTTCAGACCAATAACCAGCCCCTATAATTCCAACTTTCCACATCTTAAGACACCTCTAGCTTTCTATAATTCTAGTTGTTTCGTGTTCCTATTATCAAAACATCGTTTGTAAAATCGTGTAAAGGGATTATTGTGTTCGCCTCTTCTGTTGCTACTACTTCTGTTTGACTAAATCTTCTATTTACTAAGTCGATAGTAGTGAATACATAATCACTGCTGTCAAGCTCAAGCTTCAATTTCGTATTAACAGGCATATAGATTACAATCGTATCTTCATTCCCAGCAGCTCTAATTTCTTTTGATTTGTCTTTAATAATATCCAACGGTTTTAAACCATGCAGACAATACAATTCCATTAAGTATTTCAAGAAGGAATAATCCCATGCTCCTTCAAACTTTAAGGCATCTCGCCAATCATATGGTGTGTCAAACCCTTCCCCTTCAACGATTCCGAAGCTTTGTCCTTTTTTATGCCAGCTCCAAATACCATGTGCTCCATAAGTTATTCCCGAAGCTCCGCCTGCAAGCACGCTTTGCCAAGCAGCTTTTCTGACATCAAATCTTGTAAATCTTCCATATATATTACGGCTGTAGCTGATTTCTTCATAACATGGCTCCCCGTTAACAACAGGTCTTCCTTCTGAACTCTCGTACAAATATTCAGCAATTTCATAGGCAGTGGGCTGAAATTGAGAATTATGTCCTGATTGGTACATATAAAAATCCAAATCACGTCCTTCTGTAAAGACATCCGGTATCTCTCTGAGCCTTCCTTGAATATGAAGAGTTGTTACACTTTCAGGACTGATTCTTTTCACTGTTTCCAAAGCTTTTTCATAGTAAGCAATAGATCGCTCTGTTGGGAAATTCGAATCACCGCTAACTAAATAAATCGGTGAGAATTTAGCATATCTTTGCACTACATACTCGACGTATGGCTCAACATTTTCAAGCGGTATTTTGTTATCAGCTTGAAACATGTCTGCCCAAGTGTCTGGTACATAATTGCACCATAATAGTACAAGTGCTGGAGTAAACCCATGTTTGACTGCCATTTCCAGCATAACTTCAGCTCGGTCAAAATACTCTATGTCCATTGAGCCGTAATCATATGTGCCATCTTCCATTTGTTTAAATGGATGCAGATTCAGATTTGATCCACTTGCATCCCACTGTCTTAACATATTGATTTGGAGTACATTAAACCCTTGCTTTTTACGGTAGCTGAGGTAGTCCTCCCATTCTTCCAATGTTGCATTTGTAAAAGCACTCCATACGGTGTCAGCTAAATAAAAAAATGGTTTATTATTTTTTATAAAAATCTTTTCCTGTTTATTGATTTTTATGGTCATATTTTTCTTAACCTCCTAAATTAAAAATAATAATTTTAGTTAAGTTTATATAAACTTTATTGAATGTATCCGCTTCACAATTAGATATTAACACCAACACCCTTTAACGTCAATGTATTTTTCAGTATTCTTCACATAAATTTACTAAACTATACTAAACTAAATCCACTAAACTAAACAGAGTAAAAGTGATATAATTAAGTTACGATGAGAAATATAGGAGGAATACGATTGAAAATAGATGATATTGCAAGATTAGCCGGTGTTTCTAAAACAGCTGTTTCCTTGGCTTTTAATAATAAACCCGGCATCAGTCAGCAAACAAAAGATCATATCTTGAAGACAGCTTCGCAATATGGTTATAAACCTAGATCCGTAAAAAAAAGAAATGATACGCCACTAAAGAAAAATCATATTATCCGCTTTGTTGCTTGTAAAAACACAGAAGTAATTACGGAACAATACGATTCCCAGCCCTTCTTTAGTGAACTGCTGAATTATTTAACCGATATCGTAAGGGAAAATGGATTTACATTAGCTATCTCTTCTATTGATATCCATCAATTGGCGGATGACTTGTCCCAATTGGAAACAGAGCAAGAATCAGCAGGGATTCTTTTACTGGGCACAGACTTAACATTAGAGAAGATTGAAGAAGCCAGATCTGTGCATCCTAACATCGTTGTATTGGATACTCTTTTTGAAGCATCAAATACGAGTTTTGTTTCCATTAATAACTTTCTCGGCGGATACCAAGCTGGAGAATTTCTGTATAATCTAGGACACCGAGAAATTGGCTTTATTAAATCAAATATGCGTATATATAACTTTTCACGAAGAGAGGCTGGTTTTCTGCAAGCATTGGACAAGCATGGCCTTAGTCTGAGGGAAGCTAATGTGTTCGAAGTGCCGCCTATGCAAGTCTTGGCACAAGAGAGCTTAAAAAAAGCTATTTCAAACTTGAAGAGCCTTCCTTCTGCCTTCTTTTGTGAAAATGATTATATGGCCATTAGTACTATTAAAACACTGCATGAGCTTGGCATCAAAGTACCAGAACAAGTATCAATCATGGGCTTTGATAACATATACGAAGCAAACATTATAAGCCCTGAACTCACAACGATTCAGGTAAGAAAAGATATTCTGGCTAAATCAGCTGTGGAAAAACTAGTCACATACCTTGCCAATGCTAATATTGGCGCTACTCAAAGCCTTGTCAATACGGAGATTATCCAAAGAAATTCTTGTATACCTTATAAGCTTCAGCAGGAAAGGTCCCTTTAAATCTCAACTTAATAAATGCAAAAAGAATCCGCTTAGCTTTCTAAAAACTAGGCGGATTTTCTTTAACTATTCTTCAATTCATGTTAACTAGCATTTTGTTTTCTGTTTTGAGGCAGATTGTTTAGTGATGTTTCATTAAACCCCTTTAAAATGAGCCAAACTGCCAACGTCATTTCATTTACTGCTACTGGCAAAGCTAATATCCCGCCCCAAACAGATACTTGTTCAATCACATCAAACATTACTAATAGAGAACAGCTAAATACAAGGACAGCACCAGTCATACCTATCATAGGGATAAACCTTGGAACAAGTTTAGATTTATAAAATATATAACTGTACATCATAGTATTGATACCAAGCATAAAGTTAGGACCAAGTAAAAACGTCCAATCGTGAATCGCTTTTAAAACCGTTCCAGAAGCATGATATGTTTCTGAATTTGGAGAGTTTGCTGCTATAAATTCTTGGCTTAATGTCAGCAATGCCAAGACACTAATAATGCCAATTGCAATAATAACTGCTTCAAAAAACCGGAAACTAACATGCCAAAGTGCAATCGTTTCATCATATTTCTTTAGATAAGGAAACATGGTGACAGCAGTACCAATTGCAGAAACAACGAGAATCAATTCCATAACTGCACCGACCAGGATTTGGTTTGAATGCTCAGCTCCTGCAGTAAGATAGTCAGAATTAGATAAAATTGGGTCATACATTAATAATCCTACAACTGCACTAACGGCTGCTAGTATAAAAAATACTCCTACAATTCTAGCCTGCTTTTTGTTTGAATTCATAAAAATCCCCTTTTCTTAATAAATTCAAAAACGGTTAAACGGTCACCTTAAACATTTTTTTCATAAAAAAATATTTCTTCTAACGGCAATTGAAACACATGGGAAATACGAAAGGCTAGTTCTAATGATGGGGAGTAGTTGCCCTTTTCGAGTGCCACGATTGTTTGTCTTGTTACGCCTACCTTGTCAGCCAATTGCTGCTGGGTCATTTCGTTATGGCTGAATCGCAATCTTCTGATATGATTGCCGACAAGATGTTTACCCATGATTAAACTCCTTTTCTGTAGTGATAAAGTTTTGTGACAGATCCAGTCATATCAGCAATAAAACCAGCTGCGATGAGGATGATAAACATTACTTGCAATGGTTGCAGAAGTACTAATGCTGTCATGGAAAAAAGAAAGCCTAAGATAAATATAAAAAAGGAATTGCGGTTTGCTTTAAGAGCAATAATCTTATCTAGTTCATCTTCAAAGGATGGTTCCTTTTCATTGGTCGTTATTCTAAATACAATATTAAAAATAATGCTAATAAAGATATGGGCCATGATAGAAATTAGTGTCAAGAGAAGAACAAAGGTACCCCAAAAACGTAAGGTTTCATTTACTATCAAATCTCCTCTAGGGTACTGGGGGGACATGTAAAATGAAAAAGCGGCAAAAATAACAATCGAACTGATAATCGATACAATACTTTTCTTTTCTTGATAAGTCATCCTCAACATCCTTTGTATATTTAATTTGACAATTAGTAAAGTTTCTTATACATAATGTATAGTAAACTTTACATCAAATCAAGGAGTTAAGAATAAATTGAGCAAATAATCTTAGTTTTCTAACTATTTTCTAATTCTCTTGCCCTATTTGTTTGAAAACAATAAAAAAGCAAGCTTTGAAGATTATTCAAAACTCGCCCTTGTTTTATTACATATCTAAATCTGTAAAAGCGTAAGGCAATAAATCCTTTAAACTCAATTCTAATATTTCTTTCTTCTCATTTGTTAAATATACAGGCATATCTGGCAAACAGAATTCCGCCAATACTTGTCTGCAAATACTGCAGGGCGGAAGATAATCTTCCGTATTACCGGAAACAGCAATAGCACTAAAGTCTCCTTTTTTATATCCATTAGCAATTGCCGTGAAAATAGCTGTTCGTTCGGCACAATTTGTTGCACCTAATGATACATTTTCAACATTAACTCCATTAATTACGGTGCCATCTTTTAGCAATAATGCTGCACCAACTGGAAACTTAGAGTAAGGTGCGTATGCGCTTTCCTTAATCTTGCGTGCACTTTCCACCAATTGTTCTTTATTCATACTAGCCATCCCTTTCAAAGAAGAATGAACTTTTCAAAGTTCCCTTTATGCCAAACATTTAATTGGCAGGACTTTCATATTAAAATTTTCCGAAATATTTGTCAACCAAAAAATTCTGCCGCTCTATACTACTTCATTTTTTTATATTTTCCCATTAACATGGAGTTAACTCCAGCCATTAGGATAATAACTGCACTATTATTTAAAAGGTTGTATGTAAGATGTTAAAAATCATTATTTCTATTATTATGGTCACATTTATTTGGGGTTATTTATGGGTTCCGATGAAAATCGGACTTAACTATATGCCTCCTTTCCTTTTTACTGCCTTGCGTCTTTTAATTGGCGCTATCCCATTATTTATTGTCCAAGCTGTCCGAAAAACAAAGTTATTTCCGAAAAAAGCTGACTGGGGTAAATTAATAATTATGAGTACATTGATGTGCTTAGGTTATTATGGATTATCTACATTTGTCATGCAGTTTGTCAGCTCAGGCCTATCTTCTGTACTAGTTTATACCATGCCTATTATTATAAGTGTACCAGCTCATTATTTCTTAAATGAAAGATTAACAGCTAAAAAAACGACAGGGTTCGTTATTGGGGCCATAGGACTCTTCCTCATTATTGGTCCACAAATAAAACATCTAAGCTTTGACCGAACAGTTTTGGGAGAAGATCTAATTGTTCTGGCTGCCTTCTTTTGGGCATGTGCCTAATTACGACACAATAAAAATGTCTACATGGCAAATGCTAATAGGCGGATGTTTCCTGTTTGTCATTGTAGTTTTAACGAATCCATTACTGATATTACTTTTGCTCTGCCTTTAATTTGGTCATTATTATACAGTGGCTTATTCTTGTGAGCAGTAAAGAAGGACTAGATCAATTTGATGATTTTAAGCATAATAGCAGCAAATATTTTTCGCGGTAGCAGCTTTTGTAGCTATCGTCTTAAATTATATGAAGTAAACGACCAATCAATTATGATTACACCATAACGAAATTTCCGAGCAAAAAAGAAAGTTTCAAATAAAATTCCTTTCCTAGCTAAAAACAAAAATCTCCCCTGCATCCTGCGGGGAGCTTCATCATCTTGCACTATGCTTTTCTTTTCTTCTCCTTCTTGTAAACTTTCTGAGATTAACAACACCTATACTCATCATAGAAAAACCTACCAGTTTATAAATAATCGTTTTAACCAATTCATCATGAAAGGTAATACTAAGCAAAATACTGCCAATAATAATAAGAATAACTGCAAAGACTGCTCGCAATGTAATTTAATCTCCTTTAATCAAGCACTTATTATATTGCTTTTTTAATTATCATTTGTTTATATATGATGCTGAAAACAAGATGAAACATATTGAAAGTCACCCTGTTATCAAAGAAAAATTATAAGGATGGAGGACTATCGCCCATTATATTTACTAAAATTAAATAAATCAGTACATTTCCAGGCAAAAAGATAAATACCAATCTTACCGAAAAAGAAGAAATGCCAAAGTGCTCAGCCAGTCCTCCGCAAACACCGGAAATTGATTTGTCTGTTGCTGATTTTCTGATAGTGTGTTTCACGATTCATTCCCCCATCCTATATAATCTAGTTATTAATAATTAATAAGGTACGGAAGGCCATAAACAGAGGCAATGGTTGTAACAACAGACCAAATTACTAGACTAATACCAAGCCAAGAAATCACTCTAACTTTAGATAATCCGAATAAAAGTGCCATTAGCGCAGCTAAATCTGTTCCAAGAATGGCGGGTGAAAGTAATGCAAATACGGGAAGACCGTATTTTTCCCAAATATGTCTTGCTCTTGTTTCTCTTTTAGTTGGCTCTAATTTCCCCTTTTTTTGTCTCCGTCTATTTCTCCAGTCAGAGATTTGCTTAAAGAATATTGCAAAAACTAACACCATAAGAAAATTCCCTAAAAAAGCAATTATACCGACAGCAACAGGTGACATATCTAACAAAATTCCAGCTGGAATAAGGTAAAAAACATCAAGGAATGGCAATAAAGAAACGATAAATAACGCCGCATATTGCCATATTCCATCTGCCTGTTGAACCCAATCCATCATCTAAAACAGCTCCCTTAATTTTTGGTTAATATTTAATACGACTCATGATGGAAAAAGTTTCTATAATCTGCGCGTTTTATCGTTTTTTACTAGTCAGCCGGTAGCTTTGTTGAATCATATCAGATATTTCAGCCTGTGGAACTGAACCATCAAGAATTATTGAATTCCAGTGGTTTTTATTAAGATGAAATGCCGGTACTACTGAGTCATGGATTTGACGCCAATACTCGAGAAAACCAGGCTCTGCTTTTACATTAATCCAAATACGTTCATCTTTTTCAAAGATCCACGCAAACACTTTCTTATTTTCTTTATGACGGATTACCGTCCAATTCTTATCACGAAACGGGTAATCTTCATATGTATTTTCTAAACGCAAACAAAAATCAATTGCTTCCTTTCTGCTTTCCATTGTTGCCCCTTTTCCAAGGATTAAATTTCTGTCCTTTCCATTTAACCTAATAGAGATACTACTATAACTGCAATAATATGACAAGAATAAGTATTCCCGTGCCCTTCCACCCTAAGCTGCCGACTAAATCAACGAGGCCGCCAGTCTCTGCTCGATTGAAAGAATCACGCAAATTTCCTGCTGGATTTCCTTTTATCTCTTGTTGTCGTAATCTTTCTCGTTTTCGCTCCGCTGTTTCTTTCGTTTCTTTCATGTAACTCCTCCACCTCTTACTTTTTTTACCATTATAACATATTAATTTGCTTCTTTTATTACAGCAAAAAAAGAGACTGCCATAAGCAGTCTCCATTATTTATTTAATTGCTTCTTTTTTAGCAAGCAGCTGCTTCAAGAGCTTTTTAGCTAATGTGGCCGAACGGACACGCAGATGAAGATCAGGTGAAATCTGTACTGAATACTGTCTATTCTGAATTGCTGTCTTTAATTCTGTAATCGTCGAACAGTCTGTTTCTAATTGGTTATAAACGGAACCATATTGAAGAAATTGATGTGTATCACTTCCGGCAACAACTGGAATATCTAGTTTATCAGCCAGCCAATATACACTTTCGCTGTTTTCTTCTATGCCTATCGAATAGAGGTCTTTTCCATTTAAGTCAAGCGCATCTAGTCTTTTTAACTGGCCCGGATCATGCTGGGTAAGAGGTGTGCTTGGCCGGAAGGGATGACCGCCAATTTTGACTGCATGATAAGAATCAGCAAGATCGATTAAGGCAGCAAGTGAGATGAAATTCTCCTCCTCTAAATGAGATTGCAGCTTATTAAACATCTGCACAATAGATTGACGATTACTTATGATAAGAATATGTCCAACTTCTTTTACATCTACCTCCATTCCGGGGAAGATCTTAATCCCTTCTACTTCATAATAGTCTTCTATATAAGCATAATGACGATCCAAATAGCTATAAACGTCCAGAAAGTTTTGAGTATTAAAATGCTCAGTCAGTGCAATGGCATTTAATCCAGCATCTCTTGCCTCTTTTAACATTGTTGTAAAATAGTCTGGTGAAAACTCCGATTTCTTAGAAATTTTCACATGTGTATGTAGATCTATCTTCATGATTTTAAGCTCCTTTAAGATTATTAGTTTTTAAGAAAATAAAAATAACGAAATAACATAAAGACTGCTGATTACTAAAAATACGTAATCATTTTTGCGAATTTTTAGTGATTGCAGCTTTAATTTTTTTACATCAGGATTTTTGAAAGCATTTCTGCTCCCTTTTGTTTCAAGCGCTTCCACCGTTGTTCTTGCACGTTTTGCAATGCTGAGCAGAAGAGGATAAAAGGACAAGACTGCCAGCTTAATAAAGTAACAGGTTATTCTCCAATACAGAAATCCCTGTCTTAGTGGTGCTCTCCCTCTTAACCTATATGACATAAACACATGGTTATATTCCTCAAGGAGCAACGGAAGCATTCTGTATCCGTAGGAAATCGAAAATGAAACTTGGCCTGGCACCCCAATACTTAATAAACCTACACTCAGTTTTTCAGGGCTCATTGAACAAAAAACCGTAATACTTGCAAGGGATATGACTGCCAGCTTAACGGTCAGTGTGATTAAAGGCAATAATACAATGAAATCTCCGCCAAAAAATAATGTGGCAATAATGAGATAGCCCCCTTGACCGAGGATTCCCAGAATCAATACAACTAAAATCAGCCTGCTCACTTTCGTCATTACAGTTGTCACAATGGTGGCAGCAAGCATTCCTGTTAAAATAGCTGCATTATGGATAAACCATGGTGCAATTCCGAAAAAGCCATACCAGATAAATAGGATACGCGGGTCTAGTTTTGCAATGAACGTATTATCATTCGCATAAGCTGTGTTCATTAATTCGATTTTCATTTGCTCTACATTCAGCTTGTCTATCATGTTTTTTGCATAATCCATCCTGGTTCCTCCTGAAAAAGTTCAATAAATGAGTCAATCGTATATTTCGCAGGAGTTATGTTTAATTGATGCGATAACTCCACAATTTGCGGTGGAATGATTCCTGCCCTTCTCATCAGCATAGGGTTAGAAAATAATCCGTCTTTATTGCCATCATAAATAATTTGGCCATTATTCATTACCACCACACGTGTCGCCCACTCACTGACAAGCTGCATATCATGAGTAGCCATTAAAACTAGCTCCGTTCTGTCAGCCAATTTATCAATAAATTGAATTAACTGCTTGCGTGTGGCAATATCAAGATTGGCTGTCGGTTCATCAAGCAAGATAACAGCTGGATCCATAGCAGCTCCTATAGCTAAAGATGCTCTCCTCTGTTGGCCACCACTCATAAGCCTGCTGTCTTTATGCTGCAATTCTGTTAAATGAAAAAGTTCAAGAATATAATCTACGGTTTCTTCATATCCCTTTCGGTTACGTGCTTTTAAATAGAATTCCACATCTTTGCGGACAGAATCTTCAATAAACATCTGTTCTGGATTTTGATAGATATATGTGACAATATCTGCAAGCTTTTCTGGCGACTGTTTTGCAGTAAGCTTTCCCTTTACGTAAACTTGGCCTGATTGAGGCTTGCGAAAGCCTGTCAATAACCGAAGCAGCGTGGATTTTCCAGCACCATTATTGCCGACGATTGCCACCTTCTCGCCTTGATAAAACGAGATATTTATGTTTTCTAGTATCTTTTTATACGACCGCTCCACCGTTTGATAGGAGAAATCTACCTCTTTAAATTCTGCTACTGGTTTTGATATGGATGAAGAACTGACACCATTACTACTAGACAATTCGTGTCTTTTAAACTTTGCAAAGGTATCACAAGCTTCTCTTAGCGTAATTGGCAATGTTTCAAGTTTAAGTGCGTTTGCTGCCTGAGTTACTTGCGGTGGAAAAATATTGCGTACCGTTAAGTCAGAAACTGCAGTCAGCGCTTCTTTAACAGATTTCTTCCAGACAATCTTCCCTTTATCTAATAACAGCACTTCAGAGCAATATTCAGCAATAAACTCTGTATGATGTTCAATCACAATTATCGTTTTATTGTGCTCGCAATGAAGCTTTCGCAATATTTCATACATCTGCTTCGCATGGTATGGGTCAAGCTGTGCAATCGGTTCATCTAATACAATAATTTCCGGATTTAAAGCGAGACATCCTGCCAAAGCCAGCAAATGCTTTTGCCCTCCGCTCAGCTGCCACACAAATTCGTCCTCATAATCTTGTAAACCGACAATAGTAAGGGCGTTCCGTGCTCTTTCCAGATAATCGGAATAACCAAAATGCAATGGAGCAAAGGCTGCATCCTCTAAAACCCGCGCCTGGACGATTTGGTTTTCGAAATCTTGATACACATAGCCAACATGCTCAGACAGCTCTGCTACCGTACTTGTTGCCGAATTTAGACCATTAATGACCGCTTCTCCTTCAAAATCGCCTGAATAATAATGAGGAATTAAGCCGTTTAAAAGCTTGCATAGTGTCGACTTCCCGCTTCCATTTCCTCCAATAACAGCTAAAAACTCTCCTTTTTCTACTGTCAGATGGACATCCTTAAGGATTGGTTCTTTCTCGTTTGGATAAGTAAAGCTTACATTCTTTATGTCTATTAATGAGTTCATGCTGCTTTATTCCTTTCCTTCTTAGAACGTTTTAAAAGAGCAATAATGATAGAAACAGTGACTATTGTGGCAACAACGATGGAAATCAGTGTTAGCATCGATTCTGACAAACTTGAAAAGGATGCCTCCCATTCGAATATGTTTAAATCTGTTTCTGATAAGTACTCAAAACCAAATGCAGCCATTGCCAATACAATAGAAGGAATAATTAACTTCGGATGCAAGATACCCGTAATAGCATAAGAATTATCAGGCGTCCGCGGCTTCATACCTAGCAATGGTTCTATCTTGCCGTAAAGGCGCGGGACAAGATACAGTGTTGGCAGTAAGGCAAATAATATTCCGGAAAATAGAATATCATTCAGGAAAGAAAAGCCCTCTACTACTACAACACTTTCGGCAAGACCTGGAAGTGTTTCAAAATCATCTACCCCTATCCATACTTTTCCAATATCAACCATCATGCTGATTAATTGATGAATAGTTACTCCAGTTATCGCAGCAATCCCAACCTGCCGTTTATTTCTTGGATCTTTGACCATTATTCCAGCTATATACATGGCTAGAGAAAAAGAGATAAACTTCTCCAGCTCGCCAAACCCTCCGAATTGACCGAGCATTATTTCTCCGAAGATAATCTCTCCTAATGCCGCACCAACACCAGCAATTAGCGGGTGAAACAAGATACATAATGTAAGAGGAATAAAAGCAAAGTACTCAATGGAAAATTCGACTGGGCCTAAATAAATGGAAGGTACAAGTTCAGTAATCATGTTGGACAGGCCGTAAAGTGACATAGACAAAATAAAAACCATCATTTTTTGTGACTGGGTAAGTGTGTACTTTTGTTTCATAGTGCTAGCTCCCTTCTTAGTTAAACTTCTATTTCATTGTAAGAAGGCAATATAAATATCCGATATGGCAATTGTAAGAATACTGTAAACTTTTTATCATTTTCTTACATTTTGATATTTTTTTATCACTTCATGCTACGATGAAAGAAAAAGGAGAGAATCGATGTTTGACCTAAATTCGTTGTCACCAAGTCATTGCAGAGTTGGAAATTGGATTGTTCACAATGAATCTGCTGTTCTTATTTCTACTGAAAAGGACATAGCAAAGGCAGCCGGTGTTAGTATTGCTTCTGTATCTCGTTTTTGGAATGCAGTCGGCTTTAAAAACTTGAAGGAATTCAAACAATTTTTGAAGGAAAAACGAGATGTTACACCAGCTAAAAAATTGCTGAACACGATGACAGATTTAGAATATTCCAACTTGCAAAGCCATCATTTAAACCGGAGTATTCAGCATCTGCAAGCTACCTTGAATTTTTTCCAAAAAGAGACGTTTGAACAGGCGGTATCTTGCATTCGCAACACTAATAAGTTATTTATCTATGCTCCTGGTCCTTCTTTTGGTTTAGGTGAGCTATTATGCTATCGGCTGCGCCGTTATGGACGGGATGTACGGATTATCCGGTGGCTGGGGAGTGAAATAATGGAGGAGCTTATACACATCGATGAGCATGATTCTGTTCTGCTCTTCAGCTTTGGAAGGCTTTTGAAGGAAGCAGAGGTGCTCCTAAAGCATGCTAGTCAAAAAAAATGTAAAACCATTGTTGTCAGTGATCAATCTGTATTGGAAGCTCCTGTAAAGTTTGACATTTTGCTTTATGCAGATAGAGGCGAAAAAAATGAATTCCATTCGATGATTGCCCCTCTTTTTCTGATGGAAAATTTGATTGTGGAAATAGGCAAATCAGGTACATCATTAAAAAATATGGAGCAGCTTGATTTACTTCGTAAAAGATTTAAAAATTATCTGCCTCGTTAAAAAAAACAACATCCTGTCTGTTTGGGAAGGATGTTGTTTTCTTATCATGATTGGGGAACATAATTGTCAGCAAAATCAAATTGATAAGAACCGCTGCCAATTTGATTTTGTAAACGTTCATTTTCATCATTTTCAAGGACTGTACCATTTAATCGTATATTTGATTTATGTGACAGCACAACTGTTGCTGTCGTATTAGCAGGCACCTCAACAATCAATGTCACCAAATTGTCTGTTTTTGTCCAAGAGGAGCTTAATTTTCCGTACTTCGTATTTATTTCAGCAGCTGCCGACGTTAATCCACAATCTGTATGTGGTTCAATGATGCTCGTTTTATATCCAGGCTCGCCTGGATTAATCCCGGCAATATAACGATATAACCAATCCCCTACACAGCCAAAAGCATAGTGGTTAAAGGACATATAGCCGACCGTTCCGTCTGGAGCAATTGCAGACCACGACTCCCAAATCGTTGTTGCTCCATTTTCCACCTCATATAACCAGGAGGGACATTGTGTTTGAAAAAGCAAACGGTAAGCTGTTTCGTGCTCGCCCTCTTTACACAACACATCCATTAAGTATGGAATCGATAAAAAGCCCGTGTCTAACTTATATCCATTCTCTTTAATTAATTGAGCCAGCTGGTTTACTACGAGAGGACGTTTACTATCCGAAACCATATTCATTTGCAGCGCTAAAATATAGATACCTTGTGTAGGTGAGGATACTCTGCCGTTCTTATCTATATACTCTTCTTCAAAGGCTTTTCGAATCTGTTGATTTAATTCCTCATACATAGCTGCTGTTTCTTTTTTGCCAAGGATAATGGAAATTTTCGCTAAAAGCAAAGCCGAATTGGCATAAAAGCATGTGGCTACAAGTTCTTTTGTCTTAAGTGCACTTTCAATTGGATCCTTCATGCTTGGTATGAGCCAATCTCCAAAGTGGAAGCCTGTGTTCCATAAATATTTTTGCCGATTTAAGCGAACAGCATCTTGTTCATCCTTTAAACTGTCAGGGATTTCTGACTCTGCTGTTTGCCGAACATAATTCAACCACTTTGTCATTGCAGTATAATTCTCTTCTAAAATTCTTGTATCACCATATCTTTCATACAGCACCCATGGGACGATAATGATAGCATCTCCCCAGCCTGCACTAGAAAGATTTCCAAAACTAGCTTTACTTTCACTCACATAATATTTTCCAGTTGGTACATAGTTAGCAATTTGCCCGTCAGGAAACTGTTCTAAACGAACATCCTTAAGCCACCTCGTTAGGAAGGAAGAAACATCCATATTATATGCAGCTGTAGGAGCAAACACTTGAATATCACCTGTCCATCCAGCCCGTTCCCGCTGCGGACAATCTGTCGGGATCGACAGCATATTTGTTTTTTGGCTCCACTGAATGTTTTGCTGCAGGCGATTTAGGCGCTCATCTGAACAAGTGAAGTTCCCTGTCATCTCCATATCGCTGTATAAAACAACTGCTGTAATATCTTCTGTTTGAATAGGTGTCGGATGACCAGTTACTCGCACATACCGGAAGCCATGGAACACAAAGCTTGGTTCATATGTCTCTCTGTCATCTCCTTTTGCCACATAAAAGTTCGTTTGATCTTTATTTCTGCCCATAATATTCATAAAAAATTTGCCGTTTTCATCTAATACCTCACTATGCTCAAAAATTATCCTTGTATCTCTAGGAACAGTCATTTGAATACGCATGCGGCCAGCGATCACTTGGCCAAAATCAATGATTTGAGCTCCATCCTCTTCATAATGTATTTCTCGGGGAGCAATTTCCTCCATTGCTTTTACAACAGGACCATATTGGGCAGAAAGATTTCCCAAGGAATATTCTGCTCTTTTAACCGGAGTCCATTCTGCAGCATCATACTCTGCACAGCTCCAATTCTCTTGCTCTAGACGGGCATCATAGCTTTCGCCTATAAACAAATCAGCATATTGCCAAGGTCCTGAGCTTGACACAAACTGTTCATCTGAGGTGATAATTTCTTTCGTTCCATCCTCTAATTCAATCTCTAATTGGAGCAGCACACCTAATTTATTACCATATTGGCAGCTATGGCCTGTTAACTGAATCCGGCCGATATACCAGCCATCTGCCAATTCTACACCAAGGGCATTTTCTCCTTTGTTTATATATCCAGTCACATCGTATGTCTGATATTGCAAATGAACATTATATGCTGTAAAGTCTGGAGCAAATTCAATATTTTCTAGTTTCCGCCCGTTTAGTTCCAGCTTATAAATACCATGACTTGTCATATAGAGACGGGCTTTTTTTACCGTCTTATTAATTGTAAACAATCGTCTTAACCGCTTTGGCGGATGAAGATTTTTCGTTCTTTCCTCAAGACTCTCCTCCTTTAACGCTCCTGAAAATATGTCTTGAACAGTAATCTCCGCTTCCTCAACTGCCTCTTGCTGCTCTGGTTCTATCCATGCTGCCAGCCAATCTTCTTTGCATAATAAACCCATTTCCAGATTTTGCGGCACACTCCAATCTGTCTCATTTCCATGATTATCCCAAATCTTAACTTGCCAGCTGTAACGTGTTCGAGACTGGAGGGGAGAGCCATTATATTCAATCCATACTGACTGATCCGTTTCTACTTTGTTTGAATTCCATACTTTTATCCCCTGCTCATCTGTCACTATAATGTGATACGCCGTTTGCAAAACATTATGATTAGATGAAAGAATTGTCCAGCTAAATCGTGGTTTCAATATATCTATTCCCATTGGGTTTACCTGGTTTTCTACTTTTAAGTTATCCACCTTAACCTTACAACACATTGGAACGGTCACCTTCTATCTGTGAGTTTATTGCTTCTGCCTTATTGGAGTTATAAAACACCATTAATATAGAAAACAAAAGGGCACAAGCTGCTGGTATTAATGCAGATGTTACGAGAATTCCTTCTAAGCTTTGAGGAGTTGGCGCATTGCCTGTTTGATAGCCATATGCAGCTAACACAAAGCCAGCAAGACCGCCGGCAAGGGAAGTTCCCAGCTTTTGAATAAAGTTGTAAAGAGAATAATAAACACCTTCTATATGCAACCCATTCCTTTTAATAGAATAGGAAATGGCATCTGGAAGCATGCCCCAACCAGCAAACATCGTTAATCCAGTCAATGTTCCTGCCATAATATTAAGCGTTAAAACCAGTGGAATATTGCTTACTGGTGTAAAGTAAATCAAGAGAAAATCTATAACAGTAAATGCACCTACAAGAATATAATATTTTTTCATGCCTATCCTCAATGCGAGCAATGGAGACAAGAATGTTAAAACTAACCCGATAATTCCGCCAATACCAGAAACGATACTGAATAGATTGGCGTTGCCTACATTATAGATAAAGTAATAGATACCGGCAGCACTGCGAATTCCTAAGCTAAGCTGGGCCAATAGGAACGAAGCACATAATATCAAGAATGGAATATTTGTCATGACAGTTTTCAGTGCAAGTCTTAACGGTACTGATTTGTTATCCGTATTTGTAACCTGTTCTGTTGTTCCCCTAAAACAAAGTAGAATAAAAATGATCGCTAACATTCCTAATGATGCTCCCATAAAAAAATAGCCGCTCTTTTCATTTGGAAACAAACTAACAATCGGAACAGTAATAACTCCTGCTACAGCTGCAGCGATTCCTGAGAACATAACCAAGTATTTAGAAAGATGTGCTCTTTCTTGAATATTATCTGTCATTACTGTGTTTAAAGCTGCATGAGGAATGCTGACAATACTGTATAAAATGCTAATCAATAAATATAAAGTGAAAGCATAAAAAATCTTTCCTGACTGAGAAAAAGCAGGAGCATAGAATAAGAATGCAGCGCAAGCTCCGTAAGGAACCGCTCCAAATAGCAAGTACGGTCGCAGCTTTCCCCATCTAGTCCTCGTTTTATCCACTAAAAAACCAAAAGGCAGATCAAACAGCGCATCTACAAGGCGAACGATTAAAAGGATAGCACCAGCTGTTGTCGCCGGAATCTGCAGTACATCTGTATAAAAGTACAAAAGATACATCGATATAAAGATATAAACAAAATCCTTACCGAAAGCACCCATGCCAAAAGCAAGCTTTTCTTTTAATGCAAGTGAAACAGTATTATTCATATTAAAACCCCCTTTAACCTTAATTTGTAAACGTTATCATATTTATCATATAAGGATTAAAGCAAATTTTTAATATCAAAATATATCTCGTTTTATGGCAAATGATAACCTTAATGAAAAAAAACTGCTTCACTATCATCATAAAAATAGAACAAAAAAGCGAAGCTTAAGTCTATGTAAAGACAGCAGCTTCGCTTATTAGTAATTATATCCCTTTTGTCTCTTTAACCTTCGTTTCCACAAAGCTAATTTTTATCATAATCTTATGGATAAATTTTGGGAAGAAGTAAGCTCCAAAAAATGCACAAATGAATGCTTGTCCCCACATTTTTAACCATTGTGGGAGAAAATGACTGCTGTATCCAAAATTAATGGATACAAGAATAAAAGAAATAAATACGCTCATACTTAACGACATAAAGAATGCAAATACAAGCTGTTTATATTTTATATGAATCTTCATAAATACCCCTTACAAAATTCTTATTATAAAGCAGAAACCTCTACCGTTTCGTATTGAACAATCGTCTTTTTCATCACAGGCTTCTCACTAATGCCTTGTTTCTTCTGTTTAATCATTTCTTTATGCTCGTTAACATGCTCTTCTCTAGATAACCATGCTGTGAAGTCCTTTTTTGCTGTCCATTTTGAGACAATTACATATTCGACTGTATCGGTTTTTTCTTTTTTCCAAAACTCAACAGCATGCAATCCTTCTACACCACTCAAGTCCTCTTGCGTTTTTTTCATCTTGTTTATTAATTTATCTTCATTGTGCTTCTCCCCTTCAAAATGGGCCTGATTAACAAACATTATGAATACCTCCTTTATATTATTAAATAATTATCTTACTAACTAAGATATTAGTTAGTAGTAAAGTTATCATTGTTACTGATAATAGTCAATGAGAATTTATATCAATTAATGATAATATTAGTTATTTTAGTTTTTTATTTAATTTACGAAATACGTTTAACATTTGATCAATTTCTGTTTCCTCTAAATCTTGCAGAAGTTCTACAAACGCAGTTGCTCTGCTTTCAATAATTTGATCAACAATTTTCTTTCCTTCAGGTGTTAATGTAAGCTCTACGACTCTTCGATCACTTGCAGACCTTTGACGATTGATTAAATCATGCTTTAATAACGTATCAGTTAATACCGTTCCCCCACCTGATGTTATCCCTAAATATTTAGTAATATCGGATGCTGTGCAAGTCTTGATTCTGTACAAATAAGTCAAAATTAAGATGTGACCATCACTAAGATTGTATTCTGTTTTCGGGAAAAAATTATGCTGTGTTTTCGTTTTACTAAAAATATTTTCAAACAGCTCCTGAAATTCTTTCAGTTTCTTAAATCGTTGCTCAGACTCCATATCTTCCTCCATGTCCATATATTAAAGGGCAGCAGCATCATTCAACAGCGGCTCCCCCACCTCAAAGTCAATATAAAAATAAAGTCTAACTCTAATATTTTTTCACCTGCTGTTATATTCAAAATCTTAATGATAATGAAACTTATGCGTATCTGTTAAATATTACGTATCATTTCTATTATTTCTTCCCTTGTTTGAATACTTGCATCCTTTTGGTTTGGAAAGATAGCTGCTGCACCGCCGTCATTTTCCACATCAATTAGCAGCTCCTCTATGAATTGGCTCAATGGCATGTTAAATGCTTCATATGGATCCTCTAAATGGGTTGACTCCATTTCGGCAAAGCTTCTGCTTGGCCAGACTGGCAGTACAAAAGAATACTGTTCATCGCCTTCTAATACTAATAAGTCATCTTCTTCATTACGCAATAGCCAGACTTGTTCATCTGTTGCCACAACACCGTAGAAATAGGCCATTCTTTTATCAGCAGGACGATTTAACCTAAACTGTTTAATTAACTTCATCACAGGTCATTCCTTTTGCAGTATATTTTTAAAGAATATACCAAATAAAACAATAAGTTACTAGATTTATTTTTACTCTAGCAGGATAATAACCACTATCAAGGCATATATTTATTAACTTCCTAGAAGACTATATACCTTTATAGTGAAGGCGGTTAAGGAATAAATGCCTATAACAAAAGCGCTTGGGATAATCCCAAGCGCTTCATATTATTACAGATTTTCACCATTTGTTGCAATTACATCTTTATACCAGAAGAAGGATTTCTTCTTGCTGCGGTCAAATGTACCGCTTCCGTCATCATGTTTATCTACATAGATATAACCATAACGCTTAGACATTTCTCCTGAAGATGCACTTACTAAGTCAATACAGCCCCATGAAGTATAACCCATTAACTCAACACCGTCTTCGATAGCTTCACCCATCGCTCTAATATGTTCACGAAGGTAATCAATGCGGTAATCATCGTTAATAGAACCATCTTCTTCTACTTTATCGTATGCGCCTAGACCATTTTCTACAACGAACAATGGTACTTGGTAGCGGTCATACAGATTGTTTAAAGAGATGCGAAGTCCAGTCGGGTCAATTTCCCAGCCCCATTCACTTGCATTCAAGAATGGGTTTTTAATTCCGCCGATAAGGTTACCTTGTGATTTTTCCTCATCTGTTTTAACCTTTTTCTCTGTACGAGACATATAGTAGCTTAAGCTGATGAAATCAACTGGATATTGCTTTAACAATTCCAAGTCGCCATCTTCAATCTTCAGATTAACGTTATTTTCTTTAAAGTAGCGCTTAGCAAAAGTTGGATATGCTCCTCTTACTTGAACATCACCACACAGATAGTTAAACACTTGCTCCTCTTTAATAGCATGAAGCACATTTTCAGGGTTGCTATCATACGCATAAACTGGTGCGTAAATTAACATACAGCCGATTTGTGCATCAGGAATAATTTCATGTCCTGCTTTAACTGCTAAGCTGCTAGCAACAAATTGGTGATGCAAACCTTGGAAGCTGTCTTGCAGCTTTGTTTCCTCGTTTTCAGGAGAGAAGCCTAGTCCTAAAATAGGCATATGTGTTGCACCATTGATTTCATTGAATGTTAACCAGTATTTTACTTTGTCTTTATAGCGGTTAAATAACACTGTTGCATAACGCTCAAAGAATGTAACTAGTTCACGGCTTCTCCAGCCACCGTATTCTTTAATTAAGTGAAGCGGTGTTTCATAGTGAGAAATAGTAACAACTGGCTCAATACCATATTTAGCTAGTTCATCAAAAACTTTGTCATAAAATGCTAGGCCTTCTTCATTCGGCTCTAGTTCGTCGCCATTTGGGAAGATACGAGACCAAGCAATACTCATGCGGTATGCTTTAAAGCCCATTTCAGCAAATAGTGCAATATCTTCTTTGTAACGATGATAGAAGTCAATTCCATCATGGTTTGGATATACATATTTTGATTTATCGATTTCAAAATCAAAGCCAGTTTGAGCGATAACTTTTAGACGGACTTTTCCACCTGGCAATACATCTGCTAGGTTTAGACCTTTACCGCCTTCATTATATCCACCTTCTAATTGGTTGGCAGCAGTAGCTCCGCCCCATAAAAAGTTTTCTGGAAAGTTAAGTTTTGACATGAGTGACTTCCTCCTATTTTAACTAAGATCTAGTAATAGATTTTGTAATATCTAACCTAATGATACTATTATCAGCTGAAAAAAACTGGTCTGAAAGAGACTAGTTTTGTAATTTGCATTTTTATCAAAAGTAAATATAGTAAAGACTATGTAAGAAAGTTTAACTTAGTAAAAGACGAGCTAATTAGTTATTTAACTGGCTTCTGTTACTATTCCCATACTTCTGAGTTCCTACCATATTAAATAAAAAAAGGGCCATTTCTTATAGGCCCTTGTCCGTTATATTTTAAAAATTACATTTTTAAAAGTCCTCATTCACTAAATCACCAACAACTGCCATAGCGGCTTTGCTTCCCTCTGCTGCTGCAACAATCAATTGAGCTGGCGCAATAACAGCATTATCTCCGCATGCGTACACTCCTGCAATATTCGTTCGGCCAGAATTGTCTGTTTCGATTCCGCCCATATTGTTCAAACTGCATCCTAATACTTGTGCTAACGGTGATGCCTGTTGCAAACCTGCTGTTACAAAGCCTCCAGCTCTTGCAATTTCTCTCCCGCTTTTCAATATAATACTTAGAAGCTGCCCTTTATCTCCTTCTAAGTATTCTATCTCTTCTTCAATTAATTCTATATTGTTATTAGCTAATAACTGCTTTTGCTCGTTTGTAAAAACAGCTTTTCCGTTTGTACAAACAACAACATCTTTGCTCCAATTGTATATCATCTTTGTTATATGAAAAGCGCGCTCATTTTCTGATATCACAACTAAAGGGCGGTCTTTCAATTCCCAGCCATCACAAAATGGACAGCTGAATATGCTTGTTCCATAGTAATCATGTATACCTTTAATGTTTGGCAATATATCTTTAAGTCCTGTTGCCAGAATTATCTTACGCGATTGATAGGTTAGGCCGTCACTTGTTAGAATAACAAAATGATCATTTTCTGTTTTTATATCGTATACCCTTTGATTTTTTATGATTATTTCCGGGTATGCCTTTAAATCTTCCAAAGCAATCTGTTTAAATTCTGAAGGTTTTATCTTATCTCTAGTAATAAAACCGTGAGATTCATGTGTAACAGCATTTCTTGGTTTGTTTTCATCAAATAAAATGATCTTCTTTTTCGCTCTTCCTAATACAAGTGCGGCATTTAATCCTGCTGGTCCTCCGCCGACTACTACACAATCTAGTAACATAATCCAGTTCCTCCTATTAAATATATTAAAGACTCTTAATATCTGTAATTACACGAAAAAAATTACTTTAAGTCTGTAACTACTGTTTTTCCTTTTTTTGTTTTTTCTAATTTTGCAGCAATATCAATGATGTACTTATTTGCCAGCTCATCAGCCATATTTCTTTCTGCTTCCATCATGACATTTTCAATTAAACATACACCATTTTTAGCATCCTCATGCTCCCGCGAACAGCTGAACAATGATGTTTTCCCTTCAATTGCCTGAATTACATCTAAAAAAGAAATTTCACGTGAATGTTTCACAATACTATAGCCGCCATTCACTCCCGGAGTTGATTCAATTAGGCCAGCTTTCACTAATTTAGTTAATATCTTTGACAAATATGTCGGGGAAAGATCTTGGATTTTAGCTAATTGCTCTACTCCAACTAACTTTCCTTTCGGCATTAATGATAGATATACCATTGTATGCAAAGCGTAGTTAGTAGCTTTTGAATATTTCATAAAAATCCCCTTTAAGCATATTAAAGACCTTTGATGTCTATTATTAATAGTAAACTAAAAAAGGATATATAACAAGTTATTTCACTTTATCAATATTTATTCCTAAAAAAGGCCAAAACTACAATACTATCACTTGCTGTTCTTAAACAAAAAAAGCGAGGCCCGTTATAGTTCAGGCTTCGCTTTTTACGTAAAATTATCTCTTTTCTGGACTTCCTTCTGCTTCGGCGATATCATTGGCGAGATCAGCGCGATCTAAATCGGCTTTAAAAAACTCTTCTGTCTGAGGCAGTCTTAAGTTCATTATTTGTTTTTTACAAATACGAATTGTGACGTTCTCTATCGTAAAATCGAAAACATGGCCGCCGCTTTTTCTGTCTTTATCAATAAAATGTAAATGGTAGCCAGCAACTGCTATACCATTTGCATATTGTGGTGTGCGGTATCCAGCAATCGTACCTTCTATATGCTCTAAATTAAAAATTGGCTGTGTTTGAACTGCCTCAATCATTGGTACATATGGTTTGCTTTGAGCTTCTACTGTTCTAGTTTGGACCTTTTTAAACGCACCGTCCATCCTAATAGCATAAAATACGTTTTTACTAGGAAGAATTTCGTCTAATTCTTCTCCTAATTGCTCTAATGTCAGGGGCCGATCCACACGATGAACGATTTCCGTTTCAAAGAATGTCAGGGAACAAAATGGCGATTTGTCGTTTTCTTTCACAGGTGTTGCTGTTCCATCTGAGCGGAGCCTGTAAAACTCTCCGTCAAACCCAATTAATTCTCCGTCTAATTTATTAAAAGTGCCAATCCCGAAATCTCCGTGTTCAGGTATTTCTCCTAAACTGAAGTCTCCGTCGTAAACGCCATCCAGAAGTGCAGTCATGGTGGATACTTGATAAACTTCCTGCTTTTGATCTTGTTCGTCTTTTATTATGTCAGCATGTATTGATTTAACCATCTCCATGCATAATCACCTCTATTCTTTAAAATTCACTTATAAACGGGATGTGGCATATTAGATGGAAGAATGCCACAGTTCTTTTTCCATCATTTGTTGTTTAAAATAATCCGGCCATTTTTGGTTAGCCAAATCCATATTCTCACTGTAGTCGATTGGAATATCAATAATCACAGGTCCTTCTTGCTTTAAGCCCTCTTCTATTACTCTTGCAAGCTCTTTAGGAGAGTTTACCCTAAGTCCTGTTGCTCCAAAACTTTCAGCATATTTAATGATGTCAACTTGCCCGAAATCGACACATGAATTGCGGTTATACTTCATTTTTTGCTGGAATGAAACCATATCATATGAGCTGTCATTCCAAACTAAATGCACAATGTTTGCCTTTACTCTGACTGCTGTTTCAAGCTCCATGCTTGAAAAGAGGAAACCTCCGTCTCCAGAAACGGAAACGACCTTTTCATCTGGATTTATAATGCTGGCCGCAATAGCCCATGGCAGGGCAACACCAAGTGTCTGCATACCATTGCTAATCAGCAGTTTATTAGGCTGATATGTTCGAAAATGACGAGACATCCAAATCCCATGAGACCCAATATCACATGTTACAGTTACATCATCTGCAATCTGCCTTCTTAACTCATGAATTACATTCAGAGGATGAGACAATCCGTTTTCTTCTACCGTTCGTGGGGCTTCCATTTCCGTGTGAAGCTCTTTTAGTCGAGAAAGAAAGTGTTTATTTTCTTCATTTAATCTAATTTGGGCAAAAAACATTTCCATTTTATCTGCAGTTGCCGGGATGTCACCAATCAATTCATAAACAGGCTGATAATAATGGTCTGCGTCTGCTTGAATCTCATCGATATGAATAATAGGAGACTTCTTTTTATTCCAAAACTTCGGATCAAATTCGATAGGATCATAGCCGATAGAAAGAATTACATCTGCCTGCTCAATCAAAAGATCACCTGGTTGATTAGGAAAAAGACCGATTCGTCCATAATATTGATGCTCTAGCTCTCTTGAAAGAACGCCAGCTCCTTGATATGTTTCAACAAAAGGTATTTGGAGTGTTTGCAATAAGTTCCGGATAGCTTTGACAGCTGCCGGTCTACTTCCTTTCATTCCTACTATGGCAATAGGAAATTTTGCAGTTTGGATGTTTGTAACAGCTGCTCGAATGCTGCTTTCACAAGCAGGGCCGAGTGCTGGCACAAACAGCGGTGCTAAAGCTTCAACTGAAGTTTCTTCTGTGACGACATCTTGAGGAAAGCTGATAAATGCAGCACCAGCCTGGCCTGATTGAGCTGCCCGAAATGCATTAGTCAGTGCTTCTGGTATGTTTTTAACATCTTGTACTTCCACACTATATTTGGTAACGGGTTTAAACAAAGCTGCGTTATCTAGCGATTGGTGCGTACGTTTTAATCGATCCGTTCTAATGACATTACCAGCTATCGCAACAACTGGATCTCCTTCTGTATTAGCTGTCAACAAACCTGTAACAAGATTGGAAGCCCCAGGACCTGAAGTAACCAAGCATACTCCTGGAGTCCCTGTCAGCCTGCCTACGGCCGCTGCCATAAATGCTGCATTTTGTTCGTGTCTGCATAGAATTAATTCTGGGCCTCTGTCTTTAAGCACATCAAACACTGCATCTATCTTTGCACCAGGTATAGCAAATACATGTGTGACACCTTGAGCAATCAATGTATCAACAATCAGCTCAGCTCCACGTCTTGTAATGTTTGTTCCTTCGTGAGAATCCATTCTTTGTTCACTCCTTAAAAATTGAAATTCTTTCTATAAGTTGGAATTTCATGATATGATTTACTATACATTTCACATGATATTTTTTCCAATATCCATTTAATGTGTTATTGATATGTTTTACGAATGAATTAGTAAGGTGGGAATATATAATGGAGCTTAGACACTTGCAGTATTTTCAAACAGTGGCCGAGGAGCTTCATTTCGGAAGGGCGGCTGCCAGACTGAATATGACACAGCCCCCTCTTAGCCAGCAAATAAAACAGCTGGAGGAAGAATTGGGCTTCCCCCTGTTCCATCGCTCCAGTCGAGCTGTGGAGTTAACAACTGCCGGAGATGTGTTTTTAGGGCAAATTCGGTCTATCTTAAGTCAATTAGACAGAGCAGTTGATACAGCACGCCATACAGCTAGAGGCGAACTTGGAAAAATCATTATCGGCTTTGTCGGTACCGCTACATACGAAATTTTGCCGCCAGCTATTAAGGAATTTATGACTATTTTCCCGTCAATTGATATTGAATTGCGGCAATTATCAGCGCCAAATCAGCTGAATGCGTTATTGAACGGTGATATTGATATCGGCTTTTCCCATCCTCCTGTAGCAAGCTGTGAGCTTATCAGCAGAAGCTTGAAAAAAAAGTGAATGTGTGATTGCGATACCTAAAAATCATCGTTTAGCTGATAAACAAGCTGTTGCGATAACAGACATGATGAATGAACCGATTATCTCCTTATCGAAGGAGGCGTGGCCTTCTCTCCACGAGGACTTTATCCAACTATGCAATAAGCATGGATTTCAGCCGAATATTGTTCAAGAGTCCACTGAATACCAAATGGTAATTGGTTTAGTCACCGCTGGTATTGGCATTGCCGTTGTGCCTGACTCTGCTAAAAAGCTGTTTAATCTAGATGTGCTTTATAAAAAACTGGATCAGGAAGAACTAATAGCTGAATGGATTATTTCTTACCGGCGAGAAAATCATAACCCAGCTCTTTTTCACTTAGTTCACCATGTATTACAGCGCACGAGCTTATTTTAGCTCCTCTAAACCTTCTTCTAAACTATTAAAAAAGCTGCCCATCGGCAGCTGACAAAAGCTAAAAATGATAACGCTCTCTAACCATCTATCTTTTACATTTTACTCCCATTGTTAACATCACTTGCTTTTATCGTTCGATGAATACGCTTTAAAAATTCTCTAATAATACGGGATAACCCATTGTTGGCATTATAAAAATAGCCAAAGGAATATGTTTTGTAATGAGGTTCTGCAAAGTTAATGACCACATATTTATCACTTCTTGATAATCCCGCATCTGTTTGAAAGGCATAATCAAATCCTATATTTATGGCAGTATTATTTTCAAGCGTATGACGGATGGTATCCACATTATTTGTTGTGAACAGGATATCGTAGGGGAGCGAGCTAAAACTCTTCATAAATTCCTGAATATATATATCATTGTAAAGAACGATAGGCTGGTTAATTAACATTTCTTGTTTAATGAGTTTGTTACGGGCCAATGGGGAGTCCTTATTAACCGCTACCACCATGTGTCCATCCAGCAGCTTCTTAAATACGAGATTCTTATACTTTTTTTCCTCTTTTTCGGTATAAGTTATAAAACCAACATCCACTTCCCCTTCTAGCACTTTCTCAATAATATACTCCGTGCTATTTTCATAGATAGATGCCTTAATATTCGGATATTCACATTTTATGTCAGAAATTAAACCAACGAGCATTTCCATCGGTCCAGGATATGTTGCAATCTTGATTTCACCATTCATTGTATTCGTGTAAGCTTCGGCCTCATCCATAAACTCCTGTAATTTCTGCAAAACTGAATTTGCCTTTTCCACAAGCTTTTGTCCCTCATCAGTCGGAACAGATCCTCTTCTGGAGCGATGAAAAAGCATAATATTTAATTCTTTTTCAAGATTTTTAATAGATTGACTCAACGCAGGCAGTGTTACATGCAGATTATCAGCCGCCTCCTTTAGCGAGCCTGTCCGTGCTATTTCTACCATGTACTTCAGTTGTTCAATATTCATCAGTATCTATTCCTTTTAATCTCTTTAGTTAAGCAGCCCTTAACCATAGTTAATATTAACTAAATTTATCATAAGTGAAACTAGCTGTATACTAATATTTGTAAACAACATTACATAAGGAGCTGTTTTGAATGAAGGCATTGAGATGGCATAATCAAAGAGACATTCGTTTAGAGGAAATAGACGAACCAACAGTAAAACGTGGCCAAGTGAAAATGAAGGTTAAATGGTGCGGTATTTGTGGCAGTGATCTTCACGAGTATTTAGGCGGACCTATTTTTATTCCTGTTGATCAGCCTCATCCGTTAACAAAAGAGGTTGCTCCAGTAACATTAGGACACGAATTCTCTGGTGAAGTCGTGGAAATTGGCGAAGGAGTAACAAACTATCAAGTTGGCGACCGCGTTGTCGTAGAACCAATTTTCGCTACATATGGACACCAAGGGGCGTATAATCTTGATGAAAACATGGGCTTTTTAGGCCTTGCTGGAGGCGGCGGCGGTCTTAGTGAATATGTTGCTGTAGATGAAGAACTTTTATTTAAATTACCGGATGATTTGTCATATGAACAAGGTGCACTCGTTGAACCAGCAGCAGTAGCACTTTATGCTGTCCGTTCAAGCAGAGTGAAGGCCGGCGACAAAGTGGCAGTTTTCGGATGCGGACCAATCGGCTTACTTGTTATTGAAGCACTAAAAGCAGCAGGAGCTACCGATATATATGCTGTTGAGCTCTCTCCTGAAAGACAGGCAAAAGCAGAAGAGTTAGGAGCAATCATTATTGACCCGTCTAAAATTACAGATACTGTTGCAGAAATTGCCCGCTTAACAGACGGCGGTGTTGACGTGTCATTTGAAGTGACAGGTGTGCCAATTGTGCTTCGCCAAGCAATCCAATCTACCGGAATTGGCGGGGAAACTATCATTGTCAGCATATGGGAAAAAGGCGCCGAAATTCTGCCGAATGATATTGTTATTAAAGAGCGCACTGTTAAAGGTATTATCGGCTATCGCAATGTTTTTCCTGCAGTCCTGTCTTTAATGCAAAAAGGCTATTTTTCGGCTGAAAAGCTTGTGACGAAAAAGATTGCTTTAGACGATGTTATTGAAGAAGGATTTGAAAGCTTGATTAACGAAAAAAAGCAAGTGAAAATCTTAGTTAAATCAGAGCAATAATAAGAAAAACCGGGCATAGCCCGGTCCTTTTCATGGTTAGAGAATATCCGATAATTTGTACTCTATGCCATGTACCCCTTTATAATACTCAGGATACATTTCACCCCCACATTTTTCACATGCAA
>NZ_JAMAUK010000024.1:0-66830 GCF_023714395.1 Niallia sp. MER 6 | reverse complement strand
GATTTATTACAATTACTATAGATATCAGTGGAACTTAAAAAAGATGACCCCTGTTCAATACAGAGATCATCTTCTTAAAACTGCCTAGGCTTTTTTTAAATGTCCTTTACAAAGGGTACACTTTAAAGTGAGACCTGGCTTTTTTATATTAGCATGGTTGTAAATTGAATAAGAGATTGCACTGGGGGAGCCGAACGGCTGAGAGTAGACTTTACCGTCTTGACCCTTTTTGGACCTGAACTGGATAATGCCAGCGTAGGAAAGTGTTCGTATTAGATTAGTCTTTTTTGACTGTCTAGATCCCTCAGTGCTCATTACTGGAGGGATTTTTTTATGGAAAAAACACGAAAGCTTACATTAACGGCGATGATGGTCGCAATCGGGACAATGACTAGTAATTTTTTCTTCATTCCGATTGGGTTTACGAAGGTGTTTCCCGTACAGCATTTTCTCAATGTTCTGTCAGCAGTATTACTAGGTCCGTATTATGCCGTGCTGCAAGCCTTTAGTGTCTCGCTTTTACGAAACCTCATGGGAACAGGTTCACCGTTTGCATTTCCAGGAAGCATGGTCGGAGCACTGTTAGCGTCACTATTATTCTTAAAGACTAGGAAGCTGTATATGGCATTTGCCGGAGAGGTTTTTGGAACTGGCATACTTGGGGCAATATTAGCATATCCAATTGCGGCAGTTCTCCTTGGACAAAAGGCGACATTGTTTGGCTTTATCCCGCTCTTTATTTTCAGCTCGATTGCTGGAGCATTGATTGGAGCTGTTGTATTAAGCATCTTTGTGAAAAAGCAAGCGGCTGTATTAACAAATACGAGCTTGCTCAAAAAGTAATGGTACTAGAAGGAGACACAAATGGAAGACTTGAAAACTATTGATAAAACGAATGAAACACCAGAGGAACAACTATTAACAGTGGGGCTTGATGAAAAGCTTCCTCCTCTTAAAAGCTTTTTATATGGTCTGCAGCATGTGTTTGTTTCAAATGTATGGCTAGATCCTATTTTTGTGGCAGCAATGATTGGTTTGCCTTTTGCTTTATCAGCCAATATCGTTAATTCCATTTTTATTGCAGCCGGTATTGTTACATTGCTGCAGGCAGCAAAGTTTGTAAAGCTGCCAATCGTCCAAGGACCATCAGCTGCCTTCGATTCCATCATGATCGCAGCTGGAAAAGCAAACGGTCTTGCTGCTGCGAGCGGGGCAATCCTTGTCAGTGCAATAATTGTATTCATATTGTCTGTTACTGGGTTAATAGGCAAACTGAAGGTATTATTTACACCAGTTGTTTCGGGGACCGTTATTTTTCTAGTCGGTATTTCTTTATCGAGCTTTACATTGTCTGAATTTCTCGGCGGTTCACCAGGAGATGCAGGCTTTGCAAGTTCAACTGTATTAATGATGTCCATTCCAACAGCTTGTATCGTTTTAATTTTATCTATATTCGGAAAAGGCTTTTTAAAATCTTTTTCCTTTTTAATAGCATTAGTTGTTGGTGATATTATTGCGATTTGTTTAGGAGAAGCTGATTTTGGAATGATAGCAGAAAAGGCTTGGTTCGGTCTGCCGACATTCCTGCCTTATGGAAATTTAGAATTCGAATGGACAACTTTTCTCACATTTTTTGTTGCGTATATAGTGGCTGTAATTGAAGCGATGGGTGTTTATCAAGCATCCTCCACCATTTTGAAAACAGAGATAAGTGCAAAGCGAATTAGGAATGGTTTTGCAGGCGAATCGGCAGGATCTATGCTGTCCTCTCTTATTGGCGGTTTTCCAACAACTGCCTATGCCCAAAATGTTGGTTTGCTTCGTTTGACAGGAGTTGGTTCAAGATATCCTGTGATGATTGCAGGTGTTATCTTCCTAGTGCTTGGCTTTGTACCGAAAGCAGGTGCCTTGCTTGCTTTAACGCCAAGCCCTGTTGTCGGCGGAATCTTTCTGCCGGCTGCTGCGACGTTAGTGTTTACTGGTATTTCCTTACTAGCAAAAGTGGAACAATCGGATCGCAATTACATGATTATTGGACTTTCCATTATACTAGCAATCTCTTTGCCAAGCTTTTCAACAGGTTTTACAGGGGCAGCAGGAGCCTTCCTGTCAAATACGATATTAATCGGGGCATTTTCTTCAATTATTTTACATCTGCTGTTTGTTAATATTCCAAACTGGATAGAAAAGGGGAAGGGAATATGAAAGAAATCTCTATTGTTATAACAGAAAAAGTCCTCACTTTTATCGAAAAATATAAGAATGGCATTTTGAATAAAGAAGAGCATGACCAGGAATTTAATAAACTCGCTCTAGAATTGTTTTCCTATCAATTTCAGCATAACATGCCTTACAAAAAATATTGCCAAGTGAAGAAAAAGAACCCCCTCACGGTTAAGCGTTGGCTTGATATACCGCCAATGCCAATACAAGGTTTTAAAGAGCTGACATTAGCGTGTGAACCTATTGAGGATGCAGAGGCTGTATTTATGACTAGCGGAACTACTAATCCTGACCAAAAGGGCAGAAATTATCATCCCTCATTAAAGGTATGGGATGCATCGATGAAGCATCCATTTAAACAGTTTGTTCTGCCAGACAGGGAGAAGATGACGATATTTGTATTATCGCCAGCTGCAGACATGAATGAAAATTCCTCCTTGTCTAGGTATCTTTCAAATGCAGCAGCTTATTTTGGGGCAGAAAACAGCCAATTCTTCTTCGGGAAAAAAGGATTAGAGATGGAGAAATTTGCGAGTGAGCTGCGTAAGTGTGAACAATCAGAAGAACCAGTAATGCTTATGGGCGCAACATTTGCTTATGTTCATCTTCTTGATTATTTAAAGGAAAATGGACTGCAATTTCAGCTCGCAAAAGGAAGCAGGATATTTGATACAGGCGGCTTTAAAGGTCAGTCTCGTGAAGTAGAGATGGAAGAGCTGTATAAACAGTTTCATACAAGCTTCCAAGTTGACCGTTCACTCTGCATAAATATGTATGGCATGACCGAACTAAGCTCGCAAATTTATGATCAAAGTATTTTGTCGAGCTGCTTAGAAGGAGATATTCGTTTAGAAAAGACAGGTCCTGCATGGGTGAAAACAGTCATACTTGACCCAGATACATTAAAGCCAATCACAAATGGTCAAGCAGGGGTAATTGCACATATTGACTTAGCAAACTGGAATTCTTGTATAGCGATTCTAACTCAGGATGAAGGCTGTCAAACAGATAACGGGTTTAAGCTCCTTGGCAGAATAAAGGGGGCAGAAGCCAGAGGCTGTTCGATTGCAGTGGATCAGCTGATGCAATCTGCATTAGGTGGTGCATCCATTTAGTGATGGAAACAGAATTAATAGAAGCCTATTATGTACCAGAATCAATAAAGCTCACAGATTTTCGCCAAGAGTCAATTCAGGTGAAAGGCCGGAAGTACATCGTAAAATATCCAGAATTAACTGCCGAGCATATAGAGGAAATCGGGGCATCATTGCAAGCAAACAGAAAAGATTATCTTGCTCAGCTTACTACTAATGAAGTAGTCGACAAGATAGACCAAGCTATTCAGCTATGGCTGAATCCAAACTACCGATTGAGACGTATTGCCGACGCATTAATTCCTGCAGTCACCGGGTATGATCAAGACATGGTTCGGCTCGAGTTGAAAAGGTATATGAGGACCTTTCGCAAAAAGGAGCTGCTGCGCTTCCTTGATGAGGAATTTGACCAGCCTGCCATACTCGATGACTTTCGGCCAAGAAAATCAGGCGGAATGAGTCGTGCGTATGGACCAAATACTATTTTTCATTTATTTTCTGGTAATGTGCCAGGCGTGCAGTTATGGAGTTTAATAATGGGGCTTTTGCTTAAATCAGCGGCAATCGGCAAGACCTCTTACTCAGAGCCCCTCCTCCCTGCCCTCTTTCTCCAATCCTTAAAGGAAGTGGACGAGAGATTGGCTGATGCCATCGCCATCCTGCCATGGAAGGGGGGGACAGAGTCCCTTGATAATATGGCAGTCAATTGGGGAGAGGCTGTAATCGTTTATGGGTCGAACAAAACGGTCGCGGAAATAAGGAAGAAGACACCAATTCACAAAAAGCTGTTGTCATATGGTCATAAAATCAGCTTTGCTATGATTGGCAAAGAAGCATTAACGGCTGATCATTACAGTGACACACTCCATAAGCTTGCCGAAGATATTTCCATCTATGACCAGCAAAGCTGTCTTTCTCCGCAATGTGTTTATGTGGAGCAAGATGGGGTGGTAAGCCCGAAGCAGTTTGCACAAGGATTAGCAGCAGAGCTTTCCCGATACCATAAAAAAAGACCAAGAGCAAAGCTGACAGGGGAAGAGGCAATGTCCATACAAAACTTCCGAAATGAGCATTCCTTAAAAAGCCTGCAATCACAGAAAACGGCAGTATACAGCAGTAAAGACGATACAGCATGGACGGTCATTTACCATGAGGAACCTTCTTTTAGCGGTAGCCCGTTAAACAGAAGTGTTCATGTGTATGCAGTGGACAGACTTGAGGAAGTTGCTGACCATTTCCAGCAATGGGAGAGCTATTTACAATCATGCGGGCTTGCCGTAGAACCAGCAAGATTGTTCTCGCTCGCCAATATTTTAGGCGCTGCTGGCGTTAATCGGTTCAGCCCAATCGGAGAAATGAACCGAGCAAAGCCAGGCTGGCATCATGATGGCGGTTTTAATTTAATGGAGCTAGTTCGCATGGTTGATTTGGAAAGGGACCTTGAGTATGGACTTGAAAAATACGACAGTGATGTGGAATAGAAAGGACGAGAAAAGTTGAATCTTCAAGAAAAAATTGTTTTAGTGACAGGTGCAAGCAGAGGAATAGGCGCAGCTATCGCTAAAAAAATGGCTGCTGAAGGTGCATTTGTCATTATCAATTATTTAAAAAACAAAGACCTCGCCGAAGCAGTTGTCAGTCAAATCGAAGCAGCAGGAGGGCAGGCTGTTGCCATTCAGGCAGATGTTCAAAAAGAAGAACAAGTCACCGATATGGTCGCACAGATTGCTGATGCATTCGGTACAATTGACATCGTTGTGAATAATGCCTTGAGTCATTATACCTTTAACCCCAAAACAAGGAAAACAGCATGGGAAATCAGCTGGGCCGATTACAACAGCCAGTGGGAAGGCAATGTTCATGGCACCTATAATGTCTGCAAAGCAGTGATGCCATATATGAAGGAACAAATGCAAGGCAGGATAATCAATATTGTCAGCAATCTAATCGATTTTCCGATTATTCCATACCATGACTACACAACATCAAAAATGGCCTTGTTAGGCTTTACAAGAAATCTAGCCAAAGAGCTTGGCCTATTTGGAATCACCGTGAATGCAGTCGCGCCAGGCTTGACCTATCCGACAGATTCCAGCTCCGAAACACAGGAATCTGTGCGAGAATCAATCATTCAAATGACACCAATGGGCCGTTTGGCAAGTCCTGATGATATTGCAGGAAGTGTGCTGTTTTTAGCATCAGATTTGGCAGCGTTTGTGACGGGGCAGTGTTTGAATGTGGATGGAGGATTGGTGATGCGATGAGTTAGGAGAGCTTGCCTGATGGGTAGGCTCTTTTTTTATGTTTTTATCAAACAAAAAGAGAAACTCAATCGGAAGTCTATGCATTCGACATATTGAGTCCCTCTCTTTTCAAAAAGGATTTAATATATGTCCATAGTTGAAATGTTAAGAAACCTAATATAGATATTGATAAAAAAGTAATCTGTCAGATTGGAATAGTATGTTTCATTTTTTTAGCTTATATGCTCCAACAGTTGCTGTAAAACCTAATAAGATCAAGAAAAAGAAGTGACTTTTGATAAAGAGTCTGCTTTCTCTTACTCTTTTTTGTATCATACGAAATGATATAAAAAGGATAAAATACAAACTTTTTAGTAAAGAGTTTCGTCTAAGTATTGGATTAAGGAAAGGGGTTAAGATACTATGTATGCAATTTATGATATTGTCTTTTTTGGAACAATTTTTTTAATTATTTATATCGTAGTGGATTTTATTAGAATGAAAACAAGTGGTTTAATGAAAAGATTGATTACTTATAGCTTTCTATATTATTTACTGCACGTTGCGCAATTAACAACTGGAGGAATTATATTGCCTCCTCAACACGATTTTTTGCCAACTATACAGCTAGTGCCGTTTTATTTTATTAAAGATTGGTACAATCTTTATCATTATCAAGGATTTGACTGGTTCTTTTGGAATTCTGTAAAGTTATCTTTTTATAATTTAATAATGCTTTGTCCATTAGGTGTGTATATATCGTTGTTATTTAAAGCAAGAAAACTTTCAAAAGCGATAGGATGTATTTTTCTAGTAAGTGTAACAATTGAAGTGCTGCAGCTTTTATTAGGTTATGTAGGTATTGTTGAAGGCAGGGCATATGATGTGGATGATCTGCTGTTAAATACTATTGGTGGCGGAATTGGCTATATTATAACAGAAGCAGTAAAAAAGAAAGTTAGATTATTTCGTCAAAAGCAAATGGTTAATTAAATTGGATGGTCAATAATTCTGCCAATTGGATGGTCAATATTGTTTCGAAATCCAGTATGATAGTTATGTGATATACTTAGCATGGTTATTATAATATTGGAGTGAGCATAGATGACTTGGATTTCCATCATAGCGTTAGTTCTATTTTGTATAGTGAAGGTTTTAATGACATGTTTGCCGACAGGTGTGGTCGAATGGCTGCTTGGAAAATATAAATTGCATTTGAAATTGTCTGAAGTTAATACAGAGGTTCTCTATAATGGCAGAAAAATTGAAGGAGCGCTTAAAACTGATATTTTAAAGCTGTTTAATGAGGCAACTGTCAGAGAAAAATACAGTTTATATCCTGGAAGTGAAGAAGGGTATCTTCACCCTGAGAATGCAGATTATTCTTTAACGATTGTTACAAGAAACGGCAAGAAGGAGTTAAAGCTGTTATTGTCCAGTTATAAGGACCGTATGGATATTGTTAAACAATATAAAAATAAAATTGTTGTATATAGCACATATCCGCTTGAGATGGATATTAATAAAATGATTCAAGCTTAAAAACTTTCTTAAAGGGCTGAACACAAAAATGGTAACGAAACAAGTGTTTGGAACTATTTAACAGAGCATAAACTCGGCCGCTTTCCTTTTCCTTTAAAACAGGAATTAGTCCAATCTAATACACCATACAAAAAGCCGGAAGGTATACAGTGGGAACTGGTAACAGAAGAGGAATGGGCGGAGATGTCTGTATTAAAGGAAATAATTGAATTAACGAAAGTGAAAGAAGAAAAAAGGCCATTTTTGTAATAGAAAATGGCCTTTTTTTCGTATTAACTTAAAATTATAAGAATATTGCATAAAAATATTTTCTTTTTCTACGAGCCTGCTATTATAATAGAAAATATATGTACATAGATGAGGGAAAAGAGGTAACTAAAATGGGCAAAGGATTAGAAGGGAAGCGTGTGGTTATTGGAGCTTCTCGTAAAATAGAAGAAATCAGCAAATTAATCGAAAATCAAGGCGGTATTCCAGTTGTCCGCTCTTTACAAGGTACCGTTTTCTTAGCGGAAAAAGAGGTAGAACCTGCTCTGATTAAGTTTGTGAACGAAGGGGCAGACTGGGTCATCTTTACGACAGGCATCGGTACAGAAACACTTGTAAATATCACGGAAAAGCTAGGTGTAAAAGCGGAATATCTTAAGCGATTGGAAGCGGCTAATATAGCGATCAGAGGCTACAAGACAAAAAATTACTTGAAGAAAATTGGCGTAGTGCCTGATATTCTCGATGAAGATGGGTCAACAAGAGGATTAATTCGTGCGCTTGAAGATGTTGATTTTGCAGGGAAAAACGTATTGGTTCAGCTTCACGGTGAGACAGCGCCTCGACTCATCCAGTTTTTGGAAGATAAAGGAGCAAGCGTTGCTACTATCCTGCCATATCAGCATATCGCTCCAGAATGGGATGCTGTGCAAACGCTTTTTGAGGAAATGCACGATAACAAAGTGGATGCCGTCTGCTTTACGAGTGCGATTCAAGTACGATCTCTTTTTACATTTGCAAAAGAGAAGGGTGTAATAAAAGAAATCCTCGATGCATTCCAAGACAATACATTAGCAGTTGCAGTAGGAAAAGTAACTGCAGAGGCATTATCGGAAGAAGGAGTAGACAAAATCGTTGTTCCTGAGCTTGAACGTATGGGTGCAATGATTATTGAGTTGTCTCGTTATTATGAAGGCAATAATGTGAACTCTTGAGAGAAACATGTAAGAAAAGAGCTATTCAGCTCTTTTCTTATTAGGAGACCAATTTTAAACCTACGGCTGCACCTAACACCATAGCTATAAAGACAAGTCTTCGCCAATCTTTTGATTCACCATATAGTAACATGCCCAAAATAGCTCCACCAGAAGCACCAATTCCTGTCCAAATTGCATAAGCTGTTCCCATTGGGAGTGTTTCCATTGAATAGGAAAGGAAGATAAAACTAGCACCAAATCCTAAGATTAATAGTAATACGGATTGCCAGTTACGGTCTTTATGCAATTTGTTTATCATAGCCACACCAAACATTTCACACAGACCTGCTAGTATAAGAGAAATCCAAGCCATTACGATTCATCCCCTTCTTGAGTTTTATTTTTTGTAACCAATTTTAAGCCGATTACGCCTCCTAAAAGGAGTAAGATGAAGAGAACCTTTTCCACTTTAAAAGCTTCCCCAAAGAATAGAAGTTCAGAAAGTACAGTTCCTGCAGTACCTAAACCAACAAATACTGCATAAACAGTCCCAACAGGCAGCTTTTTCCCTGCCATAATCATTACGTAGAAGCTGATGATAATACAAACAACTGTCCCCGCCCACATCCATAGGTTATCAGAGTGCTTTAAGCCAATAACCCAAAATACTTCAAAAAATGCTGCGATAAAAACTTTAATCCAATCCATTTCTAAAACCTCCAAATTAATTTTGCATAAAAAAAACAAAAGCCCGGGAGCAAACTGATAAGTCAGTTTCTCCCAGGCTTTTGTCCTTCCGTGACACAGCAAAGCTGTGAGTTTTCTCTCGGACCAGTCCAACACAATAATATATGCTGCGGAACCCTAGAAAACATTTTTGTTTATGCAATTACCTTGAATTATACACAATTTTATAGATGTGTCAAACATGGCTATTCAGATATTAGCTGATTAATAGTAAAAAATTTGTATTTTACCAGAAGAATGGTGATAATAGAGGAGAAAGGGAGGATGTAAATTTTGGAAAATGCATTAATTATGATGACAGATCGTTCGACCTCTTTAAACTTCCTAATATACTTGCAAAATATATATATAAATCAAACAAACAATACCGAAAAGATAAAGTTCCCTTATTTCTCTGCAAAGATTACTTTTAAGGATGACTTTAAATCAAGGTTTCAAAACCTATGGAAGAAAGTCTCTCAAATTGTATTTCTTAATGATGTCAACGATACAAAGCTGTTTTATGAGGAAAAGGAAATTTTTTATCATAGTTTGTTTTGTGAAGATGCTGTAGGTCTAACTAGTTTTCATGAAGTTTATAAAAGCTTTCAAGCTTGGTGGGGAGACTTTACTGGCGGTTTTGTGATAGAAAGGTCTATTGATGAAGCAGGCTATAATTTATATTTGGATTTAGTAGGTTATTATAAGGAAAGCGGAATTAAGGTGCAAAAAGATATTTATATTTCTCTGATATATGATGAATGCCTATTAGCAAATACTCAAACTTTATCTGATTTTGCTGTCATTCCAATTAAAGATTATTTCATAAACTATGATGAATTAGTAAAGAGATTGAAAAATAATTTTCTATAAGTATAAAACAGCGACAAAGATGCAGCTGTTTATTTCTTCAGCTCTATTTTGCCAATAATTGCTTCACTTGAAATGCCACCTGAGTCCCCACGTATTATTTACTGGTCATTATAATAAATAGTATTTACTGGAACTTCTAATGCTTGGTGTTATTATTTATTTTACACAGAAATCCTTTATTTATTGCGCGGTTTACAGTTTAATAAAGGGTTATCTATAAGATTAACTGTTTTACCTGTTATAAGTTATGAAATTAAATCAATAAAAAAGCCAACCAGAATAAATTCTGGTTGGCCATTAAGTTTGCTAGGATGGTAGTTTATTATGAAACTGCCTTTTGCTTATTTTAAACTGCGGTTTAAGAACGCTTTTGTTCGTTCAAACTTAGGATTTGTAAACAAATCTTTTGGAGCACCAGATTCAACAATTTCCCCATTGTCCATAAATACGACTCTGTCAGCAACTTCTCTGGCAAAGCCCATTTCGTGCGTTACGACAATCATGGTCATGTTTTCTTGAGCCAGGTCCTTCATCACTTGCAATACTTCACCAGTTAATTCTGGATCAAGAGCGGAAGTAGGCTCATCAAATAACATAATATCTGGGTTCATCATTAATGCTCTGGCAATTGCCACCCTTTGTTTTTGTCCGCCGGACAGCTTAGCTGGAAACGAGTTCGCCCAGCTGGAGAGCCCGATTTTTTCTAGCAGCTCATTGCTTCTTTTCTGTATGTCAGCAGAGGATTCTTTTTTGACCATTTTTGGAGCAAGCTCTAAATTTTCTCTTACAGTCAGATGAGGGAAGAGGTTGAAGTGCTGGAAGACCATCCCCATTTTACCTGTGATTTGTTTAATGTCTTGCGGTTTAACGTATTGTCCTTCTTTTACTAAATAATCGCCGCTCACACAAATACTGCCGCCATCAATCACCTCTAGATTAACAAGACTGCGAAGCATGGTGCTTTTTCCAGATCCGGAGGGACCAATAACCGCTACTACTTCGTTTTTATTTACATTAAATGTAATTTGCTTTAATACGTCTAAATTGCCGTACGATTTTTTTAAGTTAGAGATTTCAATAATAGCCATATTCACCAACTCCTTCTTATTCAAATTTGAATCGGCGTTCAAGCCATTTAAAGATTAACGTTAATAGAAGCGTCATGATTAAATAAATGACACCTGCCACAACAAATGGCACAATTGTAAAGTCGCGATTAACTGCAGCTTGAGCAAAGTGCAGCAATTCTGGTACAGCTACCGCATAAAGGAGTGCTGTATCTTTAACAAGTGTTACAGATTCGTTCGCCACAGCCGGAAGGGCGATGCGGAACATTTGCGGAAGAATAATCTTTCTTAAAGTCTGCCATTTGTTTAAGCCAAGTACTTGTGATGCCTCATATTGACCTTTATCAATGGCAATAAGACCGCCGCGGAAGATTTCGGCAAAATAAGCAGCATAGTTTAAAATAAAACCTAAACATGCAGCTACAAAACGATCTAATACTAAATATTCACCAACCACAGGAATCATTGGCAGACCGAAACAGATAAACAAAAGCTGCAGCAATAGCGGTGTTCCGCGAAGCACATAAATATAGCCTTGAGCAAACCAGGAAAGAGGCTTAAAGCTGCTTCTTACAGCTAATGTTAATAGAAAGCCTAGCGGTATGGACACTACAATCGCAATGATAAACAAGAGGACAGTCATCTGAGCCCCTTCAAGCAAAGGCATAATTATTGATTTAATGTATTCAAAAGACATAAAAGTTACCTCCGAAAACAAAACGGACTTCCTTATCGGAAATCCTGTTTTGCCAGTAATTAGTTATTATTTCAACACTTTATCTTCGCCAAACCACTTTTCAGAGATTTCTGATGCAGTGCCATCCTCGTTCATCTCATCAAGTGCTTTTTGTAGTTTATTAAGCAGATCCTCATTACCTTTTTTAACGCCTACTCCATATTCTTCAGGAGCAAGAGATTCATCAAGTACTTTGAAAGTGCCTTCCTCTTTAGTCATATAGTAGTTAATAACAATTTCGTCAATTACTACAGCGTCTAAACGACCACTCTTTAAGTCATTCAAAGCAGAAACATTGTCAGCAAACTCTGTTACTGTTTTAATTTTTGATTTAATAGGATCAGCATCTAATGCATCAGATGCAGAAGAAAGTGATTGAAGACCAACGACTTTTCCTTCTAAATCATTAAGTTTAGAAAGAGAAGAATCAGCCAATGTTACGACAACCTGTGCATTTTTCAAGTAAGGCTCTGTAAAGAGAACTTTTTCTTTACGCTCATCTGTAATGGTGTAACCGTTCCAAATAAGATCAATACGGCCGCTGCTTAACTCAGATTCTTTCGTTTTCCAGTCGATAGGTTGAAATTGAGCTTTCATGCCCATTTTTTCAGCTGCTGCTTTCGCATAGTCAATATCAAAACCAACAATCTCATTATTTTCATCACGGAACCCCATAGGAGCAAATTTATCATCAATACCAATTACCAATGTATTGTCATCTTTTTCGGCAGATTTAGAGCAACCTGCTACAATGGTGAAAATCGCTGCTACTGCTAAAATCATTGTTACTAAACGTTTCATATATTATAGAGACCACCTTTTATTAAGTATTTTGCTTTAGTACGCTACCATATTATCGAACTATAGTATTGTAACACTATCATCCAATAAATACAATTAGGTTTTTCGTATAAAAGTAGATTAATATCAGTAAATTACAAATTAGTAACTAAAATAGTAGAAACCTTAAAAAAAAGAGCCCTTCATTAATAATGGAACTAATAAATCGCGATTAAATGAAACCAAAGAAGAGCTATAAACGTATTGAAGTTATTACAATTAATCTATGAGAAGGATAAATAAATGCAAAAGAAAAGGATTGTCATAAATCTAATTGGTTGGCTCTATATAGGTGTTCTAACAATAGTGTACTAGCGATACCCGTTTATCACTACTGGTTTTAGCGGATTTATTATTTTTATGGTTGGAGTTTGTATGTGTTTATACAGTCCTAAAGTAGACGAGGTTTTAAAAAAATGGTTTGGAAAAAATAATGGAAGTAGTAAGAGTAGTTAGTGTCTTTGCTAAATAAGATTACGTACGAGGAGAATTACAGGTGAAAATACCTTTTGGAGGTAATGATGAAGATAGAAGAAAAAGATGATTTGGTTATTATAGATGGTATCGAAATAGACGGTTCAATTGATATGGAACAGCACTGTAAAAAATGTCAACATAACTTGGTTTACTATGAAGATTATGATGCTTATTTCTGTCCTTCCTGCAATGAATGGACTGAGGTGAAATGTGAAGACCCTAATTGTTCTTATTGTCCAAAACGACCAGAAAAACCATTACCTTAGATGGAGTAATGATTCTAGAAAGGAAGCACTATATGCATGAAATCATTCCATTATTTTTAAATACGGAAATCTCTGAACAAGAATATTATGATGGCATCATTTATTTTATTTATTCTAGCAATATTAGAAGTGGAGAATATGAGTGTAATCAATTTGTAGTTAAAAAAATGGATCATTTAAATTATATAATTTTTGAAGAATATGTCATTAATAACAAAAGAGAAATTCATCACTCCGTGTCCATTTCGAAAAGTGAATTGGTAAAGGTAATCAATACGTTTGCGGAAAATCAAGGATTTGTCGTTAGAAGTTATGATAGGACTTGAGTGTAGATGTTTACTTTTAATGAGGCATGAAGAAACACCCCTTAAAATTCACTTCATTAAGTGTATTTTAAAGGGTGTTTTATTTGAAAAACATGTTAATGATTAATCCAATAAATCAATGTTTTTATGATAGGATTTTTTGAGTGAAGTATAGCTTATTATAAAATTAATGAAGGATATAAAAATCGCTGGTAAAAACAACTGAACTGAACTTGTCATGTTAGACGGGATTCCTTGTATTACTACTAACATAACGGCAATAAGAACCATCATGATTAAACTGCGGTTTATGATTGCTTGTTTTTCTTTTTTAAATCGTCTTTCAATTATAATATCAGGATATTCTATGCCTGACATTATATATCTTATTAGTACATAGGCAACTAGGAAACATAAAGAAAGCAAGGTGACAGTTCCAGAAGCAGACCCTCCGTAAAGAGAAAAATTATTAATCAATGCATAAATAAATAACAATATGGCAAGCAGCACAGCAGATTCAGCTATATAGTAAAGCATTTTCTTTTCTTTGTATTCATCCTTAGGTAATACCTTAGACAGCCATGATTTTTGTTCCATAAAATTACTCCTCCCAAAATAAGTCATCGAGTGTTTTTTCTAAAGCCTTAGCAATGGAAATACAAAGCTGCAAGGTAGGGTTGTAGTTCCCTTTTTCAATAAGACCAATTGTTTGTCTTGTAACATTAACCTTTCTGGCTAACTCTGCTTGAGTCATGGATTTCTCAGCTCTGGCTATTTTAATACGATTTTTCATAATTTCACCGACCGAACTAAATTACACAATGTAATGTTTAAGTTGCATTATGTAATATATATATTACATTGATTTCCTTAAAAAGGCAATAAAAAGCAAAAAAATTCTATTTATTATTTTCATAATCTTCTCCTAACATATTTAAGATTAAAAAATTTTCATTAAAATTTTAGAAAGCATCATGATACATTTTACCGTTATTTCATTACGGTTTTGTATGATTATAGAAAGGATTAATCTTATTAAGAAAGGAGAATAGTATTAAATGCATATAAATCCCATAAGCAGGTCACTTTCATTTTAAAAAATCCTCACTTAATACAAATTAATGCATTAGTATCCAATATAATTTAGATAAGATATAATTCTGACAAGATAATATATGGAGGTAAAACAGTTGAATATTTTAGTTATTGAAGATGAAGAAGCGTTATCAGAATTTATTCTTTTGGAGCTAATGCACGAAGGATATAATGTTACGCCTGTTTATGATGGAAGGAAAGGGTTAGAGCTTGCATTAGAAAAGAATTGGGATGTTATCCTGCTTGATTTAATGCTGCCAAAATTAAATGGTATTGAAGTTTGTAGACGGTTAAAGGCAGTAAAGGATATTCCAATCATTATGATTACTGCCAGAGATAGTATTATGGACAGGGTCTTAGGATTAGATATCGGTGCTGATGATTATATTCCAAAACCCTTTGCCATTGAGGAATTGTTAGCAAGAATTAGAGTTATTATTAGAAGACAAGAGAAACTGAAAAATTTACCGGAGATGACTTTGTCCTTTAAAGATCTTGAGCTTAATATTGAGTCAAGATTGTTAAAAAAAGGGGAGCACCTAATAGAACTGACTAAAAAAGAGTACGACTTGTTATTTCTGTTTATGAAAAACATTAACCGAGTTTTAACTAGAGAGATTATTCTAGAAAATATTTGGGATTATCATGCAGACATAGAAACAAATGTCGTAGATGTTTATGTGATGCATCTTCGCGGGAAATTGGAAGCTAATGATAAAGAAGGCTATATACAAACGATTAGAGGAATGGGATATGTTATGAGGGAATGAAAAGTGTGAAAGCATTATTACCTAAAAGTATCAAGATAAAATGGAAATTAACATTTTGGGCCGCATTACTAATCCTCTTCTTATTTTTATCCTATACCTTCGTTCAGTATGTTGTCATTATGAAGTGGGTTAATAATCATGAAAGACAAACAATTCAAAAAAATATGGAAGAAATTTATGCCTATTTATTAGAAGCAGATTCAGAACAAGAGATTTTAGAAAGTAAAGCGTATATAGATATCTTGAATGAACATCACCAATTAATAAGGATTGTTAGTGAAAATAATTCCGTATTATTTACAATAACAAATAAAGTGCCAAAAAATTGGGTCTCATCACAATCAGCTTTAAAAGAAGAATTAGTGGAAATGTCCCCTAAGGGAGATCGACTGCTTGTATACCGAAAGCCTTTTGAAGTAACCGGTTTTAAAGGTACGATAGAAATTGTCCGAAACTTAGAGAACTTCGAAAGTTTGATAAATCAAATAACGACATTAGTAATAATTACAGGATTAGTGGCTATCATTTTAAGTTTTGTAGGGGGAAGGATTCTGTCCTTTCAGTTATTAAAACCAATAAATTCTATGATTAGGACAATGAAAAGTATAAAAAAAAATGGTTTGAATAAACGGGTGAATATCGATAAACAGCATGATGAAATGACAGAGTTAGGAATTATGTTTAATGAATTAATGGATAATCTCGAGACATCTTTCCAGCAACAGCAACAATTTGTGGAAGACGCTTCTCATGAATTAAAAACACCATTAACAATCATTCACGGTCATCTATCCCTTATAAATCGCTGGGGAAAAGATAATCCGCAAACATTAGAAAGGTCACTTAACTTGAGTTTGAATGAAACCAATAGATTAATCCGTATGGTTTCAGAATTGCTAACCTTATCAAGAGGAGATTTCTCCACAAGTACTGCTGTATTAGAGGATATAAAAATAAAAGGTGTAGTAGAGGATGTTGTTGAAAATTTCTTAACTTTGAATCCAGACTATAATATTTCCTCTTCAATAGATATTAGTAATGATTTCACCTTAAAAATATTCAAAAATCATCTTGAGCAAATAATAATTATCCTGTTAGATAATGCCATAAAATATTCAAAAAACAAGAAGGAAATCGAGCTTAAAGTAAAACATAGCGAAAACAGCTTAGCTATTGAAATAAAGGATTACGGTGTTGGAATTCCAGAAGAAGACCTACCATTGGTGATTAATCGATTTTACCGTGTTGATAAAGCAAGAAGCAGAAAAAATGGCGGAAATGGGTTAGGATTAGCAATCGCCAAAAGGTTATTGGAATATTATAAAGGGTCGATTGAAATTCAAAGTGTTTATGGTGAATGGACAAAGGTAATTATTAATATCCCTTTGAGAAAAGATTCTGATGTACTGTTCCGAAAAAAATAAAATGAATTAAAGAGGTGGAAAGAATGTTTAAAAAAATTATGAAAACGATTAAGCAATTTTCTCACAGCAGTCATAGATCTAGAAGCTATAGCAGAAGTGATAGAAAAAGGTATAAAAAATACAGCAGCAGTGATAGAAGAGGATATAAAAAAAGCAGCAGCAGTGATAGAAGCAGAAGGTATAATCCGTATGGCGGCAGTCACCGCTATAAAAGTCGCAAGCATAGCAGCAGCTAAATAACGAAAGGAAATCTTGTTCTGAAAGAGCAAGATTTCTAAATGTTAGAATTTTAAAAAGGCAGGTTTTTTGATGGAATTCGTATGGTGGGCAATAACCATAATATTATTTATATTAAGTTTTGTGGGGATAGTTTATCCGATTATTCCCTCTGTAGTAGCAATATGGGGAGGATTTTTGGTTTATCAGTTTTTGATTAATCCTAGTGAGCTGTCTATATGGTTCTGGATAAGTATGGGATTGTTAAGTGCTGTATTAATAGCAGCCGATATCATCGCAAATAGTTATTTTGTGAAAAAATACGGCGGGTCAAAGATTTCTGAAACAATAGCTGCAATCGCAACAATAGTCGGGTCCTTTATTCTCCCTCCATTTGGAATTATCCTCGTACCATTTGTAGCGGTTTTAATTACGGAATATATCTTGCATAAAGATATGAAGAAGGCGGCAAAGGTTGGATTCGCTACGGTAATAGGCTTCTTAGGAGGCAGTGTAGCAAAAATATTAATACAGGTTATTATGATTATTTGGTTTTTTACTGCAGTAGTTGTATAGGTTGATTTATCAATCTCTATTGAGAGGAATTCTAATGAATTCCTCTTTGTTTTTTAGATAATGTAAAGTAAAAATGATTAATTAATATGGGTTAAAGGACTAAAGGGGGTAAGTGAAAGCATAACTATAATATGAGTCCCACTTATAATAAAAAATTAGAGGAATAATAAAAGCGAGGTAGATATATGAAAGAAAAACTTAGAAAAATCAATCTACGTACTGCTTTAATAATGGCTATTTGTTTTTACTCTTTAACAATGGCACTGCATATCCTTGTTATCAGCAGTGTTATTCCGTTCTCTTGGGTTAACGGAGGGCGATCTGATTCGTTTGAATCTCAGCTGCCAATATCTGTTGTTGGTATGGTTGTTTGCATTATAGGCGGTGCTTTTACCATTTTTGCTGGCCAAAAAAAGCGGTATTTACATAAAAGAGGAAGATCTATTATATGCTGGTGTTTCGTGGCACTTTGGACCTTTGGCTTTTTTCAACAACTACTTGGAACCTCTTTTGAAAAACTGGTATGTTCGTTTCTATTGCTTCTTGGAGTGGTATCACACTTGCGTATGGCTATTGAAACAAGATAATGAATAAGGAATTAGTAGTTAAATTGTTTTGATTTCTAATTTTAATTTACGGGTAATAATATTGGTAAAGATAAGTATATTTTAGTTTAATGTATTGGAGGGGTTTTATGGACATGGTGATAATTGTTATTATCACACTTGCATTACTTTTCATCCCTGTTATGTTTTATTATAAAAATACAAAAAAATTATTATTATCATTGTTAGCTTATTTTATATGTGCTGCTCCAATGCTGTATGTGGTTATTGATGATGTAATAAATAATTATGAAGATGCTAATATTGGCTTAGGATTAGGGATTTTTCTTACTTGGGGTCTTACTGCTTGTTTATATTTAATTTTAGGAATCTCAATTTTTGTTAGATTAATACGAAAAGGGTAGTGTATATTGATTTATCTCCGCTGCTAAAGCAGCTTTTTTATTTTTTGAGATATGCTTGATTATATGAAGAAATTCGCTAGAAACAGATGCAAATCCGATATAGCAAATAAGATGCAGCCGTGAAAAGTCAGACAGTGGTATAAATGTCTGACTTTTTTTGTATTAATGGAAGTTTGTTGCAAATTAAACAGAGTTTCTATGTTCCCGAAAGAAATTTTAAAAGAAATGTGTTTGGGAATAAATACCTTTGGGAAAAGAGAACTTATAAGTTAAATATTGTAAAACGAAATAGTGATGGAGGATTCTGGAGATGACAGAAAAAAAGCAAAGATTATTAGGTAACATTTTTTTAGCATTACTACTGGTTATAGTGATAAGCGGTTGTGGTCAAAAAGACGAAGCTCAGGAAACAGAGGGGAAAGCTGAAAATACAGCAGCAGCTACAGAAGCAAATACAGAAGCAAATACAGAAGCAACAGCAGATGCTAGTGAACCGAAAAAAGTGTCGGCAGCAGAAACGGATGGAAAAACAGTTTTTGATAGGAACTGGGATAGCTTGAAAAATGAATGGAATAAAAGTATGACTTCCGTTAATCCTGACTTGGCTACTCTTAATGATTTAGAAGAAAAGGATAGTGCTTATGGATTACTTCGTACTGGCACTATCAATGAGAATCAAACAATTGTAGTATCTGCAGCAACGGATAACGATACTGGCAACCTTCGGACAGCAGCAATTTTTGGAATTATGGATGATAACGGAGACGTTACTTCTGCAGCAGTTAACTTAGTTAATATAGCAGATTCAACCATTTCGGCGGAAAAGAAACAAGAAATTAATACAGCATTAGGTTTAGTCGACGGTAGAATTATTGATAGTGGGCAAAGTACATATGAGGAGAACGGGCTGATGTATACGGCCATTTATGATGCTCCAGAGAATTTGGAGCCTACATTAGGATTGTCCATACAAGAGGTTGAATAGAATTTATTGAATTTGTTTTAGTTTTCTTTAGAAAAGAACACAAAGCAGTCTGCCTATAGGTGACTGCTTTTTTGGTGTATATTTGTTTTCTTTAGACGGAAATCTAGCTATTAAATAAAAAAAAAACAAAATAAAACAAAAAATAGTTTGTTTTTTTATCTAATTAAAAGGTTTTTTTTATGAAAAACACATAGAATCCACATTGGAATTTTATAATTTGAAAGAATAATAAGATTGCTCGTACTTTTTGAGATAAAGAAAAATTCACATAGAGTAAGGGTGAACCATAATTATACTAGGAAGATGAATAAATAAACAATCGTTTTGGAGGCTGGTTATATTTTGATTTATTTAGCTAATATCATTACCATATGCAACTTTATCTGCGGGGTGTTATCTATCTATTCCTTGCTATTAAATAATACATTTTCAGCGATGATGTTTATCTGCTTTGGCATGTTTTTTGACCTGTTTGATGGCAGGGTTGCGCGAAAGTTTAATACCGTATCTGAGTTCGGGAAAGAGCTTGATTCTCTTTCTGATTTAGTAACATTTAGTATTGCACCCGCCATGCTGGCATATAGTATTTCTTTAAGTCAGCTTTCCCTCGTTGGTTTGGTTTGTGCACTTGCATTCAGCATTTGCGGACTGCTGAGATTAGCCCGTTTTAACGTAGAACAAAGCAATTTGGCAGTATTTATTGGATTGCCAGCACCGGCTGCTGCTATGTGCTTGTTAGTACTTATGACATTACATAGCCCAGTTATTTTGTGCATCGGCATATGCATCCTGGCATTTCTAATGGTCAGTCATATTAAAATTCCAAATTTCAAGAAACAAGACAATGAAAAAATGGAAATTCACGGATGGAAGTAGCTAACGAGTTAATCGGTCAATATGGTTATTTTGCTGTTTTCCTATTGCTCAGTTTGGGAATAGTGGGGTTGCCAATTCCTGATGAAGCACTGATGACGTTAATAGGATACTTTACGCATATAGGCACTCTTAATTATCAGCTTGCTATTTTAATCAGCTTTAGCGGGACTTTTCTAGGCATGATGATTAGTTATATGATTGGTAAAAAAGCTGGAAGACCTCTGATAGATAGGTTTGGAAAATGGATTGGGCTAAAGGAGAAAAGATTTTTAAAAGTTGAATCATGGATAAAGAAGTTTGGACCGTATTCCCTGTTGATCGCTTCTTTTATTCCAGGAGTACGCCATCTCACATTTTACTGTTGCGGGATTGCACATATGAGGCTAAGAATATATTTGATGTATGGCGGAATTGGGGCCTTAATGTGGTGTTTTGTTTTTATTACAATTGGAAAATTGTTAAATATAATGGGAGTTTGAGAGGAATGCAGAATCATACAGAGGGCATAATTCAGCTCTCTATTGTTGTTTCATAAATTGGGAAAAATAGTTGAATTATGAAACTTATTATATACATAGTCGTAAGTATTATAAGCTGTTAAAGAAGGAGGCTTTATATGGGCGGGGATTTGTTTTTTTAAGTAGATTTAATCTTTCAAATCGGTCCTATTATTATTGCAATAATTTTTATTATTGTAATCAGTGGCTTCTTTTATTCCATTTTTAAAGGAATTGGTCAGTGGCGCAAAAATGGGCAATCACAACAGCTTAGTGTGACAGCTGTTGTGAAATCAAAACGAACAGATGTTAGCGGAATTTCAAATGCTAATTATCAAGAAGAAAGCAACTTTTCATCAAGCACTTATACATTTTATTATATTACCTTCGAATTTGTAAGCGGTGATTGTTCAGAGTTTCATGTTTCTGGTAAAGAGTATGGTCTGCTTTCTGAAAATGATATTGGAGTATTGAGCTTTCAAGGCAGGATTTCAAAGGCAGAAGGGAATTACTAATTATTAAGATTTTATCCTTTGTGAAGATGTTACCTATTAAATACTCAGCAAATATTAATATTTTTACTATAATTCATAATAAAAAGATGAAAAAAATCTGCTTGGATAGTGAAACTTTATGCTAAGAGATTTCGTTTATATTAATACAAACAGTATGTTTATTTAAGAGCTTTTAAAAATGTTAAAGTTTGGTACAAAAGGGGCTTTTAATGTAAGATTATGTAATTAGATTGGTGTTTGGAACCATTACAATGGGAGTTTCAACAGGATGTCTTTTACTATTTAACAAACAATGGTTACAAGAGCCCAATTTAGAAAGAAATCTGTTTTTATTACTAATAGGTTTTGTTGGCGGTTGGGGTGGCTGGTATGTATTAAAAATCATTTAATATAAAAGAATTTAGTAGCTGAAATTTGTTAAATACTCTCATAAACTTCAGATAATATACTTCCGTTACCTCTCCTAATTGTATATACATTAAGTGAATTTTTCAGCTATGCTAAGTCATGCTACTGCTATTCTCCTCTCTTTTTTATATTCTTTTATGAAAATATTCTTCCTTTAATAAGTTTGAGTGAAATTAATAGCAGTTTGCTAAAAAAATTAGATTCAACATTGCTAGGAGTGTTCAAATGAAGAAATTCTTATTGATCACAGGCGTAATGGTATTAGCTGGGTTATTAGCATTCATTATCTATAATGTTAATTTTAAGGATAAAAATTTCACTGCAATAACTAACATTGAAAATGCGGAGATAACTTCATTAGAAGTCAAAAAAATGAGCCGGAATAGTGATGAAGAACTGTTAGTGACCGTAACTAATCATGAAGAAATTAAAAAAATAATGGCTGATTTTAGAAATTCTAAATGGGTTAGAGAACCACAGAGTTTTACCGCAGAAGAATACTATAGTGTTGCTATGAAGAAGGATAAAAGTTCCTTAGGTGAAATACTGATAATTGGGAATGAATCATTTCTAGCATCTACACATAAAAATCCTAGCTATAGTAATTCAAAATATTTCATTTTTAAAAATGAAAATTTAGAGATTGATAATTTATTTAGAGAAAATAGTTAACATAACGCTACTCTAGAGAGCAGCCCTAGAAAAAATTCGTAAAGGTCTTAAATACTAAGGACTTTATAAAGGATACTCCTAAAAAAGAAGCATATTATAGGAAATTTAGTATGGAGTTGGTATTGCCTAAATATGGATGTATAGGGACTATAGTTCTATCATTCCAAATAGTGTAAGTTAATTAATCTTTTAATACAGTTTTTATGTTAAATTAAGAGATGTTTGTTAAGGAAAAAAATGTGAAATAAAAAAGCGTTAAAATGAAACGTTAAGGAATAGATGGGAGGAATGTAATTAATTTGTTTGGATGAAGCTTTCAAAAGAATATAAACCAAAAATACAATACTGTATGAACCAGCATGGTGTTTATAATAAAGAATTAGGTGTTTGTTTTTACTTCTATCTTTTAATATAAAAAGAAGGTCAAACAATTGCTTTATTAGAGTTGTTTGGCCTTTTTGTGCTTATTCGTACAAAAAACTCTCAATATATTAATTTACATAATGTTAAAGTAGAAAGTGAAGGACAGGAAGATGAAAAGAATAGGGATTATCGTTTTTTGTATGTTGTCAATATTAATTTTGTTAGTTGTTACGGAAAAAAATAGAACTTTATCAAGTGACTCTACGCCCCAACAAATGGCTGAAGACAATGAAATAGATAAACACGAAGAAGTACAAACAGATGAAAACAAAGACAGTGAAAAACCAGCTGAAACGCAAGACGTTGAGAAAGAAACGGAAACGAAAGAAGCTGAAAAAACAATCGAAGAAAAACCTGATGAAAAACCAGTAGAAACGAAAGACGCTGAAAAAGCAACAGAAGAAAAGGCTGATGAAAAATCAGTGGAAACAAAAGACGCTGAAAAAGCAACAGAAGAAAAGGCTGAAGAAAAACCAGAAGAAACAAAAGACGCTGAAAAAACAACAGAAACAAAAGACACCGAAAAACCAGAGGAAACAAAAGATACTGAAAAAGCAACAGAAGTTAAGGCGAATGAAAAAGTAGTTTATTTAACCTTCGATGATGGTCCGACTTCTTCTACTTTTGAGATTTTAGATACCCTTGACAAGTATAATGTAAAAGCAACATTCTTTATGTTAGAACCTGCTATGAAGACTTATCCGAAAGCGGTTAGTCGAACGGTTAAGGACGGACATGGAGTTGGTTTACATGGCGTTACCCATGATGTAAATAAATTTTATCAATCAGCAGAGTCAGCTTTAAATGAAATGCAAGTAGCTCAAAAAACATTACAGGACATCTCAGGTGTTAAAACAAACTTAATCCGCACGCCGTATGGAAGCATTCCTTATTTAACAAATTCTTTTAGAGACGTTTTAAAGGAGAATAAATTTGTCATCTGGGATTGGAATGTGGACAGCAGTGATTGGAGCGTTTCCAATAAAAAATATGTACAAAATATAATTGAACAACTAAAACAATTAGATCCGTCTAAGCATTCACCAATAATATTAATGCATGACAGAAGTGGCACAGCTTCTGAACTTCCTACTCTATTAAACTATTTAAAGGATAATAACTATCAAGCAGAAATCATAGATGAAAAACTTGAACCGTATAGTTTTGAATGCCATGACCGTTGTTATCCAATCACTCAAGCTCAATAAGAATAACTAGTAAACTTTCTGTAAGAGATTGAGAAGTAAGAATAAGAAAAGCGGTGTAGCATGCTATTAAATAATTATATGAATACAAACTTCCCGGCTTTAGAACTGAGACCGCCCTTGTTTTATAGCTGGGATATCGGCATTCGTTTTGAACTTGGGGTTAATTGGGAAAGGGAATATGACTATCCAGATAACCCGTATATACTTGGGTGCTATCATAGGGCGATTTCCTTGTTTGAAGCATTACATTCCCCTGAGGAAGATATTTATGTAGTGATGGATATAAGTGATTTTCATAAGGGGAGAAATATTAGACGAAATCTAGGGAACTTTTCGTCCTATGTTGAAAAATCCTTATTGTACAGGCTGAGCCATGAAATCAAAGCTTATGTTTTTCCTGAAGATGACGAAGCAGGAATATACAAAACACATAGATTTACTCTAAAATGTAAAGCAGCAGATCTCAACTATATTCCGCTGTTAAAAGCAATTTGTAATCAAGATTTGGCACTAAAACCAAGTATTTATCATAGAGTCTATTTTATTAATATTGATAGAAAAACAATCTTTCATGTTTACGATGATAGAGGCTGTGATTTATTAGCTGAATCACCAGAGAATATAAGAAGTATTTATAAAAATTTTAATGATTGGATATTAGATTACGATCGGAATATGATTGACAAGGTTTTTTAAATAAATTGTAAGGGCGGTTCAATACTGTTGAATCGCCCTTATTTTTTAATTTTTCTAGCGTGGCAGGATAATCAGATGGAGTGGTATAATTTGGAATAAAAGGAACGGTTAGCTACAATTGAAGCATAGAATAAGGAGGTAATACTAATGATAAATAGAATCATTCAACATTTTAGACTAGATGTATTATCAATAAGTGAGGTTGAAGATTCATACAGTTCCACAGTCTATATATGTAATTTGCAAAATGGTGAAAATGTATATGTGAAAATTCCTTATTCAAAATTAAAGTATCACCGAGAATTGGAAGCATATAACCTTTTAAAGGGGAATGTCTCCATTCCTGAAATGTTGGACTATTGGTCAGGCGATGAGGAGTGCTGCGGTGCTTTTTTATTATCAGCATTGAAGGGGAGACCGCTAACAACTGCTGCTTCACATTCAGTGGCATTCCAAGTTGGAGAAGTTCATGCAACCATGCATACAATCAAAGCAAACTCTGGCGAAAAGTTGAATACGATCCAAAATGCGTTTCCCAACTGGTCTGTATTCATAGAAGACCAGTTTTATAGCTTTGCAGAAGATGTAAAAGACATCTTACCAACCACCTTATATAAACAAGCACTCGAAAAGTTTGCGGAAATGAAACTTCAACTCCCCACACCTGATGGACCTAGCTTTATCCACATGGATTTTCGTCCAGCAAATATATTAGTTGATGATGATAAAGTTGCTGGAGTGATAGATTTTGAAAGTGTTCGGTTTGGTTCCACAGAAATTGATTTCACTAAATTGTACCGTGATTTCCTGAGTATTGATTCTGCTTTGTATAAGGCTTATCGAGAAGGCTATGAGAGTATCAGACCCTTAATTGATTTAGACAGTGTATTGCCTTTTTATCAATTTACTGATGCGTTTAATAGTATTGGCTGGTGTAAACGTCGTGGAGTGGAAGAGAATGCTGTGTTTATGGAGGAAAATTTGGGGAGATTACAAGCCTTTTTGAGATAAAAAAACAGCTGGAATTTATGGAAGGAGGGGATTTTTAAATCAATTTCTTCTCTGGATTAATAAAAGATTGGAACTATTCTTATACTTAATATAAATTAAAGACTATAAAGTTGGCTGATCCCTTTTTATGGTGAAAGTAAATTAAGAAACACATACATAAGGAGTTTAATGTGAAGAAAATAGTGTTATTATTAGCGATTACTATAATAGTAATTTTTGCGGGGAGTTTAGTATATATACAATTGACAGATGAAACTTATAAAGGTATGTCAATTATCCCTGAACAACATGAAGATATACCTTTATTTAAGGGTTTAGAACCTACAAGAGTAAATTATGTTAGGAATGGGGACCACTTGAATGAAGTCTATGAGTATTATGTTAATAAACTGCCTGAACTAGGGTGGAAGAGTGAGTATATTAAATCAGAATTTGATGATGAAAATCCAGGCTTTTATTCAAGATGGACAAAGCAAGGTTTTGAAGGTGAATTAACGATTCTAGGATCATATAATACATTTGAGAAGCAAACGGAAGTAAGTTTTGATCAACAGAAATAACGTGCGTACTGAAGAAGGAAACTAATTAATAGTTTAAGAAAAAAATTAGAGAACCGTAAAACTATTGGGAGTGATAAAACAGTGACTAATAAAGAAATTTTTGATTCTTACAGTATTCCATTCAGATTAATAGAACAGCAAGAAACAGCGGATAATTTAGTTATTATCTTACCAGGGGCGGGCTACACTACACAGGCTCCGTTGTTACACTTTACAACAAGCTTGTTTTACACTAAAGGGTTTGATGTATTACATATTAATTATTCATTCAGTAAGCAAGAGTTATCTTACTTAAGTGAAAAGGATTTTACAATAGAAATACAACGTACAATCGACAAAGCCATTGAGAACAAGAAATACAAAAATATTTTTGTAGTGGCAAAATCAATAGGAACGATAGCTCTGAGTTATTTGCTTCATAATAAAATGTTGAAAGATGCAAAAACTATATGGTTAACTCCATTATTGCAAAGAGATGATGTATTTAAAGCAATGGTCACTAGTGAAAATAAAGGACTGTGTATTATTGGTGATAAAGACAGTTGTTTCATTGCGGAACGATTTGGAAAATTGAAAAACAATCGACAACTGACTTTCCATCTGGTAGAAGGAGGAAATCACAGTTTAGAGCTGGATGGACTTCCTATAGAATCTGTTGAAATTTTGAAAGGTGTACTTATGGAAATAAGTAATTTTGAAATATAGAATATTAAGCTGATTTGCACCTAAAAACGGATTGCCCATAAACTAAAATGAGGTGATTCAAATGTCATTAAGAAACCAGAATCAATTGGACCAAGAAGCACATCAACAACAATATTTCCGGCCTTCCTGCTTACCAGCATTAAATTTAAGATTTAATTTTGAGTTCTTTGACCAATTTGGGGAGAACTACTATAACCAGATACAATTACCCGCAGAGTTGACTAAAACTCCTGAAGATACTGTTGTTAATTATTTCAGCATTTTGCGTGAGGCAGAAAATCTATATGTCAGAAGCTGTGGATCAGTTGGAAATGCAAAGACGCCATATCCAATTGCCTACAATTTGTTTAGTAATGCATTACGAGATAAAGTTCATTATGAGGATTTCATTAACTCATTTGCAGGGATAGGACATATTAGTCTTATTAAGCTTTGCAGGCTACCAGGTGAAGAAGAATTACGTTTTTTTTATGAACTAGAAACAATCCATGGTTTTAAAGAAACAGCTGCTGAATTTTTTGGTTACTCATATGGATTTATGGAGCTTAGTTTTGAAGGAAATGGCTACCGTATAAACGATATTCAGCAGTTCAGTGAAGATTTTTTATGTGCTCCATATCATCTTTGGCAACATAATGCCGAATCCGTTGTAGATGTAAAGTATGGTGATTGGTGTAAATTAATTAAGAAAAGATATCCAACAGTAAAGCAGGGATATGTTAAAAATATTTATGTTCTTGGTACTGACGGGGCTTATTATTGTTTTCTATTTTTTACTTTAACTAATGGTACAGACGTAGAAATCGCGCAATTTCGGAAAATGAACGATGGTAAATGGAAACTTCTGAAGATGAATCCGGACGAATGTATTACAGAATAAAGTCTAAATTAGCAATAGGTCAGTATAACACAGAGCTTTCCTTAAATGGGAAAGCTATTTTATTGGAGGAGTAGTCCTAAAGAATGTAGAGCGTCCTTATAATGTCAAACAGTCTATCAATATACCTCTAAGTGAAACCAAACAGTTAAAGAAACGTATATAAATATAACAAGATAGTATATGTCAACATCACAGGATTTTTAATATTAACAACAGCTTTAGAATAATCTGTTTTAGAGCAGTGATATAGAGGGAGTATTAATATTATGGGGATTTATAACGCTATATTAAAGAAGGTTAATGAACAGAGTGAATTTATTAAAGTTAGTATTTATGTAATGATAGGATTCTCAATCATTTTAGTTGGATATGGAGTAGGCCGGATGATTGGTATGGTAGCTTTTTAGGCTGGATTTAGCACATTTAATCGATTTTTCCTTACTATACATAATTACATTTGGTTTTTCAATATAGGGCTAGTATTTTGTTTGATGAGGTTAGTACCATCTGGAGGATATTTAATGAAGCAAAAAGTAATATTTATACCTTTTTTATTTTTATTTCTATTAGTTGGTTTTCTTTATTTCTATATTAATAATGATTACGTTATTGATGCTAATAGCCAATCAATAGAGTCCAGTTTAACAGAATGGGAGAATAGAGGGGAGGAAGAAAAAGTTAAGATTAAAGTCTTAGATGTAGTCACATTGGGAAATTCAAATACTTCTGTTGTGCTTTTTGAACTAGATAATAAATATACTGGTTACGCACAATTAAATAAAGGATGGAATGGAAAATATAAAATAAAAATGTCAGGGTATGGTACCAGTAAAGTATCATATGTAGATATAAAAACAAATAGCGGAGTTTATGGCATAATTTATGGGGAAAATCCTAATAAAAAAATTGCTCAAATTACTGCAGCTTTATTGAATGAAAATTATAGTTTAACTTTTACTGTTTCAGAGGAGGAAACTTTTTTGAAGTATGACAAAATTCCAGATGATTTAACTCAGACCTTTCCTGCAGAAACAACTTGTTTTGATGCAAATCATCATGTTATTAGGGGAATTTAAATGTTTTTTTGCTGTAGATAGAATTTTAACTAACGAAAACGAGCTTAACTTAATTTTTTTAAAAACAAAAAAAGTACCTGTAGAAAAAGGTACAATGAATAACAAATTTAAGTTAACTTGCTGGGATTCACAATCTTTATAGAAATAACTTCTCCACAGTTTAAACAGTATGTATAGATTTTCTCAGAACCAATTGCCATCTTTTTGTTTAATGGTCTAAGGTTAATATAGTCACTTCCTTGAGAAAAAGAAGTTCCCCCACACTCTGAGCATTTTTTACCTTCCATATTAAAACTCACCTCCGTTTAATTGTTAGTATTTAATACGTTTTCAATAATATAAAGTTTCATGATTTTATTTAATAAGTTTAATATTATGGAGTTAGTATAGTTTCATGGACACAATTTAATTAAGTCCTTACAATTATTTTGAGAGGATGTGTCCGAATTGGAACGTAAACCTGCAGGCAAAAAATATAACGATGATTTTAAGAAAACGATTGTGGATTTGTATCATTCCGGCAGCCTGGTTAAAGAATTAAGCAGCGAATATGGCGTATCAGAAGTAACAATTTATAAATGGGTGAAAGACTTTACCCCTATTGGTTCAGAAAAAGAGGCGCTGACACCAAAAGAGTTAGCCGAGATTCAGAAAGAAAACCTTCGGTTAAAACAGGAGGTAGAAATCCTAAAAAAGGCTATGGCTATATTCGCGAAAAAGTAACCGAATCAGAGCTCATCGATTTTATCGAGGAACACAAGGATCAATATCCCGTCCAGAAAATGTGCGAAGTACTGGCCGTGCCAAGAAGCAGCTACTATGGCTCCCTTGAAAAAACGACGTCAAAACGTGAACTGGAAAACCAGGAACTCACGCAGAAAATCCAACGGATTCACCTGGAAAGTAAGGCGCGTTATGGCGCGCCGAAAATCCATAAGACCTTATTAAACAATGGGGTTTGTTTAAGCCTGAAGCGTGTCCAGCGCTTAATGAGAAAGGCAGGCATCCGTTCGATTACCAGGAAAAAATACCGTCCTTTCCCCTCAAAAGAAAAGGTTGTGCAGCTGGGTAATCTTTTAAAAAGAGACTTCTCTACCTGCACGATCAATGAGAAATGGGTAGCGGATATTACGTATATTCCTACGGTAAAAGACGGCTGGTGCTATCTGGCCTCTGTATTGGATTTGCATTCGAAAAAAATTGTTGGCTATTCTTTTTCTCGTTTTATGACTTCGCAATTAGTGATCGAAGCACTTCAAAACGCCTGTTTTTCTCAAAAGCCCCGAAAGGGCTTAATTCTTCATACCGATCTTGGCTCACAATATACCAGCAGTGAGTTTACTCAGCATGTCCAAAAATACGGAATCAGGCAGTCTTTCAGTCAGAAAGGCTGTCCTTATGACAATGCCTGTATAGAGTCATTTCACGCTATATTAAAGAAAGAAGAAGTCTATCATACCCAGTACTTAGACTACCGGGCAGCGAAGCTGGCCATGTTTCAGTTTATAGAGGGCTGGTACAACAGAAACAGAATTCACAGCAGCATAGGCTATCAAACACCTCAAGCTGTGGAGGATCAGATTAGAAGAACCGCTTAATACTTAACTTTTTTGTGTCCAAATTATTGACTCAAATCCAATAATTTTCCTAAGATTGGAGTCTTTATATTATCAATTTTTGTATAATGGTCTATAATAATCTAAGATATTTAAGTTAACTAATGAGGAGTTATTATGGATCTAGTTACAGGTAAAGTCTTATTAATATCATTATTTTTATTGTTAGTAACAATGATTGAAACATTAGCATATTCTACTAGAATTTCAGGTGCAAGGGTAAAGTTAATCGCAACAGCTTTATCTTTATTTAGTACATTGCTTATTGTTTCTAGGTTTTCTACGATGTTTCAACAACCTTTAACAGCAAAGCTTATTGCAGAAGCACCAAGTATTAATCCAATGCATTACATTGAAGAGCAATATAGAGTTTTGATAGGAGTTACATCTTTTGGTGTATTGTTAGGAATATTTTTATTTCCTACATTCATTAATATTTTCTCGAGAGCCATCATTCAACTTTCTCAACAAAGTGGTTCTGTTGTAGCTTTATTTATAAAAAATTTTAATAAAAATGGTTTTAAAAAGGTGGTAATGTGTTTTCGTCTTCCGAGGTTTACATATTTAAAAGGGATTACTCTTAAGACTATTCCTAAACGACTTTTTATCATTAATGTAGTTATTTCTGCAGTGTTTACGATTGGTGTTTTGTCGTCTATTTATGCTTCAATGCTCGTACCTGAAACGTATGCTCCGGCTGCTTTAATGTCATCTGGCATCATAAATGGAATAGCGACCATATTGCTAACTTTATTTATAGACCCAAAAGCATCTGTTCTAGCAGATAAAGTCATGAAGAAACAGGTTGATTACATTTATCTAAAAAGCTACTCTCTCACAATGATAGGTTCCAAGTTTGTTGGTACGATTGTTGCACAACTAATATTTATACCAGCTGCATATTATGTAGCATGGTTTGTTAAGTTAATTTGATTTAACTAATACGAAGGCTGCCATATGGCGGCTTTTTGTCATTATAGGGGAGGTGTAATATGAATGAAGAAGATTGTATTGATTGGTTCTGGTGGATCTGGTAAATCAACTATGGCCAGGCAATTAGGGGAAAAGTTAAATTTGAGGGTATATCATCTTGATGTATTATTCTGGAAGCCTAATTGGGTTGGCGTCCCGAAAAATGAACAAATAAATATTCAAGTTGAATTAGTGAAAGAAGAAAGCTGGATTATCGATGGGAACTATGGCGGTACAATGGATATAAGGCTGAATGCAGCAGATACAATCATTTTTCTTGATATTTCTAGATGGACTTGTATGTTTAGAATGATTAAAAGGATACTAAAATATCATCATAAAACTAGGCCAGATATGGGAGAAGGCTGTGAAGAAAGATTTTCTTTTGCATTTTTTAAGTGGATTTGGAAGTATCCTCATACGAAAAGACCTGTTATATTGAAAAGTCTAGAGGTTTTATCTAAACATAAGAAAGTGGTTATACTTAATACTCCAAAACAGGTTCGTTTATTTTTAGAAAGACTTTGATACTAAGTAATTCCATTTGCATTAGAGGTTATTCTAGTTAAGAAAATAAGATGCAATAAAAGCATGTATTGAAAAATTAAACATGCTTTTATAGTCCATCCAATCATAATAAATATGTTTAGGCACAGAACGGAATAATTAGCATAAGTAGCTGACAAACAGTTTAAATAAGGTATCATTGTTCAAAAGTCATAATGTCATTAATCCACATCAAAATGCTCTTCAATAAACGCTTTTTCTTCCTCTGTTGATAATACACCTGTCGCTTCACCGACTGAACCGCCTTGCAGCCTCCAAATAGCGTTATGATCTTTATCTGCTTGTGAAAAGTCTCCATTTGACCAGCGGTTAAGTATTTCTAAATACAGAGATTTGTGTTCATAATTACCGCTGTTAACAACTTTAATCAGTCTCTTGATTCGCTCTTGAGTCAGCGGCAAAAATCCCCACTTTTCATCTGCTTCAATTTTTTGATGTGACATTTTATGTATTGCTATTTGCACTTCGCCTTCACCAATATTTAGCGGGAACTCTTCCTCAACTGGTTTAGCATTAGTTTCCTCAATTTCAATAAATGTTTTTGTGTTTGAATCCGATTCAGCTGTGGCTGTTACTTCATTAACTTTGACATCAGCTTTAGAAAATTGTAAATACGCAGAGTATCCTGCTGTTCCAGCAATAAGGATAGAACAAATTATAATTAATGTATTTTTTCTCCAAAATTTTTTCTTCACAAACATACTCCCTTCTTTATTAAGAACGTATCAATATATATTATAAATTAACAATTAAAAAAATTCTGTAAAAAGTAATATATATCTATTTATTCTTATACATAATTTTAGAGATTTTTCCAGTTTTTTAGAAAGTACAATAAAAGACCGTATGTTCTTATGTTAATATATAGTAAAAGTGAGGGGATACGCCTATGAAAAATGAAAAAGAAAAATTATTAATAAACTGCGATATAAATTTGAAAACATTGTTAGAAATAATTGAGTCATTGCCTAGCAGAAAAAGGACTCAATCTATTGAAACTCAAGAAAGAGATAAGAATTTTCGTGATGTATTAATGCATCTTTATGAGTGGCAAGCAATGCTTGAAAGATGGCACAGAGAAGGTATGGATGGGGACATTCCTTGTATGCCGGCACCAGGATTTAAATGGAGTAATCTGAAAGAGTTAAATATGCAAATTTGGGCTAACTATCAAGATGTAACATTAAATCAAGCGATAAAAAAATTAAAGCTAAGCCATGGAAGGGTCACGAATCTTATTAAATTACATACTAATGAAGAAATCATGACAAAAAAATACTATAAGTGGACAAAAACAACAAACTTATACAGCTATTTCACAGCAAACACTGCTAGTCATTATAGCTGGGCTATAAAAAAATGTGAGGTTATCGCTAATTCTATTACGAATGATCGTAGAGTTATAGATTAAGTATTATAAACAAAATGCAGATTAGTTCTCCAAGAGCGTTTAGATATATAGACAGATTAAAAAGTGAAGGTGAATGTTTTGCAATGGAGTAAGTTGAAAACTACATTGGAAAGTTTTCTAAGTGATAAGCTAAAAGGAAGAATTCAAATACATGCAGCGGTTTATCGGAAATATCATGATAGTCCAAGTAGGGTATGGATTACTTTGGACAAACATGAAATATTAACAGCATCTGATGTTACATATGCAGTTAAACATGAGAAGCTATATCAACAGATTAAGGATGAAAAAGTACTAAAGGAAATCCCCTATAACCAAGATTGGAATGTAATGCTTAACTCCCTCGAACGAAGAGAATTATTAATAGCTTCAGATGCTGCTGAAGAGATTATGATAACGCAAAGCATTTTTCAAAGTTACCATCTTTATGCAGCACTAATCAATTACAATTCTCTAACTATTGAGCAAGCTATAAACTCAGAAAATATTATTATTCAGGCTTTTTCTATGTTAGATAGAAGGTTAGGTAAAAGAAGGTTAAAAAAATTAAATCTATCTCGGGATACTCATCCCATAATTACCAAGTTCTATTCTATTAGGTGTGGTGTGGAAGGGATAAAAATCTCGAAGTGAGTTTTTTGAAATGGTAGGATTCTGGAAGAGCGATGCTATAATATAAGCAACAGAAGAATAATGATAGGGAGAGAAAAATGTTTTTATACTACTTGATGCTTAGCCTAGGAGTGCTGTTTGTAATAGCAGCAGTTATTTCCTTTATTGTAATTTATCGTGGTAAGGATTATTCATTATTAAAAATAATAAAAAATGGTGGAGTTTTATTGATAGGTGTTTTAATGCTAGTGATTACTCTTCCAAGCGTGAAATATGTTGTACTAAAGGAATATGATGTTGTCACTGGAAAATGTGTTATTGAAATAGATACAGCTGGTCGCTCTTCATCAGCAGAATTTAACATGATCAACAAAGATGAATGGTTTTCCTTTAGGAATATTCCTGAACTAGATGCTTATGGAAAATCAATCCCTTACTATTGTGAAGTGACAGTTACAAAAGATCATATGGTTGAAATTAGTTACAAAATTTATGATGAAAAAACTAGAAAGTTAATAATATCAGGCAGTTAAATTTTAATCATTACTAACAAAGGGTCCTTATTTACTTAATAGAAAAACTAAAAATCTAGATGCTTTGTAAACATGGTAAAGGGAAGCGTTGCAGATTAGAATGGAATGATTATTAACCCCGAGAAAAAAGACAAAAACGCCAACATCCATTGGCGTCTTTATCAGTTATTATGCCTTATCTAATACAAGCTCCAACTGTACAGTAAGGTCATTCTCTGTGTCTAAGGCTACTGAATGTGGGTTTTCCATTCCGAAATCAGCGAATGTCACAACAGTAGTTCCTGATAACAGAAGCTGCCCGTTTTGGTACATTGCTTCTGATTCAAATTGCACATCCTTTTCGATGCCTTTAATAGTGATTGTTCCATCTATCGTTACGGGTACAACAGTTCCTTCTGTCCAACTTGTTGGTAATTCTGAAAAGGTGCTTGTCGCAAATGTTGCTTCTGGAAATTCGGTAACATTTAAATACTCAGCGCCTTCTTTGACATGATCATCTCTTTGGGAATTCCCTGAATCCAATGCATTCATATCGACAATTCCTTCACCAGACATTGCTGTTGGGTCATTTATATCCACTGTCCAATTGCCTGTTACCTCTTCATTGACAAAGTTAACTGTTTCTTGTGATGTTGTAACAGACCAATATACACTTGAAGCGTCAGCAATTTGCCAATCACCGTTTAAATCTTCTGCAGAAACAGGTGTTGCATCAGAATCTGCACTTGCTTCAGATGTACTAGATTCCTCATTTTGATCTAACACAGAGTTTATCTCCACATTATTTCCCATAAAGCTGTTAAGTAATGTGTAGCCTCCGATTCCTAGTATAAGAACAGCAACTGCTGCTATTGAAATAATATATTTTTTCTTCATTTATATTCTCCTTTTATTATAGATATTTAAATTTAGATGGACATATTAATTACTCCCAAAAGACTTCGCATTACATATTTAATCAATTAATGATCCTTTGTCCGTACTGGAAGTAAAAGTAACAGCAGCTCCTCCTTTTCTTTCTGTTCTGTGCTAAGACTATCTTATAAACCGAACCTTAAATGAATCTTAAATGGAAGAATCAATGAATTAATTTTAAATTTGACTTTGAAAAGTGTTATGATTATCCTCATGAAATATGGTTTTAGACTTTTATTAAACTAGGTAAGGGGAAGTATAATGAGAATCTTAATCGTCGAGGATGAAGTGGGTCTTGCTGAAGCATTAGCGCAAATTCTGAGTAAAAACAATTATTATGTGGACATGGTGCATGATGGAGAAACAGGGCTGGATTTTATCCTCACCGGCATTTATGATTTAATACTGCTTGATATTATGCTGCCTGAACTAGACGGAATAACAGTTTTGAGAACAATTCGAGATAGGGGAATCGCAACTCCTGTTGTAATGCTGTCTGCAAAAGGAGAAGTTCCAGATAAAGTTTCAGGACTTGATAATGGTGCAGATGATTACATCGCAAAACCGTTTGCTACTGATGAACTGCTGGCAAGAATAAGAGCGGCACTAAGACGCAATAATGAAGTAGTTCCAGAAGATTCCTTGAAATTTGGTGATCTGGAGTTAAATATGTCTACCCTTATGTTAATGTGTAAAAGCAAAGATTTGAAATTAATTTTAAAAGAGGGCAAGTTATTAGAGCTGCTTTTAATTAGAAAAAATACGGTCACATCGAAAGAGCAAATCATTGAAAAATTATGGGGGCTTGATTCAGATGTTGAACATAATAATGTGGAAGTATATATTTCTTTTTTACGAAAAAAACTAGCTTTTTTAAATTCAATCGTCCAAATAAAAACAATAAGAGGGGTCGGGTATATTTTGGAGGTGGCATCAGATGTTCACAAAATTACGTAATCGCTTCTTAATTGCCAACATGGCTACCATCATCATTATTATGCTAGCAGCATTTATCTCTATCTACATTATTACTTGTCAAAAAGTAAATAGTGATATAAACATTAATCTAGAAATGGTATCTGATTATTATCACAAAAAAAGCAAAATCAGCAAGGATGACAAATCACCACCTTCTCAAGGTGAACAAACTGGCTTTTCAAAGGATGAACTTTTACCATGCTTTGAGCTGAGGACAGATGACAAGTGGAATATACTATCTTCACAATCTAAATTAGACCTAGATAATGCATTCTATGAAAGAGTTATAGAGGAGATATCAACAAGTGACTCTTCTAAAGGACGCTTAAAGCTAAATGATACTAATTGGGCATATATGGTGGAAGAAAATCAGTCAGGCTATTATGTTTATGCGCTTGATGTTACGGCCGAGTTAAAAGTCGTCGATAATTTAATTTATACCTTTATTCTTGTAGGTATTATTATGCTAATTATCGTGTTTATAGTTAATAGGTTTTTGGCTAACCGTTATATCGCGCCAGTCAAGGAAGCGTTTAATAAGCAGAAGCAATTTATTTCTGATGCTTCTCATGAATTAAAAACACCGCTATCTGTCATTCATACCAATACAGATGTACTATTGAGCAACCAGGAAGATTTAATTGCGAATCAATTAAAATGGATTCATCACATTAAAACAGAAACAGAAAGAATGAAGTTGCTTACCAATGACCTGCTTTACCTGGCAGAAATGGATGACAAACGCTCTGACTTAGTTTTTGCTCCTTTCAATATAAGCAAAGTAGTCGAAAGTGTCATTCTGACAATGGAAGGTGTTATCTATGAAAAGGAAGTCAATCTTGAGTATCATATCGAACCTGAGTTAAACACTTTTGGTAATGTGGAGCAAATGAAGCAACTAGTGATGATTTTAATAGATAATGCTATTAAGTACACAAATCTTCAAGGCTTAATTACAGTAGATCTAAGAAAGCGTCATAATGAAATATTACTAGAGGTAACAAATACGGGAGAGGGGATTACATCAGAGCATTTAGAAAAAATATTCGACAGATTCTATCGTAATGACCCTTCCCGTTCGCGGAAAAATGGTGGAAACGGCCTTGGTTTAGCTATTGCTAAATCGATTGTAGAGAAACATAAAGGGAAGATAACAGTGAAAAGTACTCCAGGTGGTATTACTACTTTTACGGTGCGATTGAGTTAAAAAAGGAGGAGCAAAAATAATTGCTCCTCCTTTTCCATTTGAATTTCACCGAGTCAACAATCCCTTCTTCGACGATTGCTTCCACAGCAAAAATAGAAAATATGGTCCCCCAATTAAGGCAGTGACAATCCCTGCTGGAATTTCAATTGGAGGGATTATTCCTCTCCCGATACAATCAGCAAAAAGCAGCATTATTGCTCCAATTAATGTGGTTGTTGGAATAAGATAATGATGAACTGTGCCAACTAGCTTTCTGGCAATATGGGGACTGATTAGTCCGACAAAGCCAATCATTCCTGCTGCAGCAACACTTGCACCAGTCAATAAGACGGATAATCCCATTAAAATTGCAGTGGCCGTTTCTGTTTTGATACCTAGACCGATTGCCGATTCTTTTCCTAGGATGAAAATATCGAGAGTTTTTGCTAGAAAAAGAGTAACAGTTATTAAGATAACTGCCCATGGCAGGAGGTCAATTACCGATTTCCATGTACGTCCAAATAAGCTGCCGTTCAGCCAAAGCAAGGATGTCTGCAGGTTTGTATTCATCTTTAAAATAAAGAGCTCTACACATGAACCGCAAAATGCACTAACAGAAACACCGACTAACGCCAATCGGGCAGGTTCGGTACCGGTGCGTTGATAGGTTAGTAAATAAACAGCTGCCGCAGCAATAGTGCCGCCGATAAAAGCGGCGATACCTGTCAGGGAGGGAGACGCTGCCGGAAACAGCAGGGAAAACCCGATTGCTCCAATGCTTGCTCCGCCTGTTATACCTAATGTATCTGGTGCAGCCAATGGATTTCGTATTATTGATTGAGCTATTACACCAGCAACAGCTAAGCATCCGCCAACGAGTAAGGCTAAGACAATTCGGGGCAGTCTGTAAAAAACTATAATGTATGTTTCGTTGTATTCTCCTAATCCGATCAAGGAAGAGATGACTCGAAGTGGTGGAATGGGCACTGCTCCCAGACCAATATTAATAACAGCCAGGGTTAGGAGGACTACACACAACCCCATCATAATAAAAAGCGGATGTCGTTTATAGTTCACATAACTCAACTCTTCTCTTTCATTTTTTTAGTGCGTGACAGGTAGACAAAATAGACGGAACCTAATAAGGCGGTTAAAATTCCTACCGGTGTCTCAGCAGGGAACATGATAAACCGGGAAAGGATGTCTGCAACAACTAATAAACAGCCGCCATATAAAGCACTTAATGGAAGCACCCATTTATAATCTTGTCCGGCCAAGTAGCGGACAATATGGGGGATGATTAAGCCGACAAAGCCAATCGGTCCGACAATGGATACGGTTGCGCCGGCGAGCAGTATGACTAGTATGCTTACATAAAGCTTGATCGCCACAAGTCTTTGCCCTAAATTAATGGCGACTTCTTCTCCTAACAGCAATATGGACAAGGAGCGATGGGAGCAAAAGGCAAAAAAATAAACCAGCAAACTAAGCGGCAGCAGAAGATAGACATCGTCCCAAGTGGAACCTGCTGTCATACCAGCCAGCCAAATAAGAATTGTTTTGATAGATTCTTCATTAAATATTAAGATTGATTGAGTTGCAGACGAAAAAAACGCTTGAATAGCAATGCCAACGAGTGAAATGCTAACAGCGATATTTCCTCCTCGAAATACCACACTCATGATAAAAATAAGCAATGCGGCGACAGTAGCACCGATAAATCCTGTAATGATGAGCCAATAGCCGGTAATCGCCGGAAAGAATACTAAGCAAGATACTACCGTTAAAGAGGCCCCAGCATTAATGCCAAGTACACTCGGTGAAGCAAGAGGATTGCGCATTAACGCTTGAATCAATGCCCCAGCAACAGCTAGATTTGCTCCAGTAATCATAGTAATAAGTAATCTTGGCATTCTAACATCCTGGAGAATGATTGCAGACTCTGATTCTGAGTTTGAAAACAAATCGGTTATTATTTGGGTGGATGAAAAGGAAAATGCAACAATCTTTAAAGAAAAAAAGCTGGATATTAGCAGAATTACTAGTCCTGCTGCAAACACGAATGATAGATTAAACCGGGAAGCTATGGAATTTCACCTCCAAAAAAAGAGAACGACTATAAAGTCATTCTGCATTTTCTGTTTTCATATTTTGTAAGATTTCTGTAAGTTTCTCTTTATTATCCTCAATAGCTAACAATGTTCTCCGGCGGGACCAGTCATTATGACCAACCTCGTAAACTTGCTTGCTGCTGACAGCAGTCAGCTTATTCTCCTCTTTTAATGTTTCCAAAACAGAAGGAGCATCTTCCGTAATGGTCACAATTAATGTATCCGGATTGATTTTAAGAAGCTGTTCAATCGTTAGCTCTTGAGTTGTTGCAGTATCATCTTGCAGTGCATAATTAACACCTAGCGTTGTTAAGAAACCAGGTGTAAAAGCAGAGGAAGTCGATACACTAAATACATTTCCTTCACTGTATCCTGCTTGTAATACTGTCTTATCCGTTACTTCCATCTTTGATTTTAGTTCCTCACTTAATTGATTATGCTGTGTAATCAGTTTTTCTGCTTCAGACTCTTTATTTAATGCTTCACCTAGCTTTGTTGTAGTTTCTACTACCGTTTCATAATTTGCGGCATCGTCTTTTAAAGCAACGGTTGGCGCAATTTTTTGTAGTTCCTCGTAAATGCTCTCATGACGGTCAACATCAGCAATAATCAGATCAGGATTAAGACTTCTAATTACTTCTAAATTTGGCTGGGCACGTGTGCCGACTGATGTGTATCCATCGATTAATTTCATTGTATCTTCAGCAATTCTTTCTGGCTTATCATCATCTGCAACACCGATTGGTATCACGCCAAGAGCAGCAGCCGTTTCTGTTAAGCCAAGCTCTAATGTAACAACTCGCTCCGCTTTATCAGGAACCTCTGCTGTTCCAAGCTCATGTGTAACAGAGTGTGTAGCTACATTTTCGCTATTTGTATTTTCTTGACCTGCTGAACATCCAGCTAGGAATAAAGAAAACAGTGCAGCAACTAGGACAGGTTTTGTTTTAAAAGATGTTATGTACATTTTTCCCCTCTTTTTTCTATATTTTAGTTATATTGAGAATGATAATCATTGTAGATTGGTTTGTCAATTTAATATTTTAATATTCTTTTAATTAAAACTACTAGTCTAATTAAAATGAACCATAAAGAGGGGAGTTATAGGTATAAAAATTATTAACTAGATAATTTTATTCGAATATTAAGATTAGATTTGTAAATTATATTGGAAAATTTCATTGTTCAATATTATAATAGTTGTAAGTATAAGTTTGGTTTTAATGGTATTTGGTACATACAAGTAGGGGTTTTAAGTAAGCGCTTAAATAATTTTAAAGGAGATACTAAATGAAGCGAAACGATGAAAGTAACTCATTGGCTGAATCAATTGTTGCTCAATATCAATTTAATGATGCAGATAATATAGGAAGAGACAGTTCCATATATGAAAATCATGCAACTGCTGAAGGGAAGATTAAACCAGTGGCAGAAACTGTTGGCGGGAGAAGTGCTGTTACGTTATCAGGCGGAGCGAGCGGGACATCCTATTTAAAGCTTCCAGCTGGGTTGCTTGAAGGAGTTACCGATCAGACTGGATTGACCGTCAGCACTTGGCTTTCCTTAGGGAAAGGGTCCAATGTTTGGGAAAGAATCTTTGATTTCGGAAAAGGGGAAACTGGACCGTACCTATTTTTAACGAGAAATTTACGGGGCAATTGTTTTGCTGGTTCGGATTTAATTGCTGATGCTAATAGAACATACTCTTCTGGAGAATGGCTACATGTGGCGATGACAGTCAGAGGCACAGAAGGTGGAACGTTAAGCAGTGCAGGTCCAGTTATTTATGTGAATGGTGAAATTGTTGCAGACGGAACAATCAGCCAGACTTCGAGCGGTACATATGCAAAGCTGCGCGAATGGTTTGAGACTTTTACTGATCAAGATAACTACAGCAATAATTTTATTGGAAAATCGCAATTTGAGGCAGATGCTGACTTTTGCGGCTCGTTGTCCGATTTCCGTGTATATAAGACTTGTTTAACACAAGATGAAGTAATTGAAGTGATGTGTGAAACACTTTCTGATACGGAGATTGTCGAGCTTGCCAGAGATAAATATTTATCATTTCCAATTACGGTCGTTTCAAAGGATGTTACACTTCCTGAAAGTCTTATGGGAGCGAAGGTGGCAGTCACATGGAAATCAAGTAATCCAAGCTTACTGTCAGATGAAGGGAAATTAGGCGAAATTAGCGAGCCGGAAGGAGTTACTTTGACAGCTGTGTTGCGTAAAGGAACGGAAACAGCGGAAAAGGAATTCTCATTGTCTGTCCTGCCTGAAGGAGTTCCATCTCATTTATTAACAATCGACGGAAATCAAGAAATCTTAGATATAAGCAAGACATTATATGGCTTGTTTTATGAAGATATTAATAACGCCGCAGACGGGGGAATATATGCCGAACTTGTCCAAAATCGTTCCTTTGAATCTTTTTTATTCGATACATATTCGCATACATCCGGTGTGTGCGGCTGTTCAACAGGAAGAAATCATCAGCCGCTTCATGCCTGGTATGGCGATATCGAGTCTGTTACCATCCACAATACAGGCGGGTTAAATGAACTTTTCGACATAATGGATAAAGGCGTTAATACACATTATCTTACTGTTCCAAATGGCAGCACACTTATCAATAAAGGCTTCACTGATTCTAATCATCATTGTGCTATGTCTATTAAAGAAGGAGATAAATACAATTTTACTATTTGGGCAAAAGCAGAAAATCAAGGAAGCATTCATCTGCAGCTTCAGGATAAAGATGGTGCAGCAATCAGCGACACAGTAACGATTCATGTTGACAACAACAACACATGGAAAAAATACGGGGTAGATGAAAGTGTTGTTCTTACAGGTTCGCAGTCCATGCTTGGACAGCTGGCCTTAACATTTAGCGGTGACATTTCAATTGATATGGTATCCTTAATGCCACAGGATGTTTGGGGAGCTAGTGAGGAAGGAAGATCAGCAACTGCACATGAAAATTATCAAGGAAATCCGAACTATCGACTGCGGAAAGACTTAGTGAATGCATTAGCAGATCTGCATCCAACCTTCCTTCGTTTTCCAGGCGGCTGTATTTCAGAGGGCTCTTATATATGGGAGAATGTGTATGAATGGAAAGACTCTGTCGGTCCTATCGAACTGCGTAAGGAAAACTTTAATGTTTGGGGCTATATGATGACCATGGGTCTAGGCTATATGGAGTACTTCCAATTGGCTGAGGACTTGCACGCAATTCCGTTACCGGTTATGGCTTGCGGTGTGCTTTGTCAAGCGCGTTCTGATTATGTCCATCCTGCAGGCGGGGATTTAAGAGATTACTTTGTTAAGAGCTTTACAGATTTAATTGATTTTGCGATCAATACAGATTTTGAAAGTAATGAATGGGCAGCATTGCGTAAACAAATGGGCCATGAAGCACCATTTGAACTTCCTTATTTAGGGGTTGGCAATGAAAACTGGGGTACAGAGTTTTTTGCGAACTTTGAATATTTTAAAGCAGCAATTGATGCGTATATGGTGAAGCATTACCCAGACCATAACCTGCAAATAATCTCAACAGTTGGTGCGCAAGCGGATGATGATGCCTATCAGGAAGGCTGGAAATTCTTAAGCGGTAACTTAACAGAAGCAGCAAACGTCAGCTTTACAGACGGCAAAACAGTTACCGAAGAAACAGTAACATGGTATGAAACACAGCCTAATTATATGGATACAATCGCAGATGAGCATTACTATCGTTCCAATGATTATCTGTTGAATAACGCAGATAGATACAATTATTACTATAGAGCTTATCAAGCTGATGGCAGCATAAATGAGGCAGAAATTTCAAAAGTGTTTGTCGGCGAGTTTGCGTCTACTGACAAGAATACATTAGCAGGTGCAGTTGCTGAAGCAGCCATTATGACTGGGTTTGAAAGAAATTCAGATGTTGTCCGTCTGGCTGCCTATGCACCACTGTTCAACAAAGTACTTACAGATGGAACTTACCGTTGGACACCAGATTTGATTTGGTTTGATGACGAAACAGTCTGGTATACGCCAAATTATTATGTACAACAGCTGTTCGGAAAATATCTTGGTACGAAATTGCTTGGAACATCCTTTTCTTCTTACCAAAATGGGAGCTTGACTGAGCTTACAGCAAGAGGCGGCATTGAAATAGCTTCCGGAAATGCAGAGGTTGAAGTGAAGTCTGTTAAGGTGATTGGAAACAAAAGCGGAGAAGTATTGTTCCAACAAGATTTCAGAGAAGAATTGCATGCTGCATGGCAGATGATTCCAGGTGCAGCAGGGTATACGCTTGATAAAGAAAGAGGCCTAGTATTAAAGCCGCAAAACAGTGGTCTAAACGGCTTGTATATCCAAAATGCAGCATGGACGAATTATAAAGTAGAAGTTGTAGCATCGAAGGTCTCTGGCAATGATGGTATATTTGTAGGTGTCGGATTAACCGATATTTCGCCAGAGAAAAAGGATGTACTGGAGTATGCGATCGGCTATAATGGCAACGCAACAGGAGTGAAGGTTTATAAGCAAGGCGTTGAAGGTTATAGACTAGGCGATTACTCATCCAGCACCGCAGCAGGAAATCTCCGCTCCAGCAGCTATGAAGAGCTTGCTGTTAATACGCCTTATTTAATTACGGTTAATTACGGCGGAGAAACAGGCAATCGACTCATCTGTTCATACACAGACGGAACCTTCAAAAGCAAAGTGCTAGATTATAAACTCGAAGCTTATAATCGGGATATCTACCACTCTGTCACAAAAGATGATAACCATGTATATGTGAAGCTCGTAAATGCAGATCCATTTGAAAAAACAACGAAGCTAGAACTAAAAGACATAGTTGTCAATCAGACCGGCAAGATGATAACAGTTACGGGAGATGCTTCGCTAATTTCTACTCCGAATGTAAACAAGAAAAATGCAGAGCTGATTGTACCAGCAGAAACAGAAATAAGCCTTGAGGGTAATGGTATAGTGGTTACTTTAGCTGCAAATTCGGTGAATGTGCTTGTGTTAAAGCGATAATGATCATTTAAATGAATGCATCTGATTAAAATCAGGTGCATTTTTTTAAATAGTGGCGTAGTCTATTTCACTATATCATTTCATCTGGTATCATTTGGTTAAAAATAGGGAGTGGTGGTACAGTGCAAAACATAAATATCCCTGAGCGCATGAAGCATTATAATGTACCAGGTTTAAGTGTTTCTGTTATTAAAGATTGTCAGATTTCCCAAATTGATAATTATGGTGTTCTTGAAGCAGGTACGAGTAAAATAGTGAACAATCATTCCCTTTTCAGTGCTTGTTCCATCAGCAAGTTTTTAACAGCTGTCTTGGTAATGGTGCTATCAGAACAAGGGATTCTTGATTTAGATGAGGATGTAAATAACAGGCTGACATCATGGAAAATCCCCAACAATTATTTAACTAAAAAAAAGGGTGTAACATTACGGAATTTGTTATGTCATCAATCTGGGATACAAGATCCTAAAGATAGTTTTATAGAACGAAAAGACACGGTTCTTCCCACTATGGAAGAAATATTAACTGGTGAAACGCCATATTGCCAGTCTCCGATTGAAGTGCAGTATGAACCAGAAAGTGACTTTCAATATACGGATGCTGGATATTGTATTATCCAGCTGCTCATAGAGGATGTAACTGGAAAACAAATAGAAGAAATTATAGAGGAGTTCATCTTTCAGCCATTAAAAATGGCGAACAGCCGTTATCCAAGCCGTATAAGTGACATATCCCATAATTATTGCTGTGGCCATGACAAGGATGGAAATGTCATGCAAGAAAAGTATCCATTATATCCATATCCCGCAGCGGCAGGACTTTGGACAACTGCAGCTGACTTGTCACTATTAGTAATAGAAGTTATGAATGCGCTAGGTAATCAAAGTAAAATCGGCATTTCTCCAACTGCAGCAAGAGAACTAATTACCACACAAGGCTGCAGAAGCTGGACAGGACTTGGCGTGTTTCTCGAAGGCGGAGAGATTTCATCACTAGGTTGGGGAAGTGGATTTCAATGCATGATGGTAGCGTACCCTAAGTTAAAAAGAGGGTTAATTATCATGACTAATGGTAATACAGGTGTTCACCAATTTAAAGGAATTATCGGAGAAATATATGATTCTTATATTAGAACAAAAAAGACATCTTACAAAGAGTAAGATGTCTTTTTTGTTTTTAATTTGACCAATATAATTATCATTTTGACAAATATACTTGTCAAAACAAAATGCATAATTTACAATAAATGTATGAGGTGAGAAAATTATGAAAAGTCGTTTAAAGGAGCTGCGGGCACGGGACGGTTTAAATCAAACTCAACTCGCCAAGCTTGCCAAGATAAGCAGGCAAACAGTCAGTTTAATTGAACGGGAGGAGTTTATTCCTTCGCTATTAATTGCAGTGCGGCTTGCCCGGATATTTAATGAGCCTGTCGAAAATGTATTTTTTATAGAGGAGGATGAATGATGAGAACATCGATTAAAATCATTGTTAGTGCAATTCTCGGGTTTTTTAGCTCGATTCTGATCTTGAAAGGCTTTGAAATAAATTTTGATCCATATGTAGATGAGTTTGTAATTGCAATATTTATTATTATTGTGATTGTAATGGGGGTAAGCTTTGGATTATACAAGCAGATTATTAGTTTAAATAATAAAGATGTCGATGGAGAGGAAGAAGATGCAGTAGACATCCAAATTTATAAAAAGCTTTCAGATTATGCGTTATTGACTTTTTCTAATTTCATTTTTTCTTTGCTAGCGTTATGTATTACGCTCATTACCAATAAAGAAATTGTAATTATTATACTCTCCTTAATTACCGTTTTAATTTGCTGCATTTTAATGTCAATTATGATGAATCTGTATAGATTGGTGCCACCACATCGCCCAATCATTCCAAGGTCTTCGCATAAAGATTATGGAAATGCTCTATTAAACGTCGCTGATGATGGAGAAAAACATGTGATGTTAATAGGTTTTTATAAATCATATCATCTTTTTTGCACAGCTTTACTAATAGCAATTATGTTCGCCACATTCTATTCCATCTCATCAGGTAATTCACAAATTTTCTCCATAATAGCTATGAGCATTGTTCTAGTGCTGGCAAATGGCAAATATTATTTATCCATTCGCAACAAATAGGTAACTTTTTGCAGTTGATACTCGTATTAATGATAAAAAAAGAGAGGGTTGAAGACGTGGAAATTGATTTTTTCTGGATAGGTGCAGGGTTGGCATTGTTGGGTTATTTCATCGGAAATGGTTTGAAAAATTTTAAAAATCCTAAAGGCAGTCCATCAGGAACTCCTTTATTAATTAAAGAACGAGATTTATTTGTTTATTTAAGATTACGCCCTGAAGAGGTTAGAGAACTGTTGGAAAAATATCCTGATGCACCTAAATTGGTATTAAAAGGAACTACCTATTATCCATACGAACAATTGGTTCAATGGTTGTCGTCGGAGGATTTGTATAAAAAACAATGATATTTGCCTGCTGCCTTTAGGCGGCTTTTTTTCTAACAAATAATGGTACAAATAAACAGATTTATGGTATTCTTGATTTAGAATATTTTGACAGGAGGCTATCCAATGTAGAATTCCCCGCTTTCTTAAAACTTAATAAATTAAGAAGTGAGGGTACCTATGTCAAAATTTAAAAATGAGATGTCATTTAGGTTTCTTTGGCTTGGTCAAATGTTAGCTAATCTAGGTGATGTCATCTATACAGTTAGTTTAACAACAATTGTTTATAAAGCAACTAACTCTGTAACATTAATGTCGCTAGTGCCATTTGTTATCACCATTACGGCATTATGCAGCGGTTTTTTTGCGCCGATTATTCTTGATCAATATAAACTGAAATGGATTTTATTTTATTCGCAAAGTGGTAAGACGCTGCTGCTTTTCTTGCTTTGTATATTAATACCGACGATTCAGTTAGATAACTTGATTCTATTGTATATACTGATTGCCTTCATATCCTTTTTAGATGGATGTGCTACGCCAGCCAGAAATGCACTAGTCCCAGTTCTCGTACAAAAAGAGAAACTCGTCAAGACAAATAGTTTTTTAGCTGTTCTTGACCAAATAACGCAGTTAATCGCCTGGCCGATTGGGAGCATACTGTTAGTTATTTGGGGAGGGAATCATCTTCTTTGGCTGACTTTCTGCTTATTCATTATTTCTTCATTGTTTATGTTTTATATTAAACAAGATCAGCAACCAAAAAACGAAGTGATTATTTCTAAGTGGTCCTCCATTAAAGAAGGCTGGATAATTATTTGGGAGAATAGACAACTCCGATCTATTAGTTTAATGAATATTTTTGAAACCTTTGCTAATGGCGTTTGGATTGCTGCGATTTTATATGTATATGTAGAAGAAGTTCTTCATAAGCAAGAGTTTTGGTGGGGGATAATAAATGCATCCTTCTTTGCAGGCATGTTTATTGGTGGTTTAATTGTCTATCGAATTGCAGATAAGCTGGAGAAAAAGCTGGGGTATTACATTATCTGGTCCACCTTCTTACTAGTGATCCTTACATTAGCCTTCGCGCTAATCTCGAATGCTTGGATTGCCTTAATCATTTCGTTGTTATTTGGATTTCCTCAGATGGTTAAAGACGTAGCTGAGGTATCCATTTTCCAGAAAGCAGTTAGGCAAGAGGCGCTTGCTAAAGTGTTTTCTGCAAGAGGGACTTTAATGTATGCGGCATTCGGTATTTCGTCTGTTTTTTTAGGATGGCTTACTGAAGAGTTTGGGGTGGTATGTACTTTCCTAACAGCCACAGCTTGCTTTTTGCTTTCTTTTATTACCGGGATACAGAACCGTATGTATTTAGCAGCGAAACAAGAAACTTTAAGATAACTGCCAAGTTGGCAGCTATCTTTTTTTATCAAGATAGCCATATTATTGTAGAAAGGAATAATAGATTTGTTCAAGAAAAAGAGGTATGTGGCAGCGAGTATTATTATAGTTTTATTTGTTTTTATGTGGTTTACTACCCCTTCAAATACAGAATTTGATCAATGGTTAATTGCAACAAATGGACTTGACTGCAATTCAAATCAAATATGCTCATTAGACAATATCATGATAAGCAGCAGTACTTCTAATCTATCTAATTTCGGCGTTTATGCAACTTATGAAAAGGAATTTGATTTCGAAAATGGAGAAAAACTAACTGTAAGAACGTTAGGAGTTTTCAATAAGATGCTTACGATAGAAGATGAAAGAGTTTGGGAGATAATTGATTAATTGCTAAAGCCTTAGGTTTCCGATGGGAGGAGATATCCATTGAAATGGCCGTTTTCTAAACGTAAAAAAGACAATCCTGCAGACAGATTTTCAGATGGCTATATAGAAGAACTGCTTAAAGATACAGACAATATCGAGCTAACAAGAATTCCCGCTATTTTTCCCTTATTGTTAACACGTTCTGATGTGTTGAAAAGAAGAACAGCTAGTATGCTTACTAAACATGTTGCGTGCTTAACCATCCTTGAATTGGCAAAACTTGATGCCTTGTTTCGAGAACGAACTTCATTAGACTGGTCCATGGATTGGAGTAAGGAAAACCCGGAGAATTTATTATTGCCAAATATGCCGGAAGAACAGAGAGTGATTATTTTAGGGTTGTGCAGCTTTCACCCAAATGGCTATTTCCGTGAAAAAGCTTTAATTCTATTAAATCAATACACTTCAGGTAAAGAGTGGCCATTTTTACTTTTGAGATGTAAGGATTGGGTTGCAGCAGTGAAGGGAGCAGCTGATAAATATGTGGAGCGTCGCTTAAATGATAAGTATATGGCTGAAATTGTCTCAAGTATTCCTCTTGTTTTTAAGTGGCAACTTAAGAAAGAGCATCTTTTTCAACAAGTTGCTCAAGTTTTATCACAGCCAGAATCATTGCCTTTTCTGAAAGAGGGGACAAGCGCAAAGGATAGGAACGTCCGGTATTTTTGTTATCAAATGATCATGCACGCAAATCTATATGATAAGGAATTACTAGTAAACCTATATAAAAAGGAAAAGGACCCTCTTGTGCGGCAAAGTTTGTTTAATGAATTAGTAAGTAGTCTCAAAGCTCATGAATTTAAAGAGCATTACTCCATTTTTAAAAGAGATAAGTTTCCTTCGATTCGTTTAAAGGGATTGGAGGTATTTCACTCCTACTTTCCAGAAATAAGTGGCAGGGAATTGGAAGCGGCACTTTTAGACAAAAGCAGTACTATTCGCTATTTTGCTAGATTTTTATTAAAGAAGCAAAAAACATCCATAGATTTCAGCAGCTTTTATATGGGTATGTTGAATGCTAACCAGTATATTCGTGAAAGCTTATTAGGAATAGGGGAGACAGGCAGTAAAGAACAAGCACAGCTAATACAGCCGTACTTGTATCACAGCCGTATTTCCATCACAAAAGCTGCTATCCATGCTATATCGAAGTTAGATGGAGCAAAGTATAAGCAAGAATTTATTCAGCTTCTGCAATCGGAAATGATAGGCATATCCAAGGCTGCACGAAAGGCAATAGCACAGCATTATTACGAAGATATAAAGGATTACTTATATGATATTTATAAGGAAGCAAGCTATGAACATACTAAATATAATATAGCCATTTTATTATGTTCTTTATCCAAATGGGAAGCAATTTTTTATAGTATAAGTTTTTATGTTCAATGTGAAAACAGAGAAGTTTCCAGATTAGGTAAGTCTGCTCTTTTGAAGTGGATTAATCATTTTAATCGCAGCTTTGTGACACCATCATCAGAGCAAATGAATGCATTAAAAACTTTATTATCAAGCAATCGTGAAAGACTTCAAAACGAAGAAGTAACAGCAATTGAGTTTTATATGAAAGGCTTTCATTGAAGATAAGAGGATAGCGGTATCCGCTATCCTCTTAACACTTAATGTGCTTCGTTTAAAGCATCCTGCTCGGTATTTTTGTTAATCTTTGCACGTCTTCGTTCGAGTTCAATATCCATTTCGGCCCGTTTGTCATCTAACTTATAGAAAACAATCGTTATGCCAATCAGCACACAAATAATAAGCGGAACCCAGATAAAGCTGATTTCAATATATTTTAAAGCGCTTTCAGTTTGTGTTGCATTAGGTACATATCCACCGATTTTAAGGAAAACTCCTACAAGGGCGCTGCCAAGACCTAAGCTGACTTTTACAAAAAAACCTTGGAATGCGGCAATCATTCCAGAAATACTGCGATTATTTTTGTACTCGGAATAATCAATAACGTCCGGCTGTATCGCAAATGTTGTCCCAAAGATGCCGTAAATGCCAAGACCAGTTATCGTTAAGCCGGCAATCAGCATGGCAGGGAATGTTTTTCCAAAGTAAAGGACTAAATCTCCAACAATATAAATTAAGGTGCTTAAAAGCAAAACATTTTTCTTTGCCATCTTTTTTTGGAGCCAAGGCAATAATAGCAGGATTGGCAATCCGGAAAGAATTCCGAATATCCCTACAAATGTGAGCCAATCGGTTCTGCCAAGATTATAGGTGAAATAGTAGATAACAGTCGTATTTCGGATAACATATAGACTAAAGTAGAGAAAGTTTAATATAAAAAATATAGCAGCAGGGGCTGTTAATCCTTTGAAATCCTCTTTAAAGGAGGACTTGCCAGGCTGGACGGTCGGCGGCACAACTTCCTTTGTATTCATAAAGGTGAACACAAAGACAAGCACAGCGACAATGCCATATATAGTCATTGTAACTAAATAACCTTTTTGGTCATCTCCTTGACCGAAGAAATTTACCATCGGTGTGGTGATGGTCATTACTAATGCAGTCCCAAGCAATGCGCAGATCATTCTAGTTGATACTAACCAGTTGCGCTCATGATTATCGGAAGTTAACCGAGGTACAATCGTGTTTAATGGAATATTTACGACGGTATAAGCAATGTTCAACAAGCAATAAGTGATATACGCCCAAAGAATTTTGCCTGACATGCTGAAATCAGGAACGATGAAGGTCATAATAGTAAACACAGCAAAAGGAAGTGCCCCAATAATGAAGTAAGGTCTCCCTTGACCCCATCTGGTTTTCGTTCTGTCCACCAATAATCCCATGCCAGTATCAGCAAAAGCATCGATGATTTTCGTTACTAACATTAAAGTACCTGCAACCGCTGCCGAAATTCCGAAAACATCTGTATAAAAGAAAAGGAGGTAGGATGCCATTGTACTAAATACGAGGTTGCAGGCAAAATCGCCCGCCCCGTATCCAATTCTTTTTCTCCATTTATCCATATTTATCACAACTCCTTTTTACTGCTGCTAAATTCATACTGTAGCTGCTGATAATTTTGTCAACGTTTTCATATCTGTTTTTAAGTTTTGGTAAATAGATTTATAAACTTTGTAATAGTCATTATATTTCTTGTGATTGTCTTCAATTGGCATAATCTTCTCATCAAGAACCTGCCATTTTTTCACATCTTCAAAGGAAAGCAAACCAGTACCAATTCCAGCCAGCATTACATCCCCCATATTTGCTTCGACATCGTGAATAGGACATACAACTGGATAGCCTGTCACATCAGCAAAAATTTGTCTCCATAATTTTGATTTAGTAACACCCCCTGCAAGCAAGATTGATTCACCTACATTTTCGCCTGTTGCTTCAATGGCATCTCTTAAACTGTAGGCAACCGCTTCCAAAAAGGCGCGATATATATGTGCTTTCGTATGTGCTAAAGATAAACCGACAATGGTGCCTTTCGCATCTGAATCCCAGACAGGACTTCTTTCGCCCATAAAGTAGGGAAGAACAACTAATCCTTCACTGCCAGCAGGTATATTGGCAGCCTGTTCATTTAATACATCATAAGCATTTTTCCCGCCTGCTTTTTCTGCTTCTAATTCAAATTGACATAGCGTTTGTCTAAACCACTTTACGATTGCTCCTGCAGTAGCTCCACCAGCAAAATAGTATGATAGTCTTTTAGCATCGAATAAATACGGCCAAACAATTAAGTCTTTTCCTTTCACTGGCTGATCAGAAATCAATGCGGCGCACATGGACGTGCCAATAGCTGCTGCATATTTGCCAGATTCAAACACACCAAGGCCAATATTAGCTGCACCACAGTCAATCCCGCTGGCGATAACAGGCATTCCTTCTGCAAGTCCTAACTCTGCAGCTGCTTCTTTTGTTAACCCGCCGATGATGTCTGTTGATTCAACAATTTTTTCTGGCATCATGGAATAGGGGATTCCCATTGCATCGAGCAATTCCTTTGACCAAGTGCGGTTATTCATATCAAAAATCCCGCCAATATTACCAGCTGAAGAATAATCAATCGCCACTTCTCCGGTCAGTTTATAAATAACATAATCATTCGGAGGCAAGAACAGCTTCGTTTTTTTCCAGTTTTCCGGTTCGTGATTTTTCATCCATAATATTTTCGTGTAGCCGTAGTAAGGATCTGCGCCATTATGGGTAATTTCCAGCAGCTTTTCTTCCCCGATAGTATTTAACACCCATTGCGTTTCGACAGAAGCTCTGCGGTCCATCCAAATTATACAAGGTCTTACAGGCTCCATATGCTCATCTAGTGGAATGCCTGATCCGCCGTACAGTCCGCTAATAGCAAGTCCGCGAATGTCTTCAGGATGAATACCTGCTTTTTCAACCGTGTTGCTGATAGAAGCTTTTGCAGCATCAAGCCAAACATCAGGCCACTGTTCAGCCCATAAAGGCTTTGGTGTTAACACATCATATTCTTGGAGATCTTGAGCAAGCAAGTTTCCTTCTGTGTCCATTAAAATGGTTTTCGTACCAGATGTTCCGATGTCTGTACCGAGTAAGTAGTTCATTATGATGACCTCCTATGAATCTATTAAATAGCAGTGAATGCACCATCGATGACAAAGTCAGATCCTGTTGTAAAGCTGCTCGTATCGCCAGCAAGATAAACACAGATAGATTGTAATTCATCCGGTCTTCCCATCCGTTTAAGCGGTGCCATTTCATTCCATTGAGCAATTAATGGCTGTAAGCTTGGCGAATTCAAGGTAAGCTCTGTGCCGATATATCCTGGGCTGATGGAATTAACGCGCACATTTCTTGTTGCCCATTCTACTGCCAATGATTTAGTTAATTGAATAACTCCTGCCTTTGAAGCATTGTAAGAGCATTGCGGTTGTGGAACATTAACAATATGACCTGACATGGAAGCTGTATTAATAATAGACCCGCCGCCTTGTTTTAACATGACTTTTCCAGCAGCTTGGGCGGTTAGAAATACACCAGTAAGATTAATGTCGACTACTTTTTTCCACTGTTCAAAGGTCATATCTTCAGCAGGGATATTCATGCAGATGCCGGCATTGCAAAAGGCAACATCTAAACGGCCAAAATGTTCAAGCACAGTATCAATCATAGCGTTTACATCTTGTGGGTTAGTAACATCTGCTTTGATAGCGATAGACTTAATCCCATTGTTAGCTTCTAATTCTTTTGCAGTCTTGACAGCTTCTTCAATATCTAAATCTACAATAGCGATATCTGCGCCAGCTTCAGCGAAAGCGGTTGCGACACTCTTTCCAATACCTCTAGCACCGCCTGTAACGAAAATCTTTTTTCCATCCAGTCTCATTTTTTCAATAATGCCCATATTTATCATTCCTTTTCGTTAAGTTATTTTGTAAAATAGTTTTATAAAATACATTTACATAATAAAACGTCTTTTGATAATAGTCAATCTATTTAAAAGTAAAAATTGTCAGACGCTTTTTGACAAAGCTGTAATTGGATATGCTCGTATGTTATATTTAAAGGAGTTAAGATAAGTATTTTTATAAAATTGGTTTATCAAATGAGGTATTTTCATGGAAAATAACATCACATTTAAAGATATAAAAAAAAGCAATTATTCGGCTATCTATCATCTCATCTATCAAAATGGGAAGCTTTCCAAACAAGAAATTGCTAACCAGCTGCATTTAAGCTTGCCGACAGTAACGCAAAATTTAGTCCGTTTGGAGCAAGAAGGGTTAATTGAGAAGAGTGGGCAGTTTGAATCTTCAGTGGGAAGACGAGCAGCTGCTTATGCTATCTGCCCACAGGCCCGAATCAGCATTGGAGTGGAGATCCAAAAATCTACTGTACAATTACTGGCAGTTGATTTGCTTGGAAAAGCATTTCAGCAAAAACGGTTATCCTTGGGATATGCTAATGAGCATCACTATTACAAATGGTTAAGTCAAGAAGTTCTAGCCTTTATTGATGCCTTACAAGTGAAAGAAGAGCAGGTTCTCGGAATTGGCTTTGCTGTACAAGGGTTAACATCGAATGACGGCAAAAAAATAACCTATGGAAAAATATTAATTTCTACAGGCTTGGATATTGAGGTGTTTTCACAGCATCTGCCATATCGCTGCATGTTTTTACATGATGCCAAATGTGCAGCAACAACAGAGCTTTGGGTAAGAAATGATATGGATGATGCTGTCTACCTCTCGATTGGTCCCCATCTTGGCGGAGCGATTATAATCGACAGGCAGATTTACATGGGGAAAGAAGGGCATAGCGGAACGGTTGAACATATGACAGTAAATCCAAACGGGCCCCCGTGCTATTGCGGTAAGAAAGGCTGCATGGAAACATACAGTTCTGTCCATGCACTTCTAACAGAAGACGAATCATTAGAGTCATTTTTTGAACAACTGCGAAACAATTCTCCAGTTTATGTTGCGAGATGGAATGAATTCCTTAATTATTTAGCCATTTCCATTAATAATATCCACCTTGTATTGAATAGAGAATTCATTTTGGGTGGCCATATTACTTCATACTTAAGAGAAGAGGATATTAATATTCTTCATGAAAAAGTAAATGAAAAGACAGCATTTCCAAGCAATGATCCTTTTATTTATATAAGCCGTTCTCCAGAAAATGGCGTGCTTTTAGGTGCAGGTATACCATTTATTCAATCGTTTTTAAATACTATTTAGAAGCATGAAGAAGTTTTCATGCTTCTTTTTGCTATGAAAAAAATATCATGTTAGGGAAGAAGGAATTTGTGTAATTTTGTATAATTATTAGTTAATAAGTATTTTTATTCAGTTAAACAGGAGGGGTAAAATGTCGAGAACAAACTGGATTCAAATTATAGAGGAACTGTCCATGAACGCCTTACCTGCTTTACAAACAAATATGTATGATGGATGGGTATTGCGTTTTGCTGATGGCTATACCAACAGAGCAAATTCCGTCAATCCGATATATTCTTCCTATCAAGAGGTTGCTAATAAAATTAGTACTATCGAACAAACCTATCGTAACAGAAATTTAAAGCCAATTTTTAAAATGACGAAGCAAGCTTTACCGGAAAACTTGGATGAGAATTTAGCGAAAAATGGCTATATTCAAGCTGGGTTAACCGCTGTTCAAGTATTGCCTTTAGAAGATGTAAATATTGCAGTAGTACATAAGGCTGAATTTTATCAAACTTTCGAAGAACATTGGTTTAATTACTATTGCCACCTCAATCATATTAGTGGGAGTAATCAAGTAACATTAGCGAAAATGCTAAAAAACATTGTGGCGAAAACTGCCTATTTTCTGCTGAAGAACGATAGTGGTGAAATACTTGCATGTGGGATGTGTGTATTAGAAAGAGGATATATCGGATTATTTGATATCGTCACAGCCAGCAACTGTCGTAATAAAGGGTATGGGACAGTGCTAATTCAAAATATCCTGGACTGGGGCAAGGATAATGGAGCGCAATATGCTTATCTGCAAGTAATGTTAAATAATGAACCTGCTTTAAAGCTTTATTCCAAAATCGGCTTTAAAGAAGTGTACCAATACTGGTACAGAAGCAAAGACTAATCGGAGCAGGCAAAATGTTTACTCTTATAATTTACTGGGAACTGTTTTTTTAAAGATGTAAATTTTACAAGTCATGATACAGTCCATTTTTTGAAAACATATTAATAAAAGTTTGTTTATGATTAGAACAAAGAAATGAGGGTCGAAATGGACAAACAAATTCAACAACTGCAGGATCAATTAAAAATGGAGCATAAGAATGTAGCAAAATACACGCAGCATGTGTTTGAAGCACTTGATAAATTAATTGATGAACATCGGAGAATCGTATCATCAAACGCCTTAGCAGGAATTAAGCATGAGGGCTGTGAAGAGTATGCCTTTTATAAAACGATGCATGACGTAAAGTATACACTTATGAATGAGTTGCGCAAAACGGTTGATGATTTCACTCATTTAGGAGATAAATATCATGCGAAGAATTATCCTGATGGTGTAAAAAAATAATGACTGTATTGTAAAAAATCCAGCACTATTTTAGTTGCTGGATTTTTTACGTCGCAGTCTCAGGCTGTTTAACACAAATAGCACATATTAAAACATATAATAATCGATTATAATAGAACCACATACATAATTGTCAGGTAAACGAAACGCGAAAAGGAGTATTTTTTCATGTCAAATTATAAAACTAATCCTAAGGTCGATGAATTTTTGAATAAAGCAAAAACATGGCAAGAGGAGTATAGAATATTACGTAATATCATTCTTGACTGTGAGCTTACAGAGGATTTTAAGTGGATGCATCCTTGTTATACACTTAATGATAAGAACGTCGTATTAATCCATGGTTTCAAAGAGTATGTTGCTCTTCTGTTTCATAAAGGCGCATTAATAAAAGACCCACAAGGTATTCTTGTTCAGCAAACAGAGAATGTACAAGCAGCCCGGCAAATCCGGTTTACTAATGTTCAGCAAATAATAGACATGGAATCAGTCTTAAAAGCCTATATTAAAGAAGCTATTGCAGTAGAAGAGGCCGGCTTAGAGGTTGAATTAAAGAAGAATGAAGAATACTCCATGCCTGAAGAGCTGCAGATAAAATTTGCAGAAATCCCAGCATTAAAGTCTGCATTCGAAGGATTGACACCTGGAAGACAAAGAGCATATTTATTACATTTTTCACAAGCAAAACAAGCAAAAACTCGAGCCGCTAGAGTAGACAAATATGTACAGCATATTCTTGACGGCAAAGGCTTAAACGACAAGTAAATTAAAAATGAAACCTTCCACTTATATTTCGATTGGAAGGTTTTTTTAACCCTGCATAATCGTGCACAAAATGTCGGGTTGCTGGCAATCATTTCAGCTATTATTTGGTTGAGGAGGTCGTAAAATGGATTCGCTAAAAAACATGAATAATGCAATGAAATATATTGAGGAGAATTTAACGAACGAAATAGACTTTAAAGTGGTAGCAAGGTTAGCACATTGTTCAGAGTATCATTTTAAAAGGATGTTTTCCTTTTTGGCTGGGATTTCTCTTTCAGAATATATCCGCCGCAGACGTCTTAGTTTAGCAGCACTTGAACTAACTAATAGCAGCATAAAAATAATTGATGCAGCTCTAAAATATGGGTACAATTCGCCTGATGCATTTACTAGAGCTTTTCAACAGCTGCATGGTGTTACCCCATCAGAAGTAAAACGCAAAAGTATTCAGTTAAAAGCGTATCCGCACATGACCTTCGAATTATCTATTAGAGGAGGTAATGAAATGAATTACCGTATAGAACAGAAAGACCCCTTTCAAATAGTTGGTATTATGAAAAGAGTTCCAATAATATTTGAAGGAGAGAATCCAGAAATAACAGCGATGTGGCAGTCATTAACGATGGAGAAAATAGCACAATTGCAGCAGCTGTCCAATTTAGAGCCTAAAGGAATGATACAAGCATCTCTTAACTTTTCAGAAGGGCGGATGGAGGAAAAAGGGGAGCTTGATCAATATATTGGTGTAGCTACAACGGAAAGCTGTCCGGAACACTTTTCTAAACTTGAAGTGCCAGCTTTGACTTGGGCGGTTTTTGAATCTATCGGCCCATTCCCAAGTACACTGCAAGCAACATGGGGAAGAATATACTCAGAATGGTTTCCGTCTTCTAACTATGAAGCAGCAGAAGGTCCTGAGATTCTGTCCATTAAAAATAAAGATTTAACTTCACCAGCTGTTAAAACGGAGATTTGGATTCCTGTTGTAGCAAAATACTAGTAGATGATTCAGAGCTGTTTCGGACAGCTCTGTTTTATTTCATCTATATCAAAAGTAGGAGAATACAGGCAAAAAAATAATGGTAAAATGGAAGATATGAAAGAGCTTAACTAGGAGAGGAAGAAGACAATGGATTTTCAAACGGTAATGAGTGAGCTTGAAGCACTTGGCAAGGAACGCACAAAAAAGATTTACATGTCCAATGGTGCTCATGAGCCTTTATTTGGTGTGGCTACAGGTGCTATGAAACCAATCGCTAAAAAAATTAAAATTAATCAATCATTGGCAGAAGAGCTATATGCAACTGGGAACTATGATGCAATGTATTTCGCAGGCATTATTGCAGACCCAAAAGGCATGACAGAATCGGATTACGATCGGTGGATAGATGGTGCTTACTTTTATATGCTGTCCGATTATGTGGTAGCGGTAACATTATCTGAGTCTGATATTGCCCAAGAGGTTGCTGATAAGTGGATTGCAAGCGGAGACGAATTGAAGATGTCTGCAGGCTGGAGCTGTTATTGCTGGATGCTAGGAAATCGCAAAGACACCGAGTTTTCCGAGAGCAAGATTTCAAGCATGCTAGAAAATATTAAAGAAACAATTGCAGAATCGCCTGAACGAACAAAATCTGCTATGAATAATTTTATATATACTGTTGGTGTTTCTTATTTGCCGCTACATGAAAAGGCAGTTGAAACAGCACAACAAATAGGTATTGTCGAAATGAAACGAGCTAATAAAAAAAGCAGCTTCTTACATGCTTATGAAAATATTCAAAAAGAAGTGGATAGAGGAAAACTGGGATTTAAACGTAAATATGTCAGATGCTAATTAGAATGTAAGGAGAGAATAACGATTAAAATCAATCAGTTAATTGCCAACAATATTAACCGTTTAGATGCAGACTTGCCAGAGGATCGGTCGCTCGGAATTGCAGGCTTATCCGGATCTGGAAAAACTACCTTTTGTCAAACAATAGGAGAGGAATCAAAAAAACGGCTTGTTTCTCTATTGCCTAAAGCGGAATACCAATATTTATTTGCAGATATTATGGAAACCAATTTTAGCGCTATTAATATGGAGAATATGCCGTTAGTGCTTTTTCTTGGAAAATCCTCGATTTCTTCCAATCCACGCTCTACTATTGGCACACATACTGGTGTTTTTAAAGAGATACGAAATAAGTTTGGAGAAATATTTCATCTGTCACCAGAGGTATTTTCTTTTAATAATGCGTTAGGATGGTGCCCTGCATGCAAAGGGCGGGGAACGACAAAAAATGTTGCATGTAAAAAGTGCGATGGCAAGCGTTATAGTGAAGATGTAGAGCAACATCTGCTAAAGCTTAGAAATCATCCTCACAGCATTTCTGATGTGAATAATTTAAGTGTTGAAACGATCTATTCCTTGGCGAAGGAATTAAATATTAGTGAAGAAAGACAGCTTGTTCTTCGCAATATTATCAATATGAATATAGGTTACTTAACATTAAACCGGATAATGGGCACCTTATCGGGCGGAGAACTAACCCGTCTATATTTGGCAGAATTTATGTCTGCCAGCAGCAATACGGTGATTATTATTGATGAAATATCGGTTGGTCTTGATCATGACACGCTATTAAAAATATTAGAACAGGTTCAACAATTAGGCTGTAAAAACCAAATTTGGCTGATAGATCATTCAGATAGTGTATTAAATGCAGCAGATAAGCAATTGTTCTTTGGGCCAGGCAGCGGTAAATACGGAGGAAAGCTAGTGAAAGAATCTCCGCGTCCGCAAGCCATACTTTGGGAACGGAATGAGGAAGCTCCAACTGAATTCTATCCATTTTACGATTTGTATTGCCGCAATATTCAAATGGCGGAAATCGAGATTCCAAAAAATAGACTTGTAACCTTTACAGGTGAATCTGGCTGCGGTAAATCAACTTTAGTAAATGAGTGTATTGCAAGGGATTTTCTGAAGCGATACCCAAAAGACAAACTCGTAATGGTAGGTCAGGACCGGAATCAGTCCATCACGAGCAGGTCAACCATTGCGACATTTCTTGATATAAAAAGGAAGCTATCAAAATATAGCAGCGAAATAGAAGATGTTTTTCAGCGCTCAATTGAAGATATTGTTGAAGAGCTTCCAAAAGAAGACATTGTCCATAAACGGCTAAGTTTATTGATTAAGCTTGGGCTCGGATATTTAACATTGGAACGAAAAACACAGACACTGTCAACAGGTGAATTTCAATGTGTTCACTTAGTTTCAGAGCTGTTTGCCAACACCAGAAATCCGCATACACTATTTATATTTGATGAGCCTTCTAAAGGGTTATCACAAAATATCTTAAATCAATTCATTGATAGTGTAAGAATTATTTTGGAAGATCAAACAGTCTCCATCATAATGATTGAACATAATGCTTATATGCTTGAAAGCTCTGATTTTATTGTAGATTTTGGAAAAAGACAGTCCGAACCTGTGCAGCATCTTGATGTGGTCAGTCATGGTGAATATTTCAGCCAAAAAAATACTGAGAAGAATGATGAATCGATACATATATCATCCCAATTAGATTCAGTAAAGGGAATAAATTATTTAACGGAAAATCATATCAGTTATTTTAAACAAGCTGAAAACGTCTATAAAGGCGGCATTCTAAAGAGTCTTTCTTCTATGGCACGATTGATTTACGGCGAATATGAATCTGATAAAATTGCACCAGTCATCGCTATTGATTTAGAGAGGCACTTATATAGCCAATACAGTTTTCTTTTTGAAATAGGCGGAATAATTAATCATATCGTATCTGCTCATCCAGCTAATAAAGATACAAAAAGCTTTGATTTTTATAGTCAAGCTAATCACTGTCCAAGCTGTTCCGGGCGCAGAGAAATGGAAAAATTTGATTTTGAGTTAGTGATTCAAGATAAAACAGTTCCATTTTGGGACGGCTTATTACATCCTGATGTGATGGAAGTGCTGAAATATTATCAACATGCAAAAATACAATTTCTTTTCGAGGAAATAAAAAATGAATTAGGTCATGATTTGAGTAAGAGCTATAACGAGTTAACAGAAGCAGAAAAACATACCTTCTTATATGGCTATTGGGACAAGTCATTTTATGATAAAGCGACAAAGTCTTCAAAGAAATGGGAAGGCTTCAACTTTATACTTGGCCGTTATATGGTTGTGTCAAAATCCATCATTAAAGAACAGATGAAGCAATCAAAAGAAATGATACCTTGCCCAATTTGTAATGGCACTATTTTAAATCACGAGAAAAAGCTGTTGTTTAGTGACATCGATATCCGGGAGTTAATTCAACTTCCTATTACAAAGATTATTAATATCGTCGGGTCATTACCAGTTTTAGAGAAACTTAAAGCAATCGTCGGCAAAGACATGCCACTGACGCAGGATGTTTCCTTGCTGCCTCGAAAAACACAAGCAGCCCTTAAAATGCTGGAACTTGAACTAGCAAGCTTTGTCGGCTATGAAATTGTTTTGCAAAATGTGTTGCCGTTCTGGGGCAGTATTAAAGGCAATATCGAAAACTTAAGCAGTAAAAACAAGCTGACAATCTGTGATTTTACTGGTATTGATGAAACGAGAGAAAGTATTATTGATAAATATTTCACGAATGGGAAATACAAAAAGCTGACCTATGTATATGAAGCATTCGGATATAAAAAAATTGTAACCCAAATTAATAAAATAAAAGCAAGTCATCCATGTCCTTTCTGCAAAGGCAAAAAGGTTATCTCGGAAGATAATCTTCATGATGGTGTCATGAAATTATCGGTGCCGTGTGTCAGCTGTCATGCGAGCGGGATCAATGAAGAGGGATTAGAGGAACTAGTTGAAGGTGTAAAAGTACAAACATGGCTGACTGGTACGGTAAGCGATGTGGTTACAGAAGGCGCTGCAGAGGAAGTCAAAGAAATTCCAATATTCAACCGCATTCGAGAATTAAATAAGCGAGATATGATGGCTGTATATCACAGCTTGGCAAAATAACAGAAATGGAGCAACGGATATTATGAAACAAAGTCTAGGAAATGCTGTTCAAGACTTTTGCGGAACATGGAAGTTGTTAAGGGAAGAATCTAATTATTCATTAGGCAGTCCGCCTGCTTCAGGCACGTATAATATCAAGCTAGTTGGCGAGAAAGTGCTATTTCACGTCAGCTGGGAGGAACAAAATGAACAAACATATCAAGTGGAATTTTCCGGGATTCCTGACGGGGAAAAGCATCCTTTTAAAGGTCAAGGAGTCAATTTTGTTATGTATGAAATAACTGCAGATGGAAAATTCATCTCTGCTGCATATAAAGATAGAAACATCCTTAACGAGGCAACGAGATCATTATCAGCAGATAAAACACAAATGTTCGTTACACAGCGAATACTTGGACAAGATGGACAGCTGCATGCTAATTATTCCGTTTATAGTAAAGAATAAACAGCCTGCCGCAAAAAAAAAAATAGAAGTGCGTTCAATGAACGCACTTCTAATAAAAAATTACATAAAAAAATATGTAATTCACCATTGAAAAGAGTTACTAGATATGGTAAATTTACATAGGTATGCATTTTATATTTAGTTATTATCGTATATTATCCCTATCTTAATTATACGATGTATACCATGCTTTCGTCAATCCTTTTTTGAAAAAAATTTAAAAGGAGTGTTTTTGTTGTAAATTCAATTATTTAAAACAGAAACAAAGGAATTATTGAAACGGAGGGGAAGAGGGGAGCTTTACAGATTTGAAGGATAAATTAAATAAGAAAGAAGGACTGATTCCACATGACAAAGGAAACTAATTCACCTCCATATGGCATGATTGCGATTTTATTTATCGGCGCCTTTGTAGCGATATTAAATGAAACCTTGCTTAACGTTGCTCTTCCAGCAATTATGGAGGAATTCGACGTCAATGCGACTGCAGTACAATGGCTGTCTACAGGTTATATGCTCATTAATGGGATATTAATACCAGCTAGTGCGTTCTTCATTCAGCGTTTTTCTGATAAAAAATTATTCTTAACAGCCATGTTATTATTTACTTTAGGAACGCTCTTAGCAAGCGTTGCTCCAGCATTCAGTGTGTTACTAGGAGCGCGCATGATTCAGGCAGCAGGATCAGCGATCATGATGCCGTTATTAATGAATGTGATGCTTACAGCATTTCCAGTTGAAAAAAGAGGGGCAGCAATGGGGATGTTTGGTCTGGTGATGATTACAGCTCCAGCAATTGGGCCAACGCTCTCAGGCTGGCTGATTGAGCATTACAGCTGGAGAATGTTATTTGATATTGTTCTGCCAATTGCAATTTTAACTTTAGTTTTTGCCTTTATTAAATTAAAAGATGTAACGGCCCAACGAGATATTAAGCTTGATATATTCTCATTAGTTTTATCGAGCATTGGCTTCGGTGGGTTGCTGTATGGCTTTAGTTCTGCAGGAGAGAAGGGCTGGGATAGCCCATACGTATATGGAACGATTATTATTGGTACAGTTGCATTGCTTACTTTTATCCTGCGCCAGCTGCGCATGGATGAGCCGATGCTTGAGTTTCGCATCTATAAGTATCCTATGTTTGCATTGTCGTCAGTTATTTCCATTGTTATTTCAGTCGCAATGTTTTCATCTATGATCCTGCTGCCAATCTATGTGCAGACCATCCGCGGCATTTCTCCAATGGATTCAGGCTTGTTAATGCTTCCTGGAGCGATTGTAATGGGAATAATGTCGCCGATAACCGGGAAACTCTTTGATAAGTACGGAGCAAGAATACTAGCCGTAATTGGCTTAACAATTACAGTTATAACGTCTTATTACTTCAGCAAGATTGGCATGAATACTGCATATTCCACACTTGTCTTATTGTACACCTTGCGTATGTTCGGAATGTCCATGGTTATGATGCCAGTAATGACAAACGGATTAAATCAATTGCCACCGATTAACAATCCACACGGAACAGCATTGAACAACACTTTACAACAAGTATCAGGTGCAATTGGGTCAGCGTTATTAATTACCGTTATGCAAAATAGAACGAAAGCAGAAGCAGAGGAATTAGCTGCCAATGCAATGGCAAATATGGATGCAAGTACAGCACAGTCGGCAACGGAAATTCAACAACAAATCATGAATGAAGCAATGATACATGGAATTAACTTTACCTTTATTGTTTCTACATGGATTGCAGTGCTTGCACTAATACTCGCATTGTTTATTAAACGAGTAAGACCGCATTATGGAAATCAGGCGGCTAAAGAGGAAGTTAGTACGAAGCTTGATAGTATAAAAGAGTAAGAATAAGACACAGAAAAACGGGTTGCCTAAGCACTAGGCACCCGTTTTTATTAATTATAGACTGTAATAAACATCTCAATCTGAATACATAGTAACCCAATATAATTATTATTTTAATATAAGGAAATAACAGGGATTAGTGAAGGTGTTAAATGAGTTACTCAAGTTTATTAAAAGCGAATAATTGGGGCAGAATTTATAAGGAAAAGATTTTTTTATTATAACTAGGATTGTAATTTTTTGTAAATTATTTCGTCTAATCTCCAAATAAAACTAGGAGAGAGAGCCGTGAAACTATCATCTTTTTTTCAGACAAGAAAAGGAAGAATTACGAGCTTCAAATAGCACAGGAGGGGGCGATGACAATTAACGAAAAGAATGGGGCTGAAATGTCATTATTATCCTTTGATAATTACATATATGTCGGTAAGGAATAGAGTTTAGAATAATTCGATTATTAGAGATTGCTAGAAATGACCTCCTATTATATGGTATTGTACTAAGGTACGTAAATACAATATATAGTACAGTAGGGGGATTCTTACATGAAAAAATTTGGGTTTTTGTTATTTTTAGCCATTACGGTACTTGCACTTGCTGCTTGTGGAGCTGACAAAGAAGCAAGCAAGACTTCAAGTGACAAGAAGGAATCAGAAGAAACAGAGGATTTTGCTGTAGACAAAGGTCTGCTAAATGTGGAAATTACAATGCCAGCATCTTTTGTTGAAGGCGAGGACATTGATAATACCATTAAAGAAGCGGAAGCAGAAGGTATTGAGGTAACAAAAAACGAGGATGGTTCTTTAACGTATAAAATGTCTAAATCAGAGCATAAAAAAATGATGAAAGACATTAAAACAAATGCCGAAAAATCATTAGATGAAATAAAAACAGACGGCACTTTCCCATCTGTGAAAGATATTACTTACAATAACTCTTTCTCTAAGTTCACTTTAACGGTTGATAAAGCAGCCTATGAGAACAGCATGGATTCATGGTCCATTATCGGTATTGGTATTACGGGTATGATGTATAACCTCTTTAACGGAGAAGACATGGATAAAATGAAGGTAAATATCGATGTTAAAGACGAAGCAACAGGAGAAGTATTTGATACGACAGTTTATCCTGATGATTTAGAAGAAGCAGAAGAGGAATTAGCTACAGAAGAATAAAATAATGAAAAGCCCGAATTCTTATTAAAGTGTACCCTTTGTAAAGGACATTTAAAAAAAGCCTAGGCAGTTTTAAGAAGATGATCTCTGTATTGAACAGGGGTCATCTTTTTTAAGTTCCACTGATATCTATAGTAATTGTAATAAATCA